>CAIQJJ010000847.1 GCA_903872065.1 uncultured Anaerolineales bacterium | reverse complement strand
GGTTGACCCAGGCCTCAGGTGTTTCCAGCCGGTACTGCCGGCGGGCAAGATCGAGAAATGAAGTTGAAATCGGAGCAGACCCCGTTCCCAGGCCCAGGTACAGGCGGGCGCGCGGGTTGGCAAACACAATCAACCCTTTGCGATCCAGGATCAAATACCCCTCCTCAGCCGATTGCACCATCCATTCAAAGCGCGCCCGTTCCTGGCGCAGCTCCTGGTTGGAGTGCTGCAGTTCACGCGTCCGCTGGCGCACCAACTCTTCCAGGGCGCGGCTTTGGTCGTAAAGCGCCAGGTGCGTGCGCACGCGCGCTTCCACCACTGCCGCGCTGACCGGTTTGGTGAGGTAATCTACCGCTCCCATCTCAAAGCCTTTGCGCTCGTCGCCGGCTTCTGACAGCGCTGTGACGAAGAGTACCGGGATCGAGTGGGTGCGCGGATTCTCTTTCAGGCGGCGGCAGACCTCGTAGCCATCTATGCCCGGCATCATAATATCCAGCAAGATGAGATCGGGCGGCTGCTCAGAGGCGGCCAGGTTCAGCGCCAATTCTCCATTGAGGGCCACTTTGAGCCGGTATGTGTTGTGCAGAATGCCGTACAGCACATCAATATTGGTTGGCTCATCATCCACAATTAAGATCGTTTGTTTGGGCGGTTGGGGATCCATGGGTAATCTTTGTCTATTGAGTGGAAGTCTGCTGCATCGCTAAATAATTTTTGATGCACGCCAGCAGTTCCTGACTTTTGAATGGTTTGGAGATGAAGTCATTTCCGCCGACCTCAAAACCTCTCTGGCGATCCAATGGATTGCCAAGTGTGGTAATGAAGATGATCGGAATGTCCTTCAAGCGTTCTTGTTGGCGGATGTTCTGGCAAATATCATAGCCGTTCATTTCAGGGAGTAGAATATCTAACAAGATGAGATCGGGGAGGATACTATTGACAAATTCGAAGGTTGTCTGATAGTTATTGGCGAAGAACAAGTGATAGCCTTTTCCTATTAGTAGGGCCTCTAATACGACCTGGTTGCCAGGTTCATCGTCTACAATTAAGATAACCGGTTGAACTTTGGACACCAATGGCCTCCTGTATATCGTTTTTACGAAAAGTGGACTAGAATTATTATATCCTGTGGAAAGAATTTTTCCATATCGAATTTTTTACATTTTTAGATGAATACAATGTTGCTGGCCTGAGGCAGACGCAGCCAGGAATGGATTGGTAGAACTATGAGACTTAGCGCGGCAGTGAGAATTTTGATTGTAGATGATGACAAGATGACTTTGAGCGTGACACGACGTATCCTGGCTTCGGTTGGCTATCAATTGCTTTGCACAGAAAGCAGCGCCGAAGGGCTGCGCCTGGCGCGCCAGTATAAGCCTGACTTGATCCTGTTAGATGTGGGGATGCCGGATATTTCGGGGCTGGAGATCTGTAAGCAGATCAAAGCCGACCCAGAACTGCGCGGCATTTTTGTGATCTTGCTGTCGGGTCTTTTGACAGACAACGAGAGCCAGGCTGCTTTGCTGGAAAGCGGCGCAGACAGCTTTATTGCCCGCCCGATCCCTGGGCGTGAATTGATCCTGCGCGTCCAATTGTCTTTGCGCCTGGTGACTGCTGAAAAAGCTTTGCAGGAATATAACTTACGCCTCGAAAGAGAAGTCGAAGCGCGCACCTGGGAACTGCGCCAGGCGCAGGAGCGGTTGATCCGCCAGGAAAGATTGGCCGCCCTGGGTCAACTGGCCGGCGGCATAGGGCATGAACTGCGCAACCCGCTGGCGGTGATCAGCAACGCGGTCTATTTTCTGAAGCTTATCCAGCCCGAGGCAAGTGAAAAGGTTAAGGAATACCTGGGAATCGTTGAAGGCGAAACCCGCGCCGCCGAAAAAATTATTACCGACTTATTGGATTTTTCGCGCCTTAAGCCCGCCGGCCTTGAGTCAACATCCCTCGCGGATCTGATTCAGCGTGTGATGGGCCGCTATCCGCCTCCCGAAAAAGTTTGCGTGATGCTTTCCTTGCCCACTCATTTACCC
Organism: uncultured Anaerolineales bacterium; assembly: GCA_903872065.1. Classification (GTDB taxonomy): domain Bacteria; phylum Chloroflexota; class Anaerolineae; order Anaerolineales; family UBA4823; genus CAIQJJ01. Next base: position 18,482 of record CAIQJJ010000847.1, on the reverse strand, counting down.
TCGATATTGGTTGATCCGCAGCAGATAGCCCAGGTGTTGGGGAATCTGGTGTTGAATGCGTTTCAGGCGATGCCTGCCGGCGGCGAATTGACGCTCTCGGCGGAGATGCAAGGGCCATTCGTGGCGCTGGCGATTAAGGATTGCGGCATGGGAATTTCGGCTGAAAATATGCGCCGGCTTTTTGAGCCGCTTTTTACAACCAAAGCCAGGGGGATTGGATTAGGATTAGCCCTGAGTAAGAAACTGGTTGAGGCAAATGGAGGTAAAATTGAGGTGCAAAGCGAGCCTGGCAAGGGTAGCATTTTCACCCTTTTTTTGCCTGTAGTAAACCAACCGTTTTCTTTTCTGCCGCGCTGAGGGAGAAACCGGTCACTGTTCTGCTGAACGGGTAAGCGCAGCATTTGAAGAACATAGGAGCCCCATGGAACAACGCTTACGAATCGGAATTGTGGATGATGATATCTATTTGCAAAAAACTTTGGCTGATATTTTCAAGATTAAGGGCTTTGAGGTCCTGTCTTACTATAGTGGACAGGAGGTTATTCGACGGATTTCTGACGATCAGCTCGCGGTGGTTTTGCTCGATTTGCGACTGGAAGACGCCTTTGGTCTGGAATTGCTGCGTACCATTAAGCAGCGCTCGCCCGACACCGAATGTATTGTGTTGACCGGTCACGCCTCGCAAGATTCGGCAATTCAAGCCATCCATCGGGGAGCGTATTCTTACATTCCCAAGCCGTATGATGTGGATCAACTGCTGCTGATTGTCGGGCAGGCTGCGGAAAAGCGCGCCAATTCTATGGCGCTGCGCGCCAGCGAAGCCCGTTTTCGCGCTTTGATTGAGCACAGCATAGATATTATCACTTTGTTGAACGCCGAGGGTGCAGTTCTCTACCACAGCCCTTCCATGACGTCCATTTTGGGGTATTCCGTGCAAGAGCGGCTGGGTCAGAGTAGTTTTGACTTGCTGCATCCTGATGAAGTCGAATTTCTCCGCAAGCAAAAATTTCCCGAAATCCTGGCGAAGCCGTTTCAGCTTATTCCGATCGAAATGCGGGCACGCCATAAAAATGGCGAGTACCGCTGGTTTGAGGGCAGCGCCGCCAATCTGCTGTCGGATCCGGCGGTGCAAGCGATCGTTTTGAATTATCGTGATGTTACGCTGCACAGGCAGTCTGCACAGCAGTTGCGCCAGCAAAGCGCTGCCCTGGAAGCGGCTGCCAACGCGATTGTGATTACGGATGTCGAAGGGCGCGTTCAGTGGGCCAATCGTGCCTTTCTGCAATTGAACGGGTATGTGTCTGCGGAGGTGATCGGCAAGACCATGCGCGAACTGCTTAAATCGGGGCAAAATTCGCCGCTTTTATATCAGCAAATGTGGCAGACGATCCTGGCCGGCCAGGTCTGGCGCGGGGAATTGATCAACCAACGCAAAGATGGCAGTTTCTATACCGGGGAAATGACCATTACGCCCATTTATGATGAACCAGGTCGCCATTTTATCGCCGTGCAGCAGGATGTCACAGATCGCAAAATGGGTGAGGCCCAAATGGAGCGCCGCCTGGCCGATCTGGAAGTGCTGTATCAAATAAGCCGGGCCTTGAGCCAATTGCTGGAACCGGTCGAGATCGGGCAGCGCATCATTAACCTGTTGGCTGAACGTTTGCACTGGCATCATGCAATTGTGCGGCATTATCACCCAGAGCATGACGCCTTCGAAGTGCTGGCGTTTAGCTCACACAGTGTGAAAGTCAGTGATTTACAAGCGGAACGCCTGCGCTTGCAGGTCGCCATCAGCCGCTCTGGGGTTGGCCTGACCGGTTGGGTGTTAGCGCATGGCATCGCTTTGCGCGTGGATGATCTGGCGGCTGACACACGTTATAAAGAAACCTATTCGGGCATGAAGTCAGGGTTGTATGTTCCGATTCAAGTCGGGGAACGCATCATTGGGGTGATCAGTGTGGAGAGTGAACATCAAGCAGCATTTACCCCGGCGGATGAGCAGTTGGTCATTACATTGGCGGCCCAGGCCGGCGCGGCGATTGAAAACGCGCGGCTTTACGCCGAAACGCGCCGCCGTTTGCAAGAATTGGATTCTCTGACGCGAGTTTCCGCCGCTATGCGCACCGCGAACACGCAAGAGAAGATGCTGCCGGTCATCCTCGAACAGATCATTGCCATCTTGCCGGCCGATGGCGCCATGTTCGTCTTTCGCGACCCGCTTACCGGCGAAACGGAGTATGGCCTGGGGGCAGGGGTTTTGGGTGGACATGCCCGCCTGCGCCTGCCGCCCGGAGAGGGCGTCGCCGGCAAGGTCTTAGAAACTGGCCAGGCTTATGTGAGCCAGGATGTTCGCGAAGTTGCCAACTTGCACATTGCTCTGCCTCAGACTGGGCGTCCACAGGCGGCGGCTTTGATCCCCCTGACTGTTCAGAATCAGACCTTCGGCGCGATGGTTGTGTGCAGCGAGAATGAAATTCGCCCCGATCAGGTCAGTTTGCTCAATGCGATTGCGGACATTGCCTCAAACGCCATGCGGCGCGCCGCGCTGCACGAACAAACGGTGCGCTACGCCGATGAGCTTGAACAGCGGGTGGCGGAACGCACTGCCGAGTTAAGCCGCGCCAATGCCGATCTGCAGCGCGCCAACCGCGCCAAAGACGAGTTTTTAGCCAATATGAGTCATGAGCTGCGCACCCCCTTAAATGGCATTTTGGGAATGACCGAGGTGTTGATGGAGCAGGTGCGTGGGCCGATCAATCCGCGCCAAAGAGCTTCTTTGGAAGTGATCGGATCCAGCGGGCATCATCTCTTGGAACTGATCAACGACATTCTCGATCTCTCGAAGATCGAAGCCGGCCGGGTAGAGCTTTATCCCTATGAAATCAGTGTGGACGAGATTTGCCAGGCGAGCCTGGTCTTTATCAAAGAGTCGGCCGCCAAAAAATCTATCCTGGTGGAGTATGAACAAGACCTGGCCGCTTCGACGATTGTGGCCGATCCCAAGCGCCTGAAACAAATTTTGGTCAATTTACTCAGCAACGCGGTCAAATTTACCCCGGAGCAGGGACATGTCGCGCTGCGGGTCAGGCCGGATAAAGCCTGGTCGGCGCTGCAATTTACGGTCACTGATACGGGGATTGGCATTGCGCCTGGCGACGTGCAAAAATTGTTCAAACCCTTTGTACAGATCGACAGCAGTTTAAATCGCCAGTATGAGGGCGCTGGCCTGGGCCTGGCGCTGGTCAATCGCCTGGTCCATTTGCATGGCGGCAGCATCCATGTGGAAAGTGAGTTGAGGCATGGGAGCAGTTTCACAATTTCTCTGCCCTGGGATAGGTCTTTGGCTTTTATCCCGGCGCGACCCTCGGCGCAGGGGATGGATGACCCTGATCCAAACAATGTTCTGGCGGCCGCCGAAGCGCACAGCCAGGATTTGATTTTGCTGGTAGAAGATAATGAGACCAATGTCGTGGCGACCACCGATTATCTGCAAAGCTGCGGTTACCATATCTTGTTTGCCGCGGATGGCGAAACGGCGGTTGCCAAAACGGAAGCGGTTGCGCCGTCCCTGATCTTAATGGATATCCAGATGGCGGGGCTGGACGGTCTATCGGCCATTCGCCAGATTCGCGCCAGCGCCAAACCTCAAATTGCCCAAATCCCGATTATTGCCCTCACCGCGCTGGCCATGCCCGGCGATCGCCAGCGCTGCTTGGACGCCGGCGCCAATGCCTACTTTAGCAAACCGGTTGGGCTGCGTCAACTGGCAGATGAAATCCGCCTCCAGTTGACGAAAGCCCAATACTTAACCTAAAATAAACTGAAAGAGGAATTTTCCTATGCTGATGAACCAAACCAACGATCAAAGCCTTGATCAACAAGTCGAAAAACTGCTCCAGCAGATGACGCTTAGCGAGAAAGTCGCTCTGCTGTCTGGGCAGGATACCTGGCGAACGGTACCCATTCCTCGCCTGGGGATTCCTTCGATTGTGATGACGGATGGCCCGCATGGGGTGCGCTCGGACTCGGCGCGCAACCTGCAGACGCTGCCCGCCACTTGTTTCCCCACCGGGGTTTCAATGGGCGCGGCCTGGAATCCCGACCTGGTGGCGCAGGTGGGCAAAGCTCTGGCTGAGGAGACGCGCGCCCTGGACTGCGATATTCTCTTAGGCCCTTGCGTCAACATTGTGCGCGATCCGCGCGGAGGACGCAATTTCGAGACCTATTCCGAAGACCCTTTCCTGGCCGGCAAGACCGCCGTGGGCTATATCCAGGGAGTTCAATCCCAAAAGATCGGTACCTCGCTCAAGCACTATGCCGTCAATAATTATGAGATCGAGCGCGGGCGCGCCAGTTCTAATATTGATGATCGCACCTTGCGCGAAGTGTACCTGGCGCAGTTTGAAATGGCGGTCAAAGAGGCGAAACCCTGGACGGTGATGTGTTCTTACAACCGGATTAACGGCGTGTACGCCAGCCAGCACGATGGGCTGCTCAACAAAATCCTTAAAGAGGAATGGGGTTTTGAGGGGGCGGTGGTTTCGGATTGGGGCGCCAACCACACTATCTTCTCCTCGGTGGCTGGCGGCCTGGATTTGGAAATGCCCGGCCCGGTGAAGTATTATAAGTTCTTGGGCGAGGCGGTTTTCAACTGGCAAATAGACGAAGAAGCGGTGACGGACGCCGCCCGGCGTGTGCTGCGCCTTGTTTTGTTGAGCGGGCGCATGGACGGGACGATCGCGCAAGGCTCTGCGAATACGCCCGCCCACCAGTCCCTGGCTCGTCAACTGGCCGAAGAAGCCATCACCCTGCTCAAGAACGATGGCGTGCTGCCGTTGGATTTGAGCAAGCTGAAGACCATCGCCGTTATTGGGCCGAACGCCGCTGAAGCGGTGATCGAAGGCGGCGGCTCTTCGCACGTGGACCCGCCCTATCGCGTCACGCCGCTGCAGGCCCTCAAAGCCAGCCTCGGCGATCAGGTCACGCTGCTTTATGAGCAGGGCTGCGACAACTTTGTGCAGCCGCCCACCATTCCTGTGGATTGGCTGACCATGCCCGATGGCGCTGCGCCAGGCATGAAGCTGGATGTTTACCGCGGCGCTGATGGCCTGGCCGGGACGCCCACTTCCAGCTTGAGCGGGCAGCGCCCTGAGTTTTGGTGGTGGCTGCCGCCGGCAGACAGGCCCGAAAACGATCACTTCGCCTGCTGCTGGAACGGGACTTTGCGCGCGCCGGTGAGCGGCGTCTACACTTTCGGCTTGCATCACGCCGGCCAGGTTAAGATTTCGCTGGATGGTGAAGTGATCGCCGACAGCCAGGCGCCCAACGAATCAAACTGGGATTTGGCTCAAACCGGCCTGTCGTTCACCAAAGACTTGGAAGCCGGCCGGGCGTATGCCCTGCGCATTGAATACACCAAATACCCTGGCCAGGTGGTGGTCTCCAGCCGGTTCTCGGCGGCCATTCTATACCCGCCCGGCGCGGATCCTCGCCCAGCGCGGGCGGTCGAATTGGCCCGCCAGGCGGACGTGGTGCTGGCTTTCGTGGGTTTCCCAGAGGGCTTTGAGAGCGAAGGCTGGGATCGGGCGGATATGGATTTGCCGGCCCAACAAAATGAGCTGGTTGCGGCCCTGGCGGCGGCCAATCCCAAGACGGTGGTCATTTTGAACGCCGGCGCGCCGGTGACGATGCCCTGGTTGGATTCGGCGGCTGCTGTGGTCGAAGCCTTCTATCCCGGCCAGGAGAACGGCAGCGCCGTCGCCCGCATTCTCCTGGGCGAGGTGAATCCCTCTGGCAAACTGCCGGTGACGTTCCCCAAGCGCCTGGAAGATACCCCGGCCTTTATTAACGCCGCTTATCCTGGCTGCCGCGAGGTGGATTACGGCGAGGGCATTTACGTTGGCTATCGCTATTACGATAAAAAGGCGCTTGAGCCGCTGTTCCCCTTTGGTTACGGCTTATCCTACACCACTTTCGCCTACAGCAACCCCCAGTCGCCCCAGGTCGTGAAAGCCGGCGAGGAGATTCGCGTTTCGGTCACTGTCCAAAATACTGGTTCGGTCGCCGGCAAAGAAGTGGTGCAGCTTTACCTGGGCGACGATCACTCCTCGCTGCCTCGCCCGCCGAAAGAACTCAAAGGCTTTGCCAAGGTCGAACTTCAGCCCGGCGAGAGCAAAGAGGTCGTTTTCAATCTCGACCAGCGCTCGCTCTCGTTTTACCATCCCTACAAAAAACAGTGGGTGGCAGAGCCGGGCCGGTTTGAGGTCTTGTTTGCCGCATCCTCGCGCGACATCCGCGCCAAAACAAGTTTTACCCTGATCTGAGCTGCTTATGGAAACTACCATCCGTTACACCTCTCGTGATGCCCGCAACCTGGCCCTGCTCATGGCCGGCGGTGGGTTGGTTCTTGTCCTGGCCTACGGCGCGCTGCGGGCGGTCTTGGGCGACTCGGTCAGCAAGATTGACTTGTTCAATCTTGACAGTGACACCTCGCTTGCCGCCTGGTTTTCTTCGATGCAATTGCTGCTGGTGGGAGTGGCCTTCTGGCTGGCCGCGCGCCAAAGCCCGGCCGGCTACCCTTTGAAATGGCCCTTCCGCCTGGCCAGCCTGGTTTTTGTCTTGGTCTCGGCGGATGAAGGCATCGCCATTCATGAGCGCTTGACTTTCCAGGCTAAAAATTTGCCCGGCGCGCAGCGTTTTCTGTTCGGCGACGGGCATGGAGCGTGGATCTGGCTCTACCTGGCGGCGGGGCTGGTTTTGGCTGCCGTCGGCTTGCGCTACGTCTGGTTCCTCTGGCGCTATCATCGCATGGAATTGTTTTTTATGCTGCTCGGCGCCGGCGCAACCGGCCTGGGGGCGGTTGGACTGGAATTGATCGGCTATTCCATCCCGGCCGGGGACAGCATTTACTTTGTCGAGGTCATTTTTGAAGAACTGTTAGAAATGTGGGGCGGCAGCCTGCTCCTCTACGCCGCTCTGCGCCTGGAGATCGTCGCTGCGCCTGGCCTCAGCGCCAGCGCTTTTACCCCTTCGCCGTCGGCCGGCGCGGGTCAGTGATCCACTCGCTCCAGGAGCCAGGATACAACCGCGCCGCGCCCAGGCCGGCAACTTGCATTGCCAGCAGGTTGTGGGTTGCAGTGACGCCGGAGCCGCAGTACATCGTGATCTGCGACGCGTCGGCTGATCCCAGCAGGGTGCGGTAGCGGGCGCGCAGTTCCTCCGCCGGTTTGAAGACCCCTTCGGCGGTCAGGTTCTCGGCATACGGGACGGAGCGCGCCCCGGGGATGTGTCCGGCGACCGGATGGATGGTTTCATTTTCGCCGCGGAAACGGTCGGCGGCGCGAGCATCCCACAACAGCCCGCCTTGACCCTGGGATAGGCGGGCTGTCTCTTCCACGCTGACCACCCATTCGGCGCGCGGGCGAGGGGTGAAGACCTGCGCGGCGCGGTTTTCCACTCCGCTGGCGGTTGGCCAGCCTTCTTTTTGCCCGCCGCTTTGCCAGCTGCTTTGCCAGCGCTGCCAGCCGCCATCCAACACTGCCGCTGCGGGGTGGCCCAGCCAGTGCAGCATCCACCACAGGCGGGCGGCGGGCAGCGCCCCGCCCGCGTCGTCGTAAACTACCACTTGCAGAGCGTCGCCGATCCCCAGTCGGCCAAAAGTCGCCGCGGCGCTCTCTGGCGTGGGTAGAGGATGCCTCCCGGTCACGCCGATCTGGATCGGTCCGGACAGATCATCGTTTAAGTGCGCATGGACTGCGCCGGGAATATGCGCTTCTTCGTAAGCTTTCCGGCCGCGATCAGGGTCGCCCAGGGCGAAGCGGCAGTCTACAATCACCCATTGAGGATCGTTCAGATGGGGAATAAGTTCAGCAGGGGAAATAATGGTTGTATAGGACATAGTTTAGAGCTTTGTAAAATAAAGGGCGCTTTGCCCATCCACTTCGGTGCAGTGGGTAAACGTTTTGAGAGCGAACCCCGCTTGCTGCGCCACAGAGATGAGGTAGTCCTTATCGTAGCGCACGACATGCAGCGGGCCAGAATATTTTTGGAAGAGATACCCTTCAGGATTGATGGAGACCGGCGGGACGTTCTCCTCACATAATAGGCGTTGTCTTTGAACTGCGGGCCGCAGTAGCGCTGATCGGGCGTGGGCAAGGTGCTGCCATCGTAACGGGTGTAATCGTTGGCATACAGCACACGTTTGACCAGGCGGCGGAGAAAAGATTTGATCGGCATGGTGACGTTCCTATTACTTGATGACCAGGGGCAGAAAGACATGCAGCCCTTCGGCCAGTGAGATGGTGTAGGCGACAGATTTCCCTGCCACTCGCCCATCCAGATGCTTCAGGCGCAGATAGACCTTGCCAGTGGATTTGGCGTTCCAGGTGAGGTAGGTTGGCTGATTGAGCTGCGCCGGGGCGGCTTCGGCCAACAGGGTGACGCCATCCGCGGCGTAAATGCTGATCACCACCGCCGCCGCGCTGGCTTCGAGCGGCCTGGCTTCCAGGATATATCCCTTGCCGCCCGTCGCCGCCAGGGAGACCCAGTCTACATCGTTTAGCGCCCCTGCCGGGTTGCAGAACGTGTGCGTCTGCACCGTCTCGGTCAGGGGGTGAGCGGCTTGCAGAGTGTTGTCATTTTCCCAGGCGTCCGGCGAGGCGCACAAGGCATTGGCGGCCGGGATGCTGGTGACGGCTTCTGCTTCCGCCGGGTATGCCTCCTGGTTGCCGGCGGTATCTACGGCGCGCAGGCGGAACGCGTACTGCTTGCCCGCCTCGCCAATCACCCAGGTTTCAGCGACATTGCCGGCGAACGTTGTGGGGTAATTCGTCCAGCCGGCGTTGTTGATATTCCATTGCAGATCGTAGTGCGCAATGTTGGACACATCGTCCAGCCCGAACCACAACAGGTTGATGGCGGTGCTGCTTTGCGCGGCCGGCAGGCCGGCCAGCAGACTCATCGGCGGCGCGGTATCAATCGCCAGCATCCAGGCCCCACTGATCGTCCAGTGGCCGGCGCGGTCGTAGGCTTTGGCGTAAATGGCCGCCCCGCTCTGATTGGCCTGTTGGGCGTTGAAATTGATCGCCCAGGTATTCTGATCCGCCGAATCGGCGCTGCTGTCGTCAACGCCAATCCGCTGCCATTTGGAGATGGCTGACCAATCGCCATTGTGCCAGTAAAATTCGACGCAGCTTATCCCGACCGCATCGGTCGCGATCGCGGTGACAGAGATGACGGCGGCCGGCAGATAGCTGCCATCGGTGGGGAAGGTGATCGAAATTTGAGGAGCGCGGCTGTCCTTGACCAGGTGCAGGACATAGTTGTAGTTCACGCCGCCGGCGGTGGGGTGATTCCAGGCGCGCACTTTTAGATAGTACACGCCATCGGCCGGCAGGATGAACGAGACGCGCGAGTCGGTCAGCTTTTCGAGCAGCTTGTCGTCGTTTTCGGCCAGCACACTGACCCCGTCCGGGCCGATCAGGCTCAGGTACGAATCAAGCTGCGAACCGATCGTTTTTGCCTCGATATCGGCCCCAATTGGATCGCCGGCCTTGCCAGTGAACCGGTAAAAATCCACATCTCCGTTGGGACAGATTTCACCGTTAACGGTCTGCGCATAGGTAAGAGGTATGGCCTGCGCCGGCGTGTTGTCGGCGTCGCTGCACTGCGGCGGCGCGCTGCTGCTGATCGAAACATCGTCAATCCCCCAACCTTTGAAATTGTTGAAGTTTCCATCCAGGCTGTCGAAGTGGAAGCGCAGGCGGATGGCATGGCCCTGGTAGGGCGAGAGGTCCACCGGCGGCGCTTTCAGCCAGTTGCCCGAAGTGATCTCGCTGAGGTCAGGATCGTCGCTCAACTGCAGCGCATTCTGGAACGGCCCGTCATCTACCGCGATTTGCAGCCAGCGCTGATCCCAGTGGGGGGCGTGGCTTTCGGCGGCGTACAGGTAATAAAAGCGCAAGAAATAGCTCCCGGCGGTGATCGAGATGGGGACAGAGGTCAGGTCGCCGCTGACCGGCTGCTGGTCGAGGGCGTAAGTGCCAGTGATCGTCTGGAACCACCAGCTCGATGCGCCGCTGCGGCTCATGCTTTCGTCGTTGACCCGCCGCCACAGCCCGCTGGCGCTCCAGTTGGCGGGCGAGGTTTCCATATCATCGGTGAACGGCAGCAGCGGGTCGGGCAGCGTCTCTGCGGCGGCGACCACACGGAAGGGCTGCGCCGCGCTCCAGGCGCTCTCGCCGGCCGGGCTGCGGGCGCGCGCCTGCCAGCCATAACTGCCCGCCGGCAGATCGGCCAGCCGCCAAACGATCGCACTTTGCCACGTGGAGGTCAGTTCCGCCGCCCCGCTGACCCTGGCCTGGAACTCCACTCCGCCTACCGTATTCTCCCACACCAGTGTGGCGACATCGCCCTGGGTCAATTCTACGCCGCCGGTGAGCGCCAGCGGCGGCTGCGGGATGACCGTTGCGCTGATTACCTTCAAAGCCGAGATCGTCCCCGCGCCGATCCGGTTGTCGCTCAAGAGATTGTCTGACGCAAAGAAGGTTTCGCCGCGCCCGCTGAAGTCGCTGTTTAGATAGACTGTCGCCTGCACATTTTTGCCGACCAGCAGCGAAGCCGCCTGGTTATCTCCCACCCCGCCCAGCGCGCTGAAACTGCCGATGGCAAAATTCTGGCAGGCGCCGCCGAACTCTGCCTGGCTAAACAGGGCGACCTCGCCGTCCCCCGGCTGGCAGGCGGCCGGGCAGGCGTACTGCTTGACGACATGGATCACGCTCGTGTAAGGAGAGAGATTGCCCGCCTTATCCTGCAGGCGCAGCGCCACACTGACGACCCCATCCGGGATGCCCGCGGCGCACCAATCCCAGGTGTAGGCCGGGGTCGCCGCGCTGTTGGTGAGGCGGGGGCCGATGTCATGCCAGGTGTTGTCGTAGTTGGCGACGAACTGCGCGCTGTCCAGCCCGCTGCCCTCGTCGGTCGCCAGGCCGCTCAGAGTCAGCGTGTCGGTCAGGATGATTTGGCCGTTGCTGAGGCCGGTCAAGACGCCGGTCGGGTCCACCTCATCGGTGACGGTCGCTGAGATAATGTGATTGCCCGAAACGTAGTTGGTGCGGAAGGTCTGGCAGACATCGCTCGATTTGCAGTAGGGCGGGTCGGCTGGGCTGCGCGGGCGGCCGCCGTTGATGGTCACATCCCCATAGAGAATATCTACCGACTGCCCCCAATAGGAATAGGGGTTGGTATGCACCATGTAGTGCAGGTGATGGCCCCAGCTTTGCCCGGTGTTGTCCACCACGCCGATCAACTGCCCGCGCTCCACCTTATCCCCCACGTTCAGGTTCGAGGGGACGCTGTCTTTGGCGATGTGCAGGTAAAGCTGGTAAGAGACCGGGGTGGTGGTCGTATCTTTCAGCACAATATAGTTGCCGATGCCTTGCGTCTCGGAACAACTGTGATCCAGGCAGGTATCCACGTCTTCTTTGATCAGCCAGACCTCGCCGCCTTTCGATGCGTACAGATTCCACATCTGCCCGGAAAGGTAGTAATCGAAGGCGAAGTGCGCCTTGCCGCTGGTGGTGTACTTGTCATGCACTACCCCCTGCGAGAGGGCGCGCGTCTCGCCAAAGGGCCAGGGCAGCAAATAGCCGGTCAGCGGGCTGGTGGGCAGGTCCACCTGGGCCTGCCGGTACTGCTCCTCATAAGCGGCTTTGATCTCGGCGTTGAGCAGGCTGTCCGGAGTTTGCAGCAGCATCTCCAGCCAGAGCGGGTTCGAGGGCAAGATCACCTGCCAGGCGCTGCCATCCCAACGGCTGAGCGCCAGGCCGGGTTCGCAGGGCAGCGTATCGCCGCTGTTGGGGTCGAGCGGCAGCAGCAGCGCCGTCGCCCACAGCGCATCGTCCGAGAGGCGCACCTCGGCGACCTCAGTCTCGAAGAGCGACAGGGCGGCGGCCTCATCCCGTTCGGCGCGGATGGCGGCGCGGATGGCCGTCTCGACATCTTGGGCGTCCTCCGGCGGCGGATCGGCGCGCAGCGGCGCGGCCAGCCCGTGCAGCGTCCAGGCTGCCAGAATGATCAAGACCAAACTGCTGATGAAGATCACAATGCGTTTCATAGGAACTCCTCTTGCCTGGTGAGGCGGTTTGCATGACAATCAAAATCTTCCTCATTGTAGACAATCTCTGGGGCTTGTCAAGTGTGGGGAAAATGGAACCACCAAGCCACGAAGGTCACAAAGGATTCTTTAATTTTGGCTTTTATTCGTAGAGAGCGTAGTTCCAAATCCTTTGACTTGAAAATAGGTTCCTTGTAGTGGTGACTTCAGTCGCCTGTCCTGCCCGGAACGGCTGAAGCCGTCACTACGAAAGCATCCATTTTCATCCTTTGGGGTGTTCAGAAAAACATGGTGTCTGTTACCCAATTCGCCGCGATCTTGAATGTCAAAGGATCACGGTATAATGGACGCATTGCCAAAAAAAAGGAGGCCTGATGACCCGTTTCGATCATCTCAAAGGGGTATTTGGGCTTTTGCCCACCCCCTACACTGCCGATTACGAAATCCTCACCGCCGATTTGCGCGCCGCGGCCGATTTTTGCTGCCGCAGTGGCCAGCATGGCATCGTCTGGCCGGTGATGGTGGGTGAATTCTTCTTCCTGGGCGAGACCGAGCGCCTGGCCAACCTGGACGCCGTTTTGGAGACCGTCAACGGCCGCCTGCCGGTGGTCTTCGGTTGTTCGGGAGTCTCCGTGCCGCAGGTGATCCTCTTCGCCCGCGCCGCCCAAAAGGCCGCCGCCGATGCGATCATCGCCATGGCCCCGGCCCGCTCCAACGCCGCTATCGCCATGGACATGTTTCGCCGCATGGCGGATGTCTACGACGGCCCGATCATCCTGCAAAACGCGGCCGCCTACGCCCCGCTGACCGGCGAGCAGGTGGCAAAGCTGGTGGAAGAAGTGCCGCAGATTCAATACGTGAAAGAGGAGCGTCCCCCCGGTCCTAAGCACATTGCCGAAGTGCGCCGCCTGGCCGGCGACCGGATTAAGACCATCTTCGGCGGCTTTGCGGGCAAGTTCATGATTGATGAACTGCGCCGCGGGGCGAACGGCTGCATGCCGGCCTGCGAAATGGGCGACCTGCTCGCCAAAGTGATCCACCGCTGGTGGGCGGGCGACGAAGCCGGGGCGCGCGATCTGCACCGCCGCCTGCTGCCGCTGATCAACCTGGAGACTTACCCCTTCATGCGCTACATGCTCAAGCGGCGCGGCGTCTTCTCCTCGCTGGTGGAGCGCGCCCCCGCCGGCGCCGACGCCCTGGATGCTGACGACCGGCGCGAGATTTCGATTTTGCTGCAAGCCATCGCCGACGACGTAGAGAGTTTCCCCTTCGGGGCCGAGTAACGCGCCCGGCGCAGGCGCGGCTAACGGACGATGCTCTCCACCCAGGCGGCGTCTTCTTCGCTCAAGTAGTCCAGGCGAGTCGAGTAATCCAGCAGGTGATCGTAGTTTTCGCGTTCGAAGCAGGAGCGCACCGCCGCCTGCAAATCTAACGGCGCGTCGGGGTCGGGCGGCAGCAGCGGCACCGGCACCACCGGCAGCGGCTGGCGCAGCCCGACCGCCCAGATTTGCGTGTAGGGCCGGCGCTGCACGCGGCTCAAGTAGATGTAATACGGCGCGGAGGGCGGCGCGCCGATCAACTCAATCCGCTCGCCATGGCGCAGCAGGTCAATCTCCAGCAAATGCACACTGGTGCGGATCAGCGTCGTCCGGCGGCGGCGGTACGCCAGCACGCCATCGCTGTGCTTATTGACGGGCGAGAGCAGCTCAATCACCGTAATCAAACGCCGTTCTTCCGCGGCGCGAATTTCCACGCTGAGCAGCGGAATTTCTTCGGGCAGCGGGCTGGGCAGTTCCATTGAGGGGGGGCTGACTTCCGGGCTGTTGGCCGCCTCCGGGTCTACCGGCTGGATTGGAGTCGTCTTGTCGTTGGCGGCCATGCGCATGGCGCGGCCCGTGTTGTAAACCTCCCCGCTGCCCGGCTGCAGCAGCACATAGCGCTGCGCCAGGCGCGCCACGTATTTGGGACTGATGCGTGGGGTCAATTGCGCACAGATCTGCGTTGCGAGCAGATCGTGAAATCCAGGCCACAACTCACCTTCGAGATAGGGGTCCATACCGGGAAAAGGGGATGCCATTTTTACTCCTCAATCAGCCGAGGCTAGGTATAAATTTCAGCTTGGATTTTAGAACAAAACAGGGGGAGTGTAAAGGCATTTCACCCTTTAAGTGGGTGATCTTACGAAATTCTCAGGCGAGGAAAGCGAATTTGGCGAAGAAACTGTTCAGCGGATTTGCAGAACTGATTGAACGGATAGTCCACCCCGGCGCAGCGCCTTGCTGCAGAGCGCCTCCTCCGTTCAATCCGCTCCCGAAATCCTGTTCGACAGCCGCGCGCCAATGCAGCTTTTCTCGCCAAACTGTCCAACGGATTTGCAGAACTGATTGAACGGATTGTTCACCCCGGCGCAGCATCTTGCGGCAGAGCGCCTCATCCGTTCAATCCGCTCCCGAAATCCGCGGACAGTTTTTCCGCCGAATTCGCCTCCAGAGTTGGAATGGCTAACGCGGGGTTGTCTCATTAACCAAGTTACGTTAAAATGGCGCTATGGGTATGGCATGCGCCGTCTCCATGTACATGGTGTTGAACCAGGGAGAATGATCCAATGACTTATCAAACCGATATCCTCCTCGTCACCGCGACCGAGATCGAGAGCCAGGCCGTGTTGAACGTCTTTGCGTCAGGGACGCCCCCCGCCCCGCATGAGATTGATGGTCTGGTGTATTTCGACCTGGGACGCCTGCACCAGGCCGGCCTCTTTTTGCTCCAATCGCCCAAGATGGGGTCGAGCGGGCTAGGAGCGGCGCAGCAGAGTGTGGCCAAAGGCATCCAGGCGCTGCACCCCTCAGCGGTGATCATGGTGGGGATTGCCTTCGGCATGAACGAGACGAAGCAGCAGCTTGGCGAGGTGCTCGTCTCGGAGTGGCTCAGGCCTTACGATTTGCAGCGCGTGGGGAAGAAGATTATCCTGCGCGACAGCAAACCCGACGCTTCATCCACGCTGCTCAGCCGCTGCAAAAACGCTAAACTGTTATGGCAGGGCGCGAAGGTGCACTTTGGCGTCATCCTGAGCGGCGACAAGCTGGTGGACAATCTCGATTATCGCCAGCAGTTGCAAAAATTCGAGCCAGAGGCGATCGGCGGCGAGATGGAAGGCCGCGGGCTGTACACCGCCTGCCAGGAGGCGCGGGTGGATTGGATCCTGGTCAAGGCGATCTGCGATTGGGCGGACGGCAACAAGAATAACCCGGACAAGGACAAACACCAACAGACGGCGGCGGAAAACGCGGCGCGCTTTGTGCGCCACGCGCTCGAATTTACGCCCTATCATGGCAAAGCGACTGCCGAAGAAGAATCGCCTTCGCCTGCACCAGTCTTTCCAGTCAGAGCGCTGGAAATTGCAGTCAATCGCCAACAGCAGGAAGCATTTGAGTCTGCACTCATCAAGGCTTTTCCAACCAAAGCGGCGCTGGAACGCATGCTCATGCACCAAATGGGCGAGAATCTGGAAGCAGTTGCTGGCGGGGGGGCGCTGCGCGACATCGCCTTTCAACTGATCCAATGGGCCTCCTCATGCGGCCGGCTGGTAGAACTGATCCGGGGCGCGCGCAGCGAAAACCCCGGCAATTCCGAACTGCAGGTGTTTTGCCGGCAGATTGGAATCGAATAGCCCCAGTTTCCGTCGGAACCCTGGCAGATATTGTAGACGAGTGTGATGTATGGCGCTGACGAAAGAAGAGTGCAAATGGTTTGATGAAGTGATGGCGGGGGCTTTCCCAAACTATATTAGTTTGGAAAAGATGGTCGATCATCAGTTGGGCGAAAACCTGGAAGGTATTGTTGGCAATGGTCCTGTATCTGATGCTGTTTTCCGATTGAGAAAATGGGCTGTTTCACAAGGCAAGCTGCCCGATTTGGTCAAAGGTGCTTTTAAGGAAAATTCGGGTTACCCCGAGCTGCGGATGTTTTATGAGCATTTCTTCAGCACGTATACTGATGTGTATCATGTGAGTCATTTAGTGCAGCCGCAATATTATGATCTGGATCTGCTGTTCAATAACATGCTAGACAATCTGGACACGCATCCATGCGGGCCGCTTGGTCTGGCGGTTGACTGCGACGACGCGGACTTTTACGAGTATTTTTGTCTTCGGCTGCAAAAGGAAGTAAACGATTCTTGTATCCCGTCGAAGGCGGCTTTAGCGATTAAGAAACTTACCAATGATGAGAACATGCCACAACAACAGTTATCGGATTGGTTTCAATCGGCTGAGGCCAGGTATACTATTGTCCATGTGCAAACGCGCCTTGAAGCAAAACACTACCAGGATTTCTGGAACAAGGTAAGGGAAAATGAGAATCTAAGGAATCCCTCTCGCTGTTTGATCGTTGTTTTGCCTTTGAGTGAGAAAGAGTGGTTTAAGGATGATCCCTTATTGATTTTTTTTGGAAGACCTCTGTGTTCGAAACGTGATGCCTTTCGTTGGGTGAAGAAAGTATTATCTGCTCAAAACTTTAAAGACAGTGAATTGGAAAAATTGTGGGAAGACTTAATCTGTCGTGAATGTAACTGCGAATCACCTGACAAATTGAAAGTTGTTGATATGTATCGGCATATTCAAGGTGTGAGGAAATTGTTGTTGGAAGCCAACAACAGTCAGGATGAGTTTAAAAAAGCACTGAAAGAGAAAATGGAGAGATTATGTATAGCCGTTTAGACACCAAAACAAAAGATTACCACGGCGCTTTTGATGAGGCCAATCCTCCTAAACCAAAACGAATTGAGAAAGCGCGTGTAGAGGTCATCAAGGAATCCTTTGAAACCGAAGAGATTAACCCTGAACCTTACGTTCCCTCGGAGGATTTGAAAGAAGCGGTGAACCTCGCCATGCGCCTGGGACGCCCTCTGCTGCTGCAGGGCGACCCGGGCTGCGGCAAAACCAGGTTGGCCTATTCGGTGGCCTTTGAAATGGCTTTGCCTCTGGAAGAGTGTTATATTAAATCAACCAGCCGGGCGCAGGACTTTTTGTACACGTATGACGCCATTAAACGCCTGTACGACTCGCAAATGGGGGAGCGCGGGGCGAGGGATCAAAAAGGGCAGTTATTATCGCCCGAGATTCGCAACTACATCCATTATGGCCCCCTGGGTCGCGCCATTATCCGCGCCCGGTATGGCAGACGTTCGGCGGTGCTGATTGACGAGATTGACAAGGCGGATATTGATTTCCCAAACGACTTGCTCTTTGAACTGGATCGCCTGGCCTTTCAGGTAGCGGAAGTGGAAGACCTGCGTTTTGCTGTTCCGCAGGATCGGCCTGAACTGCGTCCGCTTGTCTTTGTCACGCATAACGAGGAAAAAGCCCTGCCGCCGGCTTTTCTGCGGCGCTGCATTTACTTTTATGTCGAGATGCCAGAAGAAGAGAAAGAGCTGCTGCGCATCTTGAAAGTGCATGGATTGGGGGACGATGCCTTAACCCGCAAAGCCTGCCAGGTGTTGAATCGCCTGCGTAAAATGGACTTAAGCAAGAAGCCGGGCTTAAGCGAGCTCATTGACTGGGTTGGCTACGCCAGGTATAAAAACCTGCCGCCGGACGAACTGGACAAATTATGCTATCCCGGCGTGCTGCTCAAGCAGCATCGGGATCAACTGCGCGCCAGGAAGGAAACCGATCAAGGTCAACCTTGAAAATGAGCGAACTTACGCCTTCCCCGCCCTGCTTGTGGCGTCTATTTACAGAGTTGCGCCGCCATCATTTCTTGATCGGCCCGCAAGATTACGCCGAAGCGCGCCGCGCCATGCAAGCGGGCTTTGGCTGGGAATCGCCCCAGGCGCTGCAGAATTTGCTGTGTATGTTATGGGCCAAATCGAAGGCCGAGCGGGAAATTCTGCTGACCCTTTGCGCGCAAGATAAGGGATTTTTGTCGTGGGAACTGCCCAAGCTTGACCCTGGCGAGCCGGGTTCTGAATCCGCCAGGGAAGAGCCGCCTGCTGCTGACCAGACCGAAGCGGTGCAGCCTGGACAAAAAGCTGCATCGCCCTCTGTAGAAACTGCCGCGCCGCCGCCGGCCGTACACACAACGCCAGAACCCGAAGATGGTCTCCCCTATATCCCTGAAAACCTGGAACTCCCGAATATCCCTCTGCTCCTGCTGCCAGAATATCCGGTGGCCGAACGTGAAGTTGCGCAGGCCTGGCGGCGTTTACGGCGCGCCGTGCGCAGCGGACCGGCGGTTGAATTAGACCTGGAAGCGACGATTGCGCGCCGTTCGCAGCAGGGCGTCGCGGTAGAGGTGGTTTTACGCCCGCGCCGCTACAATACGGCGCGGCTCTTGCTGTTTGTCGATCAATATGGCTCGATGAATC
>CAIQJJ010000846.1 GCA_903872065.1 uncultured Anaerolineales bacterium | reverse complement strand
TGATGTCGTTGTTTACCTCGCCGCCAATGCCAAACTATTTGGAATCATCAAACGAAAGCACAATCCCGCACATCCTTCTCCGTTGGATTTCATTTCTCTTCTCTTGACAAGTTCAGTACTACCTTAACTTGTGACCGATGGCATAAACGGTGCAAAGCAGTACGAAGACTGCTTTTTTTGCGTCTTGGGTGAGGTTTCAAATCCTTTCTGTTCCAATTTTTTCCGCGGTACAATAGGCATTAACTGGCTGCTGTTGATCAGTTTCATCGAGTTTGCAACAGGGCTTTCTTGGCTCTGCAGGATTTGCCGCCGCCAGGCGCGCTGAGCCTCGCGTGGAAGGCGCGCTGAGCTTGTCGAAGCGTGAGCTTGTCGAAGCGTGAGCCTGTCGAAGCGCCCCTGGAAATCGGCGCGAACAACTGTCAACGGATTTTGGGAACGGATTAAACGGATTTGGCTCCCGCGACGAGAAATTGGCCGGCCGGCGAATCCGTTCAATCCGTTCTGCATCCGTTGACAGCTTTTCCGCCAGGATCCCCTCTTCACAGGCGCGCTGAGCCTCGCGTGGAAGGCGCGCTGAGCTTGTCGAAGCGTGAAGCGCCCTGGTTTTACGGCAGTTCCCAATGAGAAGGTCATTGGCGATCTTAGGATATGGAGGTTAGTATGTCTGAAACAGTAGTGAAAGCCTGGGTTTGCCCGGTCTGTGGGTATGTTCACTATGGCGCAGAACCGCCGGACGAGTGTCCAGTGTGCGGCGCGCCCAAGTCCGACTTTGAACCCGCGCCCGAAGCGGGCGCATCCGGCGCGCCGGCCGCCGGCCCATCTGGCAAGGCGCTGATTGTCGGGGCGGGGATCGCCGGCGTCTCGGCGGCGGAGGCGCTCCGGCAGGTCGCGCCGCAGGCGGAGATTACCTTAATCTCCAGCGACGCCGCCCTGCCCTATTACCGCCTGAATTTGACGCGCTACCTGGCGGGAGAGGTGAGCGGCGAACAGCTTGTCTTGCACCCGGAAGACTGGTACGCTGAGCGCCGGATTGAGCTTTTGCGCAGCAGTGAAGCGCGCCAGCTTGACCTGGCGCAAAAGCAGTTGGCGCTGGCGGATGGCCGCCGCCTGGCCTATGATCAATTGATCCTGACCGTGGGGGCGCGCCCCTTCTTGCCGCCTTTCCCCGGCGCGCACCGCAAAAACGTGACTGCCTTGCGCACGCGCCAGGAGGCCGATTTCATCCTGCAGGCCTGCCAGGGCGGGCGCGCCTGCGTCTGCATCGGCGGCGGGCTGTTGGGGCTGGAGACCGCCGGGGCGCTGGCCTGCCGCGGCATCCCGGTCACGGTGCTGGAAAACCAGGCCTGGCTCTTGCCGCGCCAGCTTAACCAGGCCGCCGGGCGGCTCTTTCAAGAGCGGGTGCGCGCCCTGGGCATTGCGCTGCGCACTCGCGCCCTGACGCGCGAATTGGAGGGCGACGAGGCGGTGCGCGGGGTGCTGCTCGAAGACGGGGAGCGCCTGCCGGCCGAGGTGGTGGTGATCAGCGCCGGGGTGCGCGCCAACCTGGACCTGGCGCGCCAGGCCGGCCTGGAGGTCAAGCAAGGCCTGTTGGTGGACAACTGGCTGCGCACTTCTCAATCGGAGGTCTACGCCGCGGGGGATGTGGCCGAGCATCGCGGTGTGCTGTACGGGACGTGGGCCCCGGCGCAGATGCAGGGCAGTATTGCCGGCATGAACGCCGGCGGGCAGAAGGTTGAGTTCAATGGGATTGCGCGGGCGACGACGTTGAAGGTGCTGGGCATCAATTTGTTCAGCATTGGCAAGATCGCCCCTGAGTCGGCGGCGGATGTGTGCGTCGAGGCGGAACTGGACGGCAATTATTACTGCTTTGTGCTGCGCGAGGGCTTGCTGGCCGGCGCGATTTTGCTGGGCGATACGTCTCTGGCGGCGAAGGTGAAGAAGGTGGTGGATGAACGCAGCGATTGTTCTTGTCTCGTGCAGGGCCGCTGCGAGGTGAAGGATGTGCTGGAGTTTTTGCAAGGGGTTGGTTAAGGCGCGGCTTTCGTGTAGGTTGGCTGGGGATCCCTGGCAGCCTGGGCGGATGGAAATGGCCTGGGCTGGCCGGGGATCCCTGGCATGAATGCCCAGGGCTAAGACAGCGCCGGATCAATCCGGCTTGGCCGACCGGCGCGTAATGGGGCAACCCGCGCCCAAGCCCCATTGATGGGGCGCTGTCCTTAGCCAGGGAATTGATCTCCTGGCGGCGCTTCCACGAGTGGATTTAATCATTAAGTCGTTCGAGATGTGACAGCCATTGATTAAAGTGGGGACACTTTTGTCTAATCGCTGGTAGGCCAATAAGTTCAGCGACTTGGGGGCCTACAACGGGTTTCGCGCCTTCATAATCAGGAATTTCAGCAATGATGCGTTTGCTTGGAGCTGAATCAGGCCCATCATTGATGAGTTCTGGCTCCGTTTTATCTGCGATGGCTTTTAAAGCCGAAATTGCGGGAGCAGCCTGGTTGTAGAAAAAGCCGAATTGCGTAGGATCAGCAAAAAGGTAAGTT
>CAIQJJ010000845.1 GCA_903872065.1 uncultured Anaerolineales bacterium | reverse complement strand
TTCATAATGTGAAATATGACAGTGGGGCGGCGCCGATTTATTTTCGCTGACCAATTGACCGAATTGACCTAAAACGGCCGCGCCAGAAAAGGGCTGCGAATCAACTCGCGCGGGATTAACGTCTCCCCGCCGATGGTGATTTCCAGATACCGGTCGCCATTCCATACCGTTGTCGGAATCCCGCCGGCCGTCTGGCTGCCCAGACCCACGCTAAACAGCCCGTTGCGCACCGGGATGTTCGCATAAGTCTCCGGCCCACTCTCTGGCCAGATCAAATTTCCACCTGTATCCGCATCGTAAATCGCAAACTCCATTGCATAGCTGCCATCGGCGACTGGCGATCCATCCGGATTGGCCAGCCGCCCCTGGTAATTCACCGTCGTTGCGGATGGGCCAACCGCCGTGGTAGAAGCGACGCCGTTTTGCGCCCAGGCGTTCTGCGTGACGATTAACAGGAAGGCGACGAGCAGCGACCCGCCATTGGGAACGAACCACTTGAGCAAGCGCAAGAGGGTGTTCCCGATCGGCGCATTTTCCTGGCGGATTTTGTCGAAAAGACTGTTTGGGTTCATGGTTTTGCTCCTGAAAACGTAAAATTGCGCTGAAGGTCAGCGGGTGATGGAAGGTAGATAGACATAGAAAATGTCCGGCTGGTAGATTTCGTCGTCGGTGTCATAGACCGGTGAAAGGTTGCCGGCCTGATCCTGGAATTGCGCATAGAAAACAGGGATGCTGGTAGGATCAGCCAGGCTCCACTCTACAATCTCTCGATACTCGACCCAGGTGGTGTCGGTAAAAGCGGGCGTCGTGCTGATGCGCATCAGGCTGACGCCGCTCAGGTTGTCATACGCCTCCAGCCATAAGCCGATCGTCGTGGTGATTTCATCGCTGCCCAGGATCATCACCTCGCCTTGTGGGCTGCTGCGGTCGTACCAGATACTATCCGCAAAAGGCCCATAGACTTCCCCACGCAGGTCACGGAACCAGATATACACGAACTGCGGCTGCGGCTCTGGGGCGGTGTCCGATAAAACAATGCTCGCTGTGGTCGAGTAGGCGAGCCATTGGTCATCGGCGTATTCTGGGTTCAAGCTGATGCGCATTTCGCTGACATTCGGGGCGGCGATATTCAAACTGGCGTTTGTCTGGGATGCGTACTGCGCATTGGCGTTAATCTCGACGCCAAAGTAATTGGGTTGGGCCGGCGGCAAAGGCGCTGGCGGCGGCGTCGGCAGCGCGGCCAGGCCGCGCATCGCCGGCATGTTCACTGGCCGGGTCGGGATTGTGTCTGTGATCCCGCTCCAAAATCCACTGCTCAATTGGAAACTGGCGCTGGTCATGGGGGTGGTTTCCGAGGCCGCTGGCTGACCGATGGTATCGCCAACTCGATAATGGACACTGCCGCGCAAACTGCCGCCTGAGGCCATCACCGATGGCTTCACCGTGTAACCGGCCGGCGGGGCGTTGTTATCAATCGGCAAACAGCCGGTCGTGTTGGCCAAAAAGCCTGAGGTATTGCTGTAGGTCGTGCTGCTGATCGGCGCTTCGCCGCCAGACCAGGCCTGGCCAACCGCCGAAGCCAGGACGTAACTGGTCGAAGTCAAATTGGCCGAGCCGGCGGCATCCCAAACCGAGTGGCACAGCCGGTAACTCGCTGAGTTTGGCGCGGAGGCGTATAGATCCAGGTAAATGCTGTCCGTAACTACCGGCGAGAGATTGCCGGCCAGATCGCGCACCTGCAGATAGACGGTGATATCGTGATGATCCAGCGCCGGAATGCTCCAGGGGAGCGGCGTTTGATAGGGCTTTTCCTGCCAGGCGACCGTGTTGTTGGAAAGCTGCAAGGTCAGGTTCGCCGGATTTTCGCTGCCGGCGGCGCTGACATCCGAGGCTGCGATGTCGAGCAACACGTTCACCTGGCTGCTGCTCTGCGCCCCGTTTTGGATAGTGAACGAGGCCGCCGGCGGGGTGATGTCATAGCGAAAGGTGAATAACTGCGTCGCTAACCCCTGCTGATCCAGATTGTCTATGGGCGCGACGCGCAGGTAGTAGGAGCCGGTTGCCGCGATTGGTTGATCAGGATGATAAGCCGTTTGCCCATTGGTCGATTCGGTTGGCGTGCCCTGGTTGTCTGTTCCCCAATAGACCAGGTAATCCTTGACCCCGCTGCCGCCCGCATCATTGGCCGCCGGCCAGGTGAAGTGAGGGTCTTTGCAGAAGTTTTGCGGTCTGTTGGTCAACGCGCCGCAGCCCGAGTTGGTGACGGTGTCAGGGAAGGTAGGCGGAGAGTTGTCCACTATCACCGAAACAAGGGATGGATTCCCTGCGCCACTGGAAAGCAGCCAGGAACTTGCCCCGCTAGCGGCGGTTGCTTTGACTTCGATGGTATGGCTTCCATCACGAACTTGAGTGGTATTCCAGTCCCAGTGGTAGCCGTAATTGCCACCAACATCAGGCCGCGCGTCGCCATACACGGCGTCCCCGCTTTTTTGACCGTCAATGTAGATTTCTACGCTGGAAATGGCGCTGCCATCTACTTTGGCCCAGCCACTAATTGTGGAGTTTCCTGTCAAAAAGTTGCCATTTATAGGAGAGTCAATATAGCCAATCGGTGAAATACCTTGAGTGGAATATAATTTTTCATTCTCATGAACGTCTGAATTTGAAAATGTTGTGTTATCAATCGTAAAAGGCTTGGATGGAAAATGAAAGTGGATGTGCGTACCTTGTGAATATCCACACCTCCCCTTTAGCCATCCTTGTACCATTTTTCCTAATTTATCACCTTGCGCGACATAATCTCCTTGTTGAAGACCCAGAGACCTAAAACTAGCGCCATCTATATGCAAATAGCCAACTTGCTCGGAAGTATTTTCTGTCTGAATTTGAACATAGTATTGTGTTTCATTGCCGAGACCACATACTTTCACTATCGTACCCGAAGCTGCCGCCAATATATATGTGCCTGGAGAACTTAGGGGTGCAAAATCTAGAGCATTAAGCCCAGACAGATACCCATCATCATGCCATCCCTTGGTTGTGCGAAAAGCTATTCCAGATGGCCACGGGAGTTTATAACTAGCCAGATCAGTTCTTGAAGGGAAGTTTTCACTGGTAGTAGAGTCAGATAATAATGCAAAAGCCCTTTTAGCTTCAGGACTTAACAGCGTATCAGAAATGGAATTTACCAATCCACTAAATTCTTCCGCGCTTTCTATTGCGGCTTTCCAGTCATCAGATTCTTTTACAAAAACAAGGGCAGTCGTGTTATCCAAAGCAATTGGAGTTTCTTTCGTACTTTCCAGACTTTGCTCTACACCTAAATTGGCGGACGTGACAGTTGCTAACCCCCAACTACTTTCCCAACGCAAGCTGATAAGATAAAAAATATTGTTTTCGGGCGGTGTGTTTGGCCACGTGTCTAAAGCTTTTAATAATGCATTTTGTAACTCAATGGGTATGATGTATTTATCGCTTCTGTAAATAGCCAATCCATATTTGGCATCGGGTGCGTATATAATCTCAATATCATCAGCATTATCATGTCCAACTTGCTCAAGAGATATACTTGTAAATGCACCTCTGTTTGAGTTTGCTTGTGCATGCGTCCAATTAAGAAGAAACATAGTTATAGCCACCATTGTCAATGTGCCCATATAGACTGCTCGGTTATTAGAATTGCTCATAACTTATCTCCAGATAGCTATTTCTAAATCTTCCAATCTTGAACCTTCCAATAGTCGCTTATGCTGCCTTATCCTTTTTCAAAGATGGTCAAAGTCCAATACCATTTCTAGTTTACAGGTTCAATAAAATATTCGCTCCCATCACCTTCAGCGATCCAACCTTTTTTTCCATCTTCTACTTTAACTAACCACCATACTACATTATCGCTACACGCTGGGCCATCAATAATCCTCATTTTTGTTCCTTGATGATATGAAGTAATATAAACTGATGACAGATTATCCATATCTGGTTTTGCCCTCAGCCGCAGAGGGAGATTAACATCAGTAATAACTTCTACATCTAATCCTGCATAAAATGGAGTTGATGGCTGTGTATTACATCGGTAGCTGCTGTAATCAAGTAAGACAGACTTGGTAGGGGTTGGGTTAATACGATTTACCTTTGGAGTAGGTGAAGGATCGATATTATTTGGGGCAGAAGATGGAAAACTATTTGCAGCCGTGTATCCCCAGCAGGACTCTGCTCCGTTGAAAGCCCCTCGCGTAAAAGCGGCAACCCGTAATTCTGGACTTCCGTGAGCTTGGGAATCAAACCAATCTAAGTTGTCGCCCAACTTGTACATAGTCTTCGCAGCCTCTTCATAATCCCCGACTTCAAGCAATTGGCTAACTTGATCAGCATAGTTTGTGTATGCACCTGCCAGGCAATCTGCCTCTTGTTCTTTTTCAATTGTGTCGCGTTCCGCGTTACCCTGCCCATACTTTTGCCATTGGATCAAGTGTCCCCATTCATGAGCAATTACTGTAACAGGCGCGTAATCCCCATAGTATCGAGAAAGGTCGTTTAAAAAATCCCGATCGTAGTATACGCTACGCTCTTCGGGACAGAATATAGCGTTGTTCGGGGTAAGGGTTCCACAAGGGGTTCGGACATTTCCTAATTCCGCTTCACTGCGTGAATAGGAAGCAACTTTGCTAGGTTTTGAATAGCTCTGCCAAAATTTAGCAAGATCATTCTGCGCGGTTCGAATCAGACTGTCAAGTTGGCTTTCACCATCAACAGGATTAGCGAAAAACTTTTCCGGGGTGTTGCCTTTCGTTGAATCAGTGCTTGGTGAGGACTTTGGCGTTTGACTACAAGCCAATGCTGGTAACAAAAGCAATATCAAAACGATAAATTTTTTCATAGTCGTTTGGTTTGATAAATATTAGCGTGAAGTTTGGATCTGCGAAAACCAATCAGAGAAATCACCGCAAATTTCTGGGG
>CAIQJJ010000844.1 GCA_903872065.1 uncultured Anaerolineales bacterium | reverse complement strand
TCGACTGGCTCTATTGGACGGGAAGAATATGCGGCGCGCTACCGTGAGCAAGTCACTTACGCCACCCGGCAGGCGCAGAAATTGCTCGATCACTTACTCTCTCTCGATCCGCAGCCGGTCATTTTGATTCAAGGGGATCATGGCCCTGGCTCGCAGCTTGATTGGGCCAGCCTGGAAAATACCAATGTTCATGAACGCCTCTCGATCTTTAGCGCTTACTACTTTCCCGATGGGGATTACAGCAGCTTATACCCCACGATCACTCCGGTCAATTCTTTCCGTGTGGTTCTCAATCGCTACTTCAATGCAAGCTATCCTTTGTTGGAAGATCGCAGTTATTGGGCGCCGTGGAAACGTCCTTATGATTGGAGCGATGTCACCGATATTTTAAAAGCACCATGAGGAGATATTTAGCAATGAACAAAAAAAATATTATTTTTCACCCATTGATAATTGCACTTTACCCAGCTATTGCTCTGTACCTGCAAAACATCAACAATGTACATTTTCAAAATACAATATCTAGTTTTGTGTTAATTACTATAGCTTCTTTTGTTTTATGGTATGGTGCTTTACGGTTGAGTAAAAGTCTTGGCAAGGCCGCATTAATTACATCCGTTTTCTTTTTATTATTTTTCTCTTATGGTCATGTGATGACCGCGCTGGGAAATTACTTAATGGTCTTTTTGGGTATGGATAGACATGTCGTAATTGGTTTACATACTCGTTCAGCAATGCTTACTTTATTAGCCATCTGGTTTCTTTTATTTGCTGCTATCCTTTTTTTTACTTGGAGAGCGCGTAGTGATTTTAATCTGGTGACCAAGTTTATGAATGCTGTCTCTTTGGCATTAATGATTTTGGCGATTTTTCAGGCGCTTCGTATAGTCACGGAAAATCAACGTATTGTGCAAAACTTTAAATCTTTACAGACGATCCAATTTGATATTCCCTCAGTCCCTAAAAATAATACATTAGTGCAGCCCAATGTATATTATATTGTTCTTGACAGCTACCTTCGTTCCGATGTAATGCGAGAAATTTATGATTATGATAATACTGAATTCATTAATTTTTTGCATCAAAAAGGTTTTTATGTCGCTGATCAAGCTCATTCCAATTACGGTTTTACATATTTGTCGTTGAATGCCTCGTTAAACTATGATTATTTGACATCCTTTTCTAAGCAATTTGAAAAAAGAGACCCTAATCTCCTTCCTCTGGTTGCCTTATTACGCAATAATCGTGTGATGCGTTTTTTTAAAGAGCAAGGATATGAAACTGTGTTATTTCCATCTGGCTATCATGCTGTTGAAAACATGAAGGCCGACGTACGTTTATTCTTGCCGAATACTCTGAATAGTTTTCAGGATGAACTGATTGCCAAAACCCCCTTGCGCTTTGGTCTTCAGCAATTACAATACGAGTTGCAACGCCAACGTATCACTTATCAGTTCAAGAATTTACCTGCCGCTGCTGAAGGGAACGCACCGCGCTTTATCTTTGCCCATATTATTGCGCCGCATCCACCGTTTGTTTTCCAGGCTGATGGCAGTCCTTTTAACCCGGATTGGGAATTTATGCTTAATGATGGCGATGCTTTTACGCAGTGGATCGGCATTGATCAATATATTAAAGGCTATCACAATCAAGCGATTTATACCACCGCTCAGGCTGAAATTTTGATTGAACACTTATTAGCTCTTGATCCACAGCCGATAATTATTATTCAGGCTGATCATGGTTCGGGTTCGCAGCTTGATGGAACCAGCCTGGCTAAGACCAATGTGCGCGAACGGTTCTCGATCCTGAATTCCTACTATTTTCCTGATCAGCGCTACGACCAGTTATATCCTTCCATAACACCTGTCAACAGTTTTCGCGTGATTTTAAACCAATATTTTGGCACGCATTATGATATGCTTGAAGACCGCAGTTATTGGACCGACCGGGAATATCCGTATGATCCAGTAGAAATCACCTCATCCTTGCGTTGAGATGATAAGATTGAAATCGTGAACGTTATTTACATCGGATAGATTAATGTGTAAGTTGGGTAAAGATCGTTTTTTAAGCGCACAAGGAGTTCTCAAAGCCTTATGGATGCGTTTCAGGCTGCTCTTGGGCTTGCCTCTCTTAGGCGGTATCTTTTTCTGGATTGCGCGCCAGTTGGTCAACCCGGTGAAATATCCCAACAGCGACTTTTTTAATCTTTGGCTGGCCGGGTGGCTGGTCGTGAATGGGCAAAACCCCTATATGCCGGCAGATTGGGTGGGGGGGCATCATTTGTTTGGCGCTGCCTGGATTCCCGAGACGCGTTTTATCTATCCACTGCCTTTTGCCTTTTTCTTTGTCCCATTGGCTTTTTTTCCTCTTTACCAGGCTTATCTGATCTGGGTGACGCTGGCGCAGTTTTTGATCCTGGCTGCCTGGGCGATGCTGCTGCGCTTAAAACCCGCAGTCGCGGTCCACCATTACCTGCTCCCCTTATTGGCCGGGCTGGCGCTTTTTCGCCCCACCATTGTCACCTTAGTCAACGGCCAGTTCAGCGGGGTATTGTTGTTTGTAACCGTCGCGGTGATCGTTTTATGGCAGAGAGAAAAGTGGTGGCAGGGCGGCGCTCTGCTGCCCATCCTGGCTTTGAAGCCCAACCTGGGCGTCCCGATGATCGCTTTTCTATCGTGCTGGCTCCTTTTGCGCCGGCAGAAAGCTTCTTTGCTCGCCATAGCGCTCTCTGGCCTGGCGCTGCTGTGCGCCGGTCTGGCGGTCAACCCCCACTGGTTGAGCGAATTTTGGGGTTCGGGCAATACCAAGCTGGCGCAGACCTTTGGCTACTCTCCGACCGTGTGGGGGGTATCTGCCTTTTTGTGCCGCTACCAGGGGCAGTGTTCGTTAGGGTTGGGCGGCGTTTTGGCGTTGTTGTTCTTAGGAACTTATCTTTATTGGCTGATCAAGCGGCAGTCTGTTTTTTCGCCGCCTGTAGCCGTCAGTTTTGCTGTTATCTTGACCTTGTTGTTAACCCCCTATACCTGGCCCTACGATCAACTGCTGCTGGTCATTCCGATTCTGGCGGCGACCATTGGCCTGGCCCAAAGGGGCGCGCCGTATCTCCCCACGGCCTTGATTTTCCTGGCAGTTGATCTGGTCGCTTTCATTTTTTTGAGTCTCAGCATCCGGGTCAAACTGGAGATCTGGAACATCTCGATTCCTCTTCTGGTGTTTGGCCTTTTGATTGGGTATCTGAATTTGCAATCTCAAGACAGGCCTTTGCGCGTATGAGCATTCCCTCCTCTTCCCCCCGGCGTTTTCTCGTTTTTCATCCCTTGCTGGTCGCCATCTATCCGGTGGCGGCCCTCTATTTGCAAAATTTCAATAACCTTACTTTTGCCGCTACCCTGGGCAGTTTTGCTCTGGCGCTGTTTGTCGCGGCTCTGTTCTGGCGGCTGGCGGCGTACTGGATGAAAGACCCGCTTAAGTCAGGCCTGGTGGTTTCAGTCTTTTTCTTGCTCTTTTTTTCTTTTGGGCATTTCATGGCAGCCATTGCCAATATCTTGACCCTGGGCTTTGGGGTGGATCCTTTTGTTAATGTCTTGCTGCAAACCCGCCTGGCCCAGGGGATATTGTTGGTCGTTTGGCTGCTGCTCTTTCTCTTGATTGTCATCTTAACCCAAAAAGCGCGCAGCAATTTTCGGTTGGTCACCCAGTTTATGAACGCCGTCTCGATCGCTTTGACCTTGATCGCGGTGGTTCGCGCCGTCTCTTCGATCGTGGCCAACCGCCAGTTGAAGAGCGACTTTCAAACCGCCCAGGCCTTTCAATTTGATCTGCCGCAGCTTGCAGAAAATGCGGCTTCCCCATCTACTCGTCCTGATATTTACTATATCATTCTGGATGGGTATGCTCGCAGCGATGTGATGCAGAATATTTATCGCTACGACAACACACCTTTCCTCGATTTTCTGCGACAAAATGGTTTCTATGTCGCCGACGCGGCGCACTCCAATTATGGCATGACTTACCAGTCATTGCCCTCTTCGCTCAATTTTGAATATATCAACTTCCTTACGGATGAGATGGGCCGCCAGACGGACAATCCTCTGCCTCTGCTGGCTATGTTGGAGGATAACCGCCTCAGCCGCTTTTTGCATACTCAGGGCTACCAGACGGTGCTGTTTTCCTCCGGTTTCCCCGCCACCGATCTCATCCAGGCTG
Source organism: uncultured Anaerolineales bacterium (assembly GCA_903872065.1). Lineage (GTDB taxonomy): Bacteria > Chloroflexota > Anaerolineae > Anaerolineales > UBA4823 > CAIQJJ01. The sequence continues at coordinate 10,904 of CAIQJJ010000844.1, read as the reverse complement.
ATCAGCGCATTGAACTGCCGGTCAGCATCAACGCTTTTCAAAACGAACTGATCAACAAGACCCCTTTGCGCCTTGCTTTGATGGATACGCAGTACAATATCCATCGCGGCCGCATCCTTTACCAGTTTGCTCACCTGACCGAGGCGGCCAACGCCTCCCAACCGCGCCTGATCTTTGCACACATCCTCGCGCCGCACCCGCCCTTTGTTTTTAAAGAAGATGGCAGTCCTTTGCCAGCCGACCGCGAGTTCGTCCTTGAAGATGGCAGCCATTTCACCGATTGGCTTGGGCGTGAGGTTTACCAGCAAGATTATCGCCAGCAAGCGATTTTTATCACCCAGGAGACGCAGGCATTGGTGGAGCAGTTGCTCGCCCTCGATCCGCAGCCCATCATCATCTTGCAATCCGATCACGGCCCTGGCTCTATGATGGATTGGAACAGTGCTGCGAACACCAATATGCCTGAGCGCCTGAGCATTCTCAACGCTTACTATTTTCCTACCCAAGATTACACACGTCTCTATCCAGCGATAACGCCGGTCAATACCTTTCGCGTCATTTTAGACCAATATTTTGGCGCCGCGCTCGGTTTGCTGCCCGATTACAGCTATTGGGCGCCGATTGATCGTCTCTATGATTGGTCGGATGTCACTGAAACCCTCAAAGCTCCTTAAGAACAAAATTTACCCTTTGTCTACCTCTTCTTTCTCCCCTTCTCCGTCTCCCCCTCGCCTCACCCTCGAACACCTCTGGCCGCTGACTGTTCTGGTGGGCGTTTTTTCGTTTACCAGCACTCATCCCATCCGTCCACAGGATTTTTGGTGGCATATCGCCATCGGCCGCTCAATTCTACAGACCGGAGCAATCCCCACTGTGGATACCTACAGCTTCACTGCCCTGGGACAGCCTTATGCTTCTTATCAGATGTTTTGGCTGCCTGAGACGGCGCTGTACGGTCTCTACACCTCTGGCGGGCCGGCATTGGTGGTATTTGTCTATAGTTTGCTAATTACCGCCGCTTATGCCCTCCTGTTGCTTCTTGGCTGGCAAATTACGCGCAACTGGCGCGCAGCAACCGTGAGCGTCTTGCTGGCGGCGGCGGTGGGTATTAATGATTGGAATGTCCGCCCGCAAGGGATAACCTTTCTTTTGGGGGCGCTGCTCATGATGGCGATTCATTGGATGCGTACCACCCGCCGGTCCTGGGGGTTGCTGATTCCCCCGCTGTGCCTGGCGATATGGGCAAACAGTCATGGCGCTTTTCCCTTAGGTCTGGCTCTGATCGGGGTGTGGCTCCTACAAGAATGTTGGGACTCAGTGCGGCAGCGCCGGCGCACCCCGGCCCTGCACCTGGCGGCGTTGAGCCTGGCGCTTGCTATCCTGGCCTGTCTGTTCAATCCGCGCGGCGTTGGCATCTTTAGTTATGTATCTGGCATGACAGCCAACCCGGTGATTCAGAACATGGTGCCTGAATGGGCGCCGCCGCGCCTGGCGACCCTGGGCGGCAAATTGTTTTACTTCGGTTTGCTGTGCTCGGTTTTGATTGTGCTGCCCTCTGCCCGCCGCCTCACGTTGGAGAAGTTTCTGATCTGGTCCGCCTTTGCTGTGTTAGGACTGCGCACCGCGCGGGGCAGTGTTTGGTTTGGCCTGGCGACCGCCCCAATTGTGGCGGAGCATTTGAGTATTTTGCTGGCGCAGCGCCGGGGGCAAGGTGAGCATCCCCTTTCGCCGCGCGTTGCCAGGCTGATGAATACGCTCTTGTTGGGCTTTCTCGTCCTTCTCACGTTCTTGTCCATCCCCTGGTTTAAAGCCCTGCTGCCGCTGCCCCAAGTCAAAGCCGGGTTGATCTCGCAAGAGACCCCCATTGCGGCGACGGAGTTTTTGCTGCGCCAGCATTTGCCCGGCCGGCTTTTTCACACCATGTCGTTCGGCAGTTACCTGGCCTGGGCGGCGCAGCCAGATTATCCCGTCTTTGTCGATTCGCGCATCGAACTCTATCCGTTAAGCGTCTGGCAAGATTATTTGGCGATTGGCAGCGCCCAGCCCGGTTGGCAGGAACGCCTGGCGCGCTACGAGATTGAGATTTTGTTTCTCAGCCCATCTGAACATGCCGCTCTGATTCGTGCAGCGCAAGAAAGCGGTTGGCAGCCGGTATATATCGATCGTGCCGCGGCGATATTGACCAAACCCTGAAAGCCTTTTTAGACCTTTAAGCTTTGTCTTGGGTCAGCGTTTGGTAGATGGCGATCAATGCCCACGCCAGGGCTGGTACGCTGATCTGGATTGCCGCTGGCAGGAAGCGGGTCTGAGCGAAAGTCAGCGCGCTGCTTAAGAAAGCAGCCGTCCAGATCAATGCAAAAATCGGACGCCATGTCCGGCGTAAGCCCTCCGGCGGCGTTTGCCAGAGCAGGGCGGCGGGCAAAATTAAGATCGTCCAGTCGTAAATCATCGCATGAGGGGTCAGCCAGAGCGTGAGGCAAACGGCCGCGGCGTAAAGCAGAGCGGCCTGGCTGCGCTTCTTTTGCCAGAAGCGCCAAAAGGCGGCAATGCCGGCCGCGGCGCAGAGCAGCCACAGCCCATCCGCCAGCCATTTACTCCAGGCGTTTTCTTGTCCGAACAGCAAGCGCCAGAAGCCGCGCACCGTATGCAGATGCCAGAGTGGAAACTGTCCCCAGGAGGGCAGGTCAGGCAGAATTGTGCGGGTGAAATTCAGATAGGCGATGCTGGCTTCGGGCAGCAGGCCAAAACAGAGCGCCGCCAGCGCGGCTCCCCCGACCGCCAGGCCAGCCAGCGTTTTCCAATCTTTGCGCCATTCCAGCAGCCACAGCAGCGCCACACCCAGGACAAGCTGCGGTTTATACAAGATCAAGCTCAACATCAGCCCTGCCGCCCAGCGCCGCTCACGCCGCCATAAAAGATAGGCGGCGCTCAAGATGGCCAGGCTGAGCAGGCTGTTTTGTCCAAAGCTGATCACTGCGAACACGGGGTACCAGGTGAAACACCAGCCCAATGCTTTCCAACGCGACTGGACGCCAAGCCATTTCAAGCTTAACCACAGGAGCAGAACGCCCAGGGCGCTCCACACGGCAAAGCTCATTTCGTAGGGCAGCCAGGAAAATGGGACAAACAGCCAGGCCAGGAAGGGGGGAGTGATGAACGCATAATAGCTTTGCAGCTCTGACCCAATGATTTGCAGCTCCAGCCGCGCCTGGTATTCAATATCATAGAGCTGGGCGCTTTGCCCCAGGCGGAGTGTGGTTCCGGCAGCGTAGAACTGCACATAGTCTGCCCCAACCACCTGGCGCGCCAGGTCTACTTTGCCTGCGCCGAACGTAATGCTGATCAGCCAGGCCAGCCACATCGCTGCGCCAGCGACCCAGGCGTAACTCATACGCTGAGGGGTGAGAAAAGTGCTGCGGGAGGACATGGTTATGGTGTTTTACGCCACAGTTCGGCGTGGCGCCACAGTTCGGCGCGTTCGCCTTCAAATTCGAGCTGCCAGCCGGCGTCGGCGCGCAGCGCGGCGGCCAGTTCATCCTGGAGTTTTTTATCCAGCAGAATGCGGTTGGCGCCATATTGGTCGAGCAGTTCATTGTAGCGGGCGGCGCGGCTGATGCGGATGTAATCTTGCCATTGTTCATAAGGGTAAAGTTCCACCCGCGGGTCAATGAAAACACCTTGCTCAGGCATGGCCCAGATCAGATAACTGCCATAGCCCATTTCATTGAAAAGCTTTCCGCCAGGGTGCGCTTGCAGGTACTCCACCGCGTCGAGAGGGGTAGCTTTCCCCACCAGCGGCCCGATGTTTGCTCCGCGCCATACCCCGCTCCAATAAGCCTCGTTCAACGGCAGATTTTCCACCAACCAGGGCTGCACCAACACTGCGGGGATGAAGATGATCAGGATAAGCAGCAGGTTGATCCAACTGCGTTGGGGCTTCAAGCGCAGCCCCTTAATGGAAATTGGCATCTGAACGATCCCCTTGGCCAGGATCGGCATGGCAATCAATTCAAACCAGATCACATAGCGTTGGCCGCTCCAGGCCAGCCACAAAAAGCCCGCGACCATCAGCGCCTCACTGATGGTGGGGCGATAGTTGGAATAAGCAAAAACCAGCAAAAGCAGCAGAATACTTGCATAAAAAACACTGTTTGCCAAACCGAGCGGCGCCGGCGACTGCCATTCTTCAATCAGGCGTTGGCTGGGCTGATCCGTCATCAAATCCAGGACATAGCCGAAAATGTTGACAAATTTCGGGTTGACCGTTGTCGCCAGAGCGGTCAAAATGCCAACTCCCCAAAACCAGACGATGTCTTTGAGTGGACGTCCCCCGGTCAGTTTGGGAAATGAGGAGTGGGAAGTGGGCAGTAGACAGTAGACAGTAGGCAGTGTCTCGCCTGCTCCAACCATGCCAATCATCACTAAGCCCACCACAAATGCGCCGTGTACATTGACCCAGAACATCATGAGCGGTGGTAGGAGCAGCAGCCAGCGGCGGTCTAGCTGCCCATCCGCCCAGCGTGATAGCAAAATGAGGTAAATGATAAAAGGCAGCCACGACCAGATCTGCGGCCGGACGAGCAGGTTATTGATGGTGCTGAAGCTGACAATTGCAATTCCCAGGGCTGCCAGTCGCCAGGATCCGCTGCGTCGTTGGATTTCTTGCCCCATCAGCCAATAGGTGACGACGATGAGCAGACTGCGCGCAAAGCTGACCAGCGCCAAGCCACCCCAATGGTACAGAACATATAACAAATATTCTCCTAGCCATGCGCCGTAGAAAAAGGGCGTCTCGGCCGGCAGCGACCAACTGAACAGATTGGCGGTTGGAATTTGTCCTTGGGTAAAGATGATCTGCCCGATTTTAAGGTGCCACCAAAAATCATTGGGCGAGATTGGCATTAATGAAGCAAAGATGCTGAATCCCGCCAGGATAATCAGCGGCCAGAGTTGGTCTGTGGTGGGGAAGAAGCGGGCGAATGGTTGAGAGGATTTCATGTCAATTGTCAGTAGGCAGAAGGCAGTGGGTAGTAGGCAGTGGGAAGTGGATGTTTTCTCAGGGCAGATCAGCCGGACGGTGCAGCCAGACGGCGTTTGTCCAGAGCAGGAAGAAGGTGGGCATCCACCAGTACCAGTGCTGTTCCTGGCTGGTGAAGGCCGCGATCAGGTTGACCGCCAGGTATACGGCGCTTAAGATAGCCAGGCGGATGGGCGCACAATCGTGATCGACGCAATTGCGCTGCCACCTGCGGGGGTCGCAAAGCGTGACTGCGGCCGGGATCAGGGCGGCCAGCGAGATGGTTTGATCGAAGACCCATCCGTAGGCGGCGGTTGTTACCGAAACGAGGACGATCAAGGGCAGCTGCCGCTCCCAATTCCAGTTGGTGCGCCGCTTCCAGGCGTATAGCGCCAGCCAGGCCGCTCCTACGGCCGATGGCGCAAATTGCAGCCAAAAATAGCGCCCTCCAAAAAGATCGCGGAGCATGCCTCCCAAGGTAGGAGTGCGCCAGGCTTCAGGCGGATAGGTTGTGATAGCAATCCAATATTGTTCCATTAGAGCCGGGTTAATGGCCCAGGCCAGGCCGGTCGCCGCGACGATCGCCAATCCAAACCCCCACAACACTCCCCAGCGTCGTTTGAGCATCGCCCAGACCAGGACAGCCGGCAAAAAGAGGTACAGCAGGTGGGGTTTGATCAGCGCCAGCGCCGCCAGAGCGCCGGCGGCCCAATCTTTCCTGCGTTGGATGCAGGCCCAATACCCAACTGCGCTTAGCAAGAGCAGCGGGCTGATTTGGCCCATTTTAAGCACATGCAGCGTTGGCGCAAAAGTAAAAGTCAGCAGCCAGATCAGCCACAGGCGCTTGCGCTCGCCGCCGTGCTTTTGCCACAGCCAACTTGCGCAGCCGAGGATAATGGCGATCCCTATCAGATACCACAGCAGCCGGCTGACCGGGTAGGGGAAAAGCGCCAGAGGGAGGATGACTCCCAGTGTCCAGGGAGGATTCCACATCATCAGCGGAATTTTTTCATGACGACCGATTGCATATTCAACCGCTTTGATCTGCTCTGGACTATAGGGGTTGCCGCGGGTCAGGTTTAAATGACTGGCTGACCAATACTCGACGTAATCATCCCAGATGATCCAATCCAACTTGGAAAAGCGCGCCGCGTTGGAAATCAAGGCCATGAGAGTGAACACTAAAGCGACCCATGTGAGGATCCGTCGGGTAAAGGGCATAGAAAGAGATAGGAACAAGGTAGATCTACGCCAAGTGAGAAGCAAATGGTTATTAAGGTGTTTTTTGGGCATAACCAGCTTTCCAAATGGTATGTGCGATCCAGATGGTAAGAGCTAACAGAGTCAGGATTGGCGGCAGGTTGCCCCATTTGCCTGGAATGGTAAAATATGAGATCAGAAATAGTAATGGGCAGATCAAGAGAAAACCACCTAGCCGCCAGCGTTGATTTGGTTGCTGACGAATATGATCATAGAATAAAACGGCTGGTAAAATGGCGCTTAGAGTATCATGTGGGAACAAATGCAGACTGGTGAACAGGCTTAACAAGATAGTCAAGGCAAAATGGAGATTGAAAGGTGCTTGTAGAACCGTTGTTGCACGACTCCACTGCCAGAGTGTAAAACCCATACTTGCAATTAGAGCAACGACACTCATAATGGCAATGGAGTCGCCTGCTTGGTTGCCCAGCAAAATAGTTAGCAAGCTTTTGAAATTGTACATTGCTGCTGCAGCAATTCCATATTGCTGTTCGGAGATTTGTCCGATTTCTACTAATGTCATCACAAAATCAATCCACACATGCCATCCCCAAAGAAGATCAATGATTATTATGATGATGCTCATTCCGCCTACAGAAGTAGCGACCGTTTTCCATTGTCTTGCGCCAAGCAGCGAAATCCCAGGCAATACCAATGTTTGCGGTTTTAAACTGCCAATAACTAGCCACAAACCTGCCTTGATTTGTTTATTACTTCTTAAGGCTAAACAAAATTCTGTCAGGCAAACCAGCAGGATTAATGAAAAATTGCCCTTGAGCAATGTTTGCAGCAAGGGGTTGAATGCCAGGATTGTGACGGTCATCATCTGGCGCTCTTGTAAGCTCCAGTGCTTTCCAAAATGCCAGAACCGATAGAGCAACCAGATTAGCAAACTGACTTGAAAAGCTGCCCATACCGCATAAGCTGTCGAGAGCGATAGCCAGCTTAATGGCAAAAAGATAAGCGCAGTATGTGGAGGATTGATAAACGATAATAGTCCATCGGCAAAGCTGCGTCCGCCCAAGATTTGCTGCTGGTAAGAACTTTGCAAGTCAAAATCGTATAGCTGCGCCCCCAAACCATCTCGCACCATGGCCCACCCAGTATAGTAGGCGCTGAAATCTGCTCGCCAGAGCAGCCCTTGCGCAGCGGCAATGATCCAGAGGCCAAAAGTGCTGATGGCGATTCCGCTGTTCAGAATCAAAATGATCCGGATTGCCCAATAAGTGGCGGTAAAGGACGCCGCCCGGCGCGCATGGATAGGTAGTGGTTTCATGGCAGTAGATCAGATTACCCAGGATTGAAGAATGTACAACAGGAGTAAAAAAGCTCCGCCCAACAGCCCCACTCCAGTGAAGAGCAGGCGCTGCCAGGGACGGCGGATGATCTGCCCGAGGGGGAGAAAAATCGGAAAAGCCAGGAAGAGATGCCGCGGCAATCCCATGTAGGGGTGAACTGGGCCAGTGTAGTAGGCGAATCCCGCCCCAAACATTGCCAGGCATAATAACCTTTCAGCAGGATGTAAGAAACGCCAACTCAACCCAAAAATGATCAGGAAAACGGCGGCCAGCGCCAGGTTAACGCCTAAATCTACATCTGGGGCGCGCCAGAATTGACGCAGGGCCACCCACGGCGCTTCCCAGGTGAAGGTTTGCATAGTAACAACTTGATTGGCGCTGGGTGAGATAATGACTGAGTAAACCAGGTTGTGCAAACTGCTGAAATCGGGATGCAGGTCTCCTAGCGCCAGGGCGCGATATATCATCCACCCAGCCAGACCCCAGGCGGGCAAGGTCATCGCAGCCAACGAGGGAAGCTTGTGTCGCCAGGATGCCTTTTGCGCATGCTCTGTGCGCTGCCATTCCCAGAACAACGGCAAAATCAGGAAGACCCCCTGCTGGCGCGTTAAGGCTGCCAGTGCGCCGGCCGCGCCAGCCCAGCCCCATTTCTTTTCTCGCATCCATAATAGGCACAGTGCCGATAGGCACAAGAAAAGCCCTTCAGGATAGGGGGCAAACAAAATGATTGTCATGGGAAAAAATAACAGCAGCCAGGCGCTGCTGCGCGCGACCTCAGCCTCAAAATCGAGGCTGGCCAGGCGAGTAAATAACACCAGAAAAACTGCTCCACTGATTGTACTGATCACCAACAGGCTTAAGTCAGCCGAGATGCCGAAAGAGCTCAGCCATCCTGACAACCAGGGAAACAACGGGTGAAATTGCGCCGTGCCGTTTTGCTTTTGATAGCCCTCAACGATGATGCGAATATACCACTTGACGTCCCAACGGATCCACGGAGCTACCCAGGCGCGCTGCATCCACGCGCGGGTATAGGTCGCCGGCCATAGAGGGAGACTTTGTTCGATGACAGTCAATGGTTGGAGAGGCGAAAGAAACATTACCCACAAAGTAGTTCCCACGCGCAGAATCAACCATACAACCAGGATTGGCAAGTACAATTGAGTCAGGCGCGTAGAAGTGGTCACAGGACTATTATACCCAAATGAGCGGTTGCTTGTGGGGTTGTCCTGTGCTATACTCACAAGGTATGGTTTTATAAAACTTATGAGTGTGATTTCAGTTGTTGTTGTTGATGATCATCCGCTGTTTCGTCAAGGAGTGATAGACGCTATCTCTTTGGCTGACGATTTGCGCGTGGTAGGACAGGCAGCAGATGGGGAATCTGCGATTCGCATCATCCGCCAGGCTCAGCCGATGGTTGCAGTCGTAGATGTCAATTTGCCTGGAGTGAACGGCCAGCAAGTCGTTCGTCAATTGGTTGCTGAGCATCTGCCAACCCGGATCGTCTTGTTAACTGGCTACGATGATCAAGATCAGTGCGTCCATGCGATGCGCGGCGGCGCGTTTGCTTATTGCGCCAAAGATATTCAACCTGAAAACTTGATAGAGATCATTCGTCATGTTGCTGGTGGGCAGTATGTGGTTGGCGACCAGGCTTTCGACCAAGAGCATCTGGAGCATTGGTTGGCTTTGCAAACTGAAGCCGCGCTGCGATCGTATAGCGACCCCGGTGAACCCTACGATCCTCTTTCTGGGCGCGAAATGGAAGTTTTGGCGTATGTCACCCATGGCTTAAGCAACAAAGAAATCGCAAGTGCTTTGGGGATTAGTCATCAAACAGTGAAAAATCATGTGACGGCTATTCTTCGCAAACTGGGCGTGAATGATCGAACCCAGGCTGCGATCTATGCCTTAAGGCGCGGTTGGGTGCGGCTGAATCAACCCGATGTGCAAACAACAAATGATCCTGAATAGGCGACGAGCAAAATGAGGAGTAAGACATGATGGCAATGGGTAAAAATCAACCAAAAAAAGAAGAGACGCCTGCCGCTGGCGGCGCAGAGGCGCTGAAAGAAACGTTGCTGGCCGAATTGGAAGAGAACCGTTCGGAGATCAGAGAGATAGACATGATGCTTGAGCAGAGCCAGCTAGAAGTCAATAAACTGACTCAGCGGAATGCCTCTGTCACTGTTCATTTGCAGCAGCTTCAAGCCCAGTTTGACAGCGCGCCTCGCAGCGATATCCGCACCGCTTATGACACTGCGCTGGATGCTCAGCAGCGTTTGTTTATGATGCGTGGGCAGTTGGACAAGCTGCAAAGTGATCGCAACCGGATCGCGCACTACCAGAGTTTGTTAGAACAAGCTGCCAATGCACTGGAAAGCGTACCTGCCTCAACGAGCCAAACCAAAGGACTTTCATCTACGACCATCGAAACTCTGGAGATGATGATCCGGGCGCAAGAGGCCGAACGCCAGCGCCTGGCGCGCGCCATGCATGATGGCCCGGCGCAGGCCCTGGCTAATTTTATCTTACAGACCGAAATCGCCATGCGTTTGTTTGATAAGGATCAAGCAAGAGCGAAAGAAGAATTGCAGAGCTTAAAAGGCGCTGCTTCGACCACCTTTCAGAAGGTGCGCGACTTCATCTTTGAACTACGCCCCATGATGCTGGACGATTTGGGATTGTCGCCCACCATTAGCCGGTATATCGAAGCCTTCAAGGAACAGGCGGGAATGGACATTCGCCTCACCATTACAGGTCTGGAACACCGCCTCGAGTCGTATCTCGAAGTTCTCATCTTTCGCGCCATTCAAGAGCTTTTAAGCAATGCGGCGCGCTTTAGCCAGGCCTCGCAAATCAAGGTTCAGATTGACGCCAACGAGGCCATGGTGAAGGTCAGCGTGGAGGATAATGGGCGTGGCTTTGATGTGGAGTCCATTAGCGAACAAGGTGGAATGGGCTTGAAAGTGATTCGCGATCGTATGGACATGCTTGGCGGAACCATTGACATTACCAGTTCGCAAGGCCAGGGAACGCGTGTATCTTTTCAAGTGCCGGCTGCAAAGACAAAGGTTTTTGCTTGATCGAATTTGCAAAATTGTAAGTAAACATATCCCCAAAAACTATTGCTTTTTTGGCAATAGTCGCTATAATAAGAATACTTCAGGAATGTGCAAAACATATTTTGAAGCATCTTAATGAAAGAAGGTGAAAGTCTATGTTGTTCCAGCCTAAGGAAAAAGGTCAGGGTTTGGTTGAGTATGCGTTGATTATTGTTTTGATCGCGATTGTTGTTATCGTAATTATGGCCCTGGTCGGTTCAC
>CAIQJJ010000843.1 GCA_903872065.1 uncultured Anaerolineales bacterium | reverse complement strand
CTGGAAGAGTTCGGGGTGCGCCGCCCGAAAGCGAGCCATCGGATGGCAAGCCGCCCGCTGGCGACATGGATGACTGGACAACTCGAGTCAGGATGAAAGGAACGCCACAATGTTATCGTGTGATCTGGAGAATGGAACGCTGGTGGAACTGGAAACGGGCCTGGTATATGCCGACCGGCGCTGGGATATCCGCGCCGCCGGCGCGCGCCAGGGAGGCAGCCCTGTTGGCGCGGTGGGATTGAGCAATCCACGCCTGGAAACCCGCGGCGATGAAGTCGTCCTCCTGGGAATGTTCGAGGAGTTGGGCCTTGAACTGGAGCGCCGGGTGCGCCCGGTGGGCCAGGGGCTTGAAGAAATCCTGCGCCTGCGCAACCTGAGCGGAGGCCGGGTGCGGCTAGACAACCTGTCCGCCGGCTTTCGCGCCGGTCTCGCCGATCGCCCGGCCTGGAGGCTGGCGGCGATCCCCTTCCGCGTCCAGTTGGACGGCTCGAAACACGATTACAGCGGGCAAGACCTGGCCGCCGGGCGGTACGCCAACGCCGTCTTTCGCGATGAAACCCAAAAGTATCTTCCACCCCTGGCGGAAGAGGGTCTCCTGCGCTCCGAAGCCTGGGCCTGGGGGATGGGCGACCGCGGGATTGTGGTCATCAAATACAACAACCGCGACATCGAGCTTTCGGTCGCGCGCAAAGCGCTGGATGGGGATAGCCCTTGCCTGGAGTTTGGCGGCGCCGGGTTCTGCCTGTATGGGGAACCCTCCGCCGCCCATGATCTGGAACCCGGCGCAGAGTTCACCTTTGGTTCAACCCTGTACTTCCCCTACCAGGGCGGTTTGAACCAGGCTTTTCTGATCTACCGCAGCTTTTTGGAAGAAAAAGGCCATACATTTTCTCCAGACTACAACCCTCCGGTCAACTGGAATGAACTGTATGACATCGGCTGGCACCATTCCAAGGCCGGAGACCTGGCGCGCAGCTATACTCGCCAGGCCCTGCTGGCTGAGGCGGCCAAAGCCAGGGACATCGGCTGCGAACTGCTGTACCTCGACCCGGGTTGGGAAGTGTGTGAAGGTACAACCTTGTGGGACGAAGCCCGCCTGGGCAAACCAGCCGATCTGGCCAGGATCTTGCGCGAAGAGTACGGCCTGGGACTGGGCTACCGCACCATCCTGCGCACCTACCAGGATCGCTGGCCGGCGCAGTTCTGGGTGAAACATCACCAGGACAGCTACGAACCGGTGAAGTTCGGCGAGCAGTATTTCTGGGAGGTCTGCGCCTGCAACCCGGTCTTCTGGGAAGAAAAGCTGAGGCGCATCCTGGAAATTTCCCGGCAGGGGGTGCGCTTTATGATGGTGGACGAGTTCGACTGGCGCGGGCCGTGCGATGACCCGGCTCACAACCACCCGCTTCCGACCTCGCCCCTGGATCACGTCAAGGCGGTGTACGCCCTGTGCAAGGCCATCCGCGCCGCCTGCCCCGGCCTGCAGATTGAGGCGCACGACCCGGTTTGGCCCTGGGCGACGAGCATTTACGTGCCGACGTACTTCCAGCAGGGGTTTGGGGAGAAGGGATGTTACGATGAAAACTGGGGGTTCGAGTACATGTGGGACTGCCTGAATGATCTGAAATCCGGGCGGGCGCTGGCGCTGTACTATTACAACCTGGCTTGCAGCATCCCGCTGTACCTGCACATTACCATGGCGGCGGACAACGATGCGTGCGTGTTTTTTTGGTGGGTCGCCTCGACCGTCCGACACCTGGGGATCGGCGGCAAGACAAGCCACCCGACGATTGAGCCGCCGCAGGGGCTGCCAGAACGCGACCCCGAAAAGCGCTTTGCAGCCTATAAAGCCCAAATGGCCCTCTATCAAGAGTTGAAACCCTACTTTACCCGCGGCAAGTTCTGGGGGATCGCCGAGAACGCCCACCTGCACACGCTGGCAGGGCATGCCGGCGGGGTGCTCAACCTTTTCAACCTGACAGATGATGAGATGGAGATGGATCTGCTCATCCCGGCGGAATTACTGGGATCAACTCAACCGCTCGCGATAAGTGGCGCGGAGGCGAACTGGGACAGCGATGGAGTACGCATCCGCGCCCGGCTGCAGCCCATGAGTCCGGCGCTCGTCCGCATTGGCGAGGCCGCGGCATAAGCCAGTCGAAGAATTAACCTCGTTGGGCAAACAAAATTCGGTAGCGAGAGAGAACTATACAATCCATTATCTTGGGCGGTTTTCCTATTCAGAGCTGATGTCCGAGATAGTGGGCATGGTCTGATCCGCATTATCATCCAATCCATTCCCGAATGCGTTCTTCCAGCGCGCCAACATCTTCCGGACAGCGCTGGCGAATGCGGCTGTAATGACGCGCGGCTTCTTCGGCAAGGATT
>CAIQJJ010000842.1 GCA_903872065.1 uncultured Anaerolineales bacterium | reverse complement strand
GGATCATCCCGGCGAGCGACTCCAAGCTGAGCGGCGCGATATCATATGCGCCGCTGGCGCCGTTGATTCCGTTGAAGTAGAGGAGGTTGGGGGGCATGAATTCTCGTTTCTTGTTTGAGTATCTGCAAAGGTAAAGGAATTTGTCCTTTATGGCTGGATACGTTTCCAATCCTTGATGTTCCAGGTATAAGAATCCCAGGGAGTCAAGTTGATGCCTTCAACTCCAGGGCCAACACCATAGGCGGACGCACGCTGGCTTATCGGTATCATGACCACATCCTCCACAAGCATGTCATTGAGCTGTATGAACAGTTGTTTGCGCCTGTCCAAATCCTGCTCTTCTATTGCCTGTTCAAGCAGGGCATCATAATCTGGATTGCACCATCGTTCAACGTTATTGCCAACCCAGTCTTTACTTTTTTTGGGGATTGAACTACATCGCCAATTGCCCATATAAAAAGCAGGATCAAAACTAACACTCCGGAACCGATGCATCATCAAGTCAGCGTTGAAGCGGAGAGCACTATTTGGGCGGCTGGGTCGCCACCAGGAGTAGATATCAACTACTTTGAATTCCACTTCAACACCAATTTTTCCAAGGTCTTCTTGGACGATTTTTAGGACTTGATGTGCGGCGAGATCATCCCGTACTTGGAAAACCACACGCATCTTTATCCCATCTTTATCCCTAATACCATCGCCATCGTGATCAACCCACCCGGCTTCATCCAGCAGGGCTTTGGCTTTTTCCAGGTTGAAGTCATAGATGATACGAGATGGGTTGGTCTCGGTATCCATGATTAGGGCAGCCCCGGTTGAGCGTGCTATTTCCCCATACACGGCTGTAATCTTGTCTCGGTCGATGGCATGGGCAAAAGCCTGGCGTACCATTTTGTCGCTGAAAAATGGATGGGGAAATTGCAAACTTGAATATTCCCCATCTGCGGTTGCCATGTTTGGATCCGTACGGTTAAGTGAAATCCTCGCAACATCTGTGCCAAAAACGGTGATCAACCGGCCTTTGCTATCCTGCATCAGCTGGACCAGCCTTGTTGGGTCCGCATAATCCAGGTTATATGCCAAATCGGCCTTCCCCTCCTGCAAAACAAGTTGGGCCGCAAAATCAGCGGTGTTGCCTCCCCACCACTCCACGCGTTCAAAGAAAAGCTTGTCAGCATCCCTGAAATAAGGGTTGGGTTCAAATACGATAAGCGTTGTTTGGAGAATATTTTCCCCAAGAACAATCACTTCCCTCGGCTGAATACCCGGCGCAACAACCCGGTAAGGCCCCGTGCCAATTGGCAGGGTATTGGCGGGTGCGTCTAGGAAGTTTTTACCGTTATAAGGCGCAAAAACATGCTGAGGCAGGATGGCACCTGCATTTCCAACAAAGAGTGTATTCCATGCTGGATTGGCTTCTTTGAAGGTGATTTTGATTGTATATTGGTCAATGATGTCTATGTTTCTTACCATCGAATAAAAACCTTTTGTTAAAGCAAATACACGAACATTGGTGATGTATTTATAAGTAAACAAGACATCTTCAGCCCCAAAAGGTTCACCATCCGACCAGAGAATATCCTGCCTGAGTTTCCACGTGATAGTTTTGCCATCCGGAGAGATGCCACCATTTTCAGAACTGGGGATTTCTGCGGCCAGGACAGGAATCATCAAGCCGTTTTTATCAATGGTCGCTAATGGCTCATACACAATGCGACTGGGCTCCAAATCTTTTATACCGCGAGTGAGATGGGGGTTGAGGGTGGATGGTGAGTCAGGATGGATAATGCGTAATGTAGTGTCAATCGGTACCGGAGCGATCAGATGTTGCCCGCCGGTTGTTATTGCTGGTTCAGCTTGTTCTGGCAATAATGAACTGTATCTTGCCAGGCCAATTATCGTTAGAACTATGGTTGTCATAACGGAAAAAATTATTACGGGGCGAGGCAGTTGTTTCAGGCGCCCAATCCGTTCCATCCATCGCGCTTTCGCTAAATTATCCAACATCTCGATGGCAATCATTCCCAGACCAACCAGGAAGGCAAGTAGCCCACCGCCTGTGACCAATTGAATCGCAGTCTCCATTGTCTCGCGGCCAGACGAGAGACTTGCGGTTAAGTTGCTTTCCTGGTTTTCAACTAGGGTTCCCAAAGATGAGTCCATTTTCTGTGCAAGCGGCACCACTTCAGTTGTAAATAAATACATATCTTCGCGCCACCTGTCACTCTCCAAAATTTGGATAATCCGGGCAGGGAGTTGCAGAAATGCTGTGTGGCTTTGCTCAATTCTCTCCAAATAGGATCGTTGTTCATCGGTCAGAAAAGCCACCTGATTATTAAGCCGTTGCCAGGCATTCTGGTTATCTCTCAGGTTGAAATAATATTCGCTCTTGTAAATGGTATTACGTGTATTGACATAGTTGAGCAAAGACGAGAGCATGGCTGAAAAAGATAGTTGGAAATCCGACACATCTTGTATCAAAGCCAGGCTCTCGGGTGTAGGTTGCAGTGCTCCCTGAAGCTCGACCAGGGTATTCGTAAATGTCACAACTTGTCCTGCATATTTCATTCCATCCGTTACCAGCATTCTGTAGGCTGGTTCACGAATAAGCTGGTCATCCCTTAACACAAAAAGCTGCTCGGGGAGCGGCTTCCACTTTTCGTAGGTTTGTTGAAGGTTCTCCAGTTGGGCTTGTTCATCGGAACTCAGGAATGGCGCAAGTTCTTGCAACTTAGCCAGGTCATTTTCAAAAACAAGCGCTGATTGCAGGTAACTCGTGCGATAAATGGGGTCTCCCAAGGCCAGGTAACCGCGCAGGTCCAATTGCATTTGCAGTAAGTTTGCCTGGGCACGGGCAGCTACCAGGGAGGCCGGAACGCGCACATCGTCCACCAATCTTATCTCTTGACTTGCAGTGGTGCTGGACCAATAGTTGGTCAACACCAGGGAAAAAATCATCAATATCATAAAGCCCATCATGATGATGCGCCGTCGGGCAGCCCCGGCTTGTTCCCTGGCTCGGGCTTCGGCTTCTTTTGCGCGTTCCTCTTCGGCTTTGCGGCGGGCTTCGGCCTGAGCAGCCTGGTTTTCTTCTTGGCTGGCAGCCAGGAAGGCCTGGATAAGTGGATCCAGATCATCTCTTTCCTGGCCTCTTAGCGCTTCTTCGAGCTGCTGCCCGCGATACAGTTTGGATTTGCTGCGCCCGGATTCGTCCCAAGCCTGGGCGGCCTGCGCCATCGGCCCTTGCTTCGACTGCCATTCGCGGTTGGCCCGGACAATCGGCCCTACCAGTCGGTCGTGGGCGAGTTCATACCAGCGCGCCCCGGCCCGCATATCGGCACGGATGATGTGCTGGGCCTCCAGTGCATCCACAGCCAGGTTGGGCAGCCCGGCGGTGGTTTCCGTTCCGCGCATCACCAGGCCGCGTGTTTCCATGGGCGTGATGATCTGTTCGCCGAACCAACGTCGTACCATGCGTTCGTTCAGGGATATTTCAGGGACAGTATGGTTGGTTTGCGCAATCGCCGCAGCAACCGCGCTCTCGTAAAAGTCGGTCAGGGCGCGGTCAATATCGCCGTATTGTTCGATGTCAGCCCAATCAATTGCGCCGTCCGCCTGTTCCGGCAGATTTTCCCACAGGCGTCTGCATACCACCTGCAACTGCACCGGTTCCACATGTGGCCCCAAAACACCGGTTTCGGTCTCACATGTCACCGCTGTGGATTTCTGCATCTTGATCTGGCGCAGGTTGTCCACCAGCCGCTCGGCGACCCCGGGGCCGAACATACTGGCCGCCGTCTGGGCCGGTTTTTTTACTGCCGCCAGCGCCCCAGCCACGCCCAGCAGTTCCATGCGGAAGCGCGCCCGCAAGCGGCGCGCAAAGAACTGGATGTATGCATCAATTGAAGCCAGGTAATCTTCGCGCATGGCAAAGACCACCCCCAGGTTGGGGTACGCATCCAGCGCCTCGCGCATCTGCCGGAAGAAGTCTTCGGTTTCCTGCCAGCGTTCGCGGTGGGTGGTGAAAAG
>CAIQJJ010000841.1 GCA_903872065.1 uncultured Anaerolineales bacterium | reverse complement strand
CCAGGAGCGACTTGCCAAACCGCCGCGGCCGCGCCAGGAAGTAATACATGCCCTCTGTCACCAGGCGGTGGATCCACTCAGTCTTGTCCACGTACACAAACCCCTGCGTCCGCATGATCTCAAAGGACTGCACGCCAATTGGCAGTTTATTGGACATCTTTGACTCCATCTTGGATTTTCCTCAAGGAACCTGCTTGTGATGAGCAACTACAGCCGATTTGCCGATCCAGTTCAAAGAAGGCATGACAAATGAACTCCTGTTTGCCCCGGCGCGGCCAGAAAATGACCGCGCCGGGCCTATCTTCACAATGATACCCCCATTTTAGCACAGGCAAAAATCTTTTGCGATACGATCTGGCAAAAGCAAATCCGCGCCCGGCGCAGAGTGAAGCCGGGGGTTGTCTGCCTATCACTCACTTCAACGCATTTTGAGTTTCCCATATCATCTGATGAATTGATTGAGTCGTCGGGCTGGCGGAATCTTAAGGGGTAAAAGCGCTTGTTATGCAGGGGGGTTAGGTATAAAATAACCAGATAACGAGAGTTATGTGAACGGCTGCCACCGTTTTTGATAGCCTTTTCAATTGACGCCGGCTATGGTCTATTGGATAATAAGAGGAGTATGATCTACAGATTGCTAGTTGAAAGCACTGGAATCTGTTTCATGATATGCTTGGTGTAGTCCCATGACGAATATCTTCAAGTTATCGAAAGTAGAGAGTGACTTTGATGGCTTTTCTAACCTGATTAACCTCGCCCATCAGTTAGAAGTTTTGCAGTACAGCCATATTGTCTTGGATTATAAAAGTGAGCCAGAGTCGGATGAGATTTTTTAGATAGGATAAATCAAATGGATGAGCGGATTACAATTCAACTTACTGAAGTTGTTGGGAGTACACTTTGCGTGGCGTCGGAAGATGGATTAAAGGTCTTTGCGCAAATTAGTGATGCGATTAAAAATGGATGTAAAATTCGTCTTTCATTCTTGAACGTTGAGAGCCTGACATCGGCTTTCCTAAATGCTGCCATTGGTCAACTTTATGGTCAGTTTTCTGAGGAGATTATTCGCGCCAGTATGTCTGTGAGCGATATTGACCGAGATGATTTGGCTTTGTTGAGGCGCGTGATTGACATAGCTAAACTTTACTTTAAATCTCCCGATCGATTTGCCGCTGCACGGCAGGAGGTTTTTGAGGATGACCTCGAAAAATAAGGCCGTTCAGATTCAAGGGTACACATTTTCGCCGGCAGACCGCCTTTTCTTTGATGCGAATATCTGGTTGCTACTTTATGCTCTGCAGGATTCGAACGATTGGCGAATTAAAGTCTACTCAAAAGCTCTGGTTCAGGCAATGGTCGCCAAATGCCCAATCTATGTAGATGTGCTGGTGATTTCAGAATACATCAATCGCCATACGCGCCTGGAACACAAACTGTTGTACGAAAACGGGCAGGCTCCACAAGATTTCAAAACTTTTCGCAATAGCGCTGATTTTCAACCCATTGCCCAGACCATTGCAATTGCAATAAGAAAGATTATGAAAGTATCCAGTCGGGTTGAAAGCGGCTTTGCGTCCTTTGACATCCAAACGGTTTTATCAGAATATGAATCAGGCAGGGTTGATTTTAACGACCAGGTGATTACCCGGCTGTGCCATGCAAACAAATTAAAACTGGTGACTCATGACGCCGACTTTCGCGATTGCGGACTAGAAATTCTAACTGCCAACAATCGTCTGATTGTGTAATCGTCGCTTTGCCAACCTAATTTATCCGATCAGCGCTGAAAAAGTTTTCGATTTTTAACGACAATATGATTGAACTGCATCCCAGTGAATTTGCCGGCGTCGCGCCCCTGCTGGAGGGCATTCAGCAAAAAGCACTGCCCAGCGCCATCTGCCAGGGGTACAGCCCAGGGCGGATTTTCGTAGACCGGCGCGATCTCCCCCAATTGATTCTGGTTTGGTCAGCTTTGGGGTATTACTTCATTGCTGGCAGCCCGGTCTTAGCGCATGCGGTTAAAGCCAGCCGGGTGCTGCGTGAGATCTTCGTCCCAGCGTCGCAAGCCGGCGGTGAGAGCAGCTTCATCCTGGTACCGGCGCAGGCCGGCTGGAAAGAGCATTTGCCTGCCCTGCTGCCTGGGCAAGAAGTGATTGAAATTTATCGCCGCCCATTCCAATTCAATCTGGCTCAGTTCCAGGCGCTTCCAGCCTGGCAGGCCCGCATCCCCCCAGGCTGCCAGCTTCGCATCATGGATGCAGCTTTGACTGAGAAACTCGGCGCGCCGCCTGGCTGGTTCTCGTCTGAAGCTTTTTTGGCGAATGGCCTGGGGATCGCCCTGTTGGCCGGCGATGAAATCGCCAGCCTTTGCGTCAGCGTATTTGCCAGTCGCGAACGCATGGAAATGGATATCCATACCGAAGAAAAGCACCAGCGCAAAGGGTTTGCCGCTCTGGCGGCTTCAGCGTTCATTGAGGAATGCCTGCGGCGCGGCAAACAACCCAACTGGGAATGTTTTTGGGAAAACAAAGCCTCCACGGCGCTGGCCGAAAAGTTGGGATTTCAGGCTGAGGCGGACTATCCCGTATATTATTGGGAGGCGTGAGTCAATGCTCGAAAGCACGCCGGAATGAAGCCGCCAAGAACTGCCTGACCTGCTTCCCACTCCTGGCGCTACTGCAACAGGTCTTAATGGCGGCTATTCAACACCCTGAACAGTACAATAAAAGCTGACCTGAGCAGCGTAACCGCTGCCGTTTTCGGATTTGGAAGTGAAATGGCCGTCAAGCTGCTCTGCCAGCATGGCTGCCAGGTTCAAGCCCATCCCAGATTCCGTAGGAGGCGCGTCTTTTTTCGCACCCGCACCGTTATCTATCACACGCAGCGTCACCTGCCCGGCGGTCTGCGTCAATTCCACGCGGATGACGCCTGGCCTGCCGTGCGGCGTCTTCCCTTGCGGGAAAGCGTACTTGAGCGCGTTGGTGATCAGCTCGTTCAGGATAAGACCTAGCGGCAACGCGCGTTTGATGTCCAGCAGGACATCCTCCAGTTTCGCTTCAATGCTCACCAGCCCATTGGCGGGCAGATAGGATTGGGATAGCATCTCGACCAGGCTCTGGATGTAATGGCGCAAATGAACCTGGTCAACTCCCCCTCCGCGGTAGAGCTGCTCGTAGATGGCTGCCATAGAGTGGATGCGGTTTTGAGTGTTGGCAAAGATGGCGCGGCTGCGCGGATCGGGCAAGTTATTCTCTTCCAGGGCCAGTAAACTGGTTGCCATCGCCAGGCTGTTCTTGACGCGGTGCTGTAGTTCGTGCATCAGCATCTCTTTATCGGCCAGCGCCTGGCGCAGCGCTTCCTCCGCCCGTTTACGTGTGGTGATGTCGCGAGTAACGCCTTGGAAGACGATCAGATTCATTGCCTCATCATAGACCGGTTGGGAAACAACCTCAGTCCAAATCCGGCTTCCGTCTTTTCGGATTTGTTCAATCTCGTAGGTGTACGGTTCGATCCGTTCATCTGGCTGATGGGTTTCGTTAAACTTTGTGACGCTTTCAAGCACCGCCTCTCTTGATTCGGGCGTCATGAAATCGTAGATAGACCGTCCAACCACTTCTTCCGGCTTGTATCCCCGCTGATGTTCATCTGCAGGACTGGAATAGGTAAATTTGTAGTCAAGTGACATTTGCCAGAGGACATCACTGATATTCTCCACCATGAAGCGATATTTTGCTTCGCTCTCGCGCAGCGCCTCTTCTGCCCGCTTGCGCCTGGTAATATCGCGATGAGTGGCGATGATCAAGCGTTCATCCCCGGCTGTTACCAGGTTCACGGTCACTTCTAGAAAGAAAGTATGCCCGTCCTTATGGATATGCTCCACTTCGAAAGTCAGAGTTTCGCCAGCCAGGATGTGGCTCATCCGTTCGGGAACCGGCGCGGCTCCTTCCACATCCAGCCCTTCCAGGCCCAGTTCCACCATTTCCTCGGAGGTGTAACCGTGCAAACGGGCGAAGGCCTGGTTGACCGAGATGAGCTTTCCGGCGGCATCGAGAATGAACACGCCGTCCCCGGCTTGATCGAACAGCGCCTGGTAAAGCGCCTGGCTTTTTCTCAGGGCATTCTCAGCCTGTTTCCGCGCCGTGATGTCCTGGACGTATCCCCAGAAAGACGCAATTCGGCCATCTTCACCCCTCTTGACCACAGTGAAGTCATAAAGCCAGCGCGCCTCTCCA
The DNA here is from genome assembly GCA_903872065.1 of uncultured Anaerolineales bacterium. Classification (GTDB taxonomy): domain Bacteria; phylum Chloroflexota; class Anaerolineae; order Anaerolineales; family UBA4823; genus CAIQJJ01. The sequence continues at coordinate 6,736 of CAIQJJ010000841.1, read as the reverse complement.
TCTGCGCGCAGGATGCGATATTCTTGCTCAAAGCAGGGAATGCCCGATTGGCTGTACTGATCCACTTCTTCTGCAAGCTGCTTCAAATCGCCAGGGTGAACGATATGCGCGAACAGCACTTTCCTGTTGGTGAAATCTTCCACGCTGTAACCAAACTGTCCCAAGACATTGGGCGACACATATTCTACGGGCCAGCCTGCCTCAGCGGCCCATTGAAAGACCACGGTTGGGCCGCCGATGAACATGCGGCGTTCATCTTGCAGCGTTTCCTCCAGGCGCTTGCGTTCAGTAAGATTGATAATATGCACAAAAATGTACTTTTTACCGCCGAAGGTGATCATGTAAGCGGAATACGCACAAAATAATATCTCGCCGCTCTTGATGCGGAAGAGGTATTCGCGCTCGGCGACCTGGCCTTTTTCGGCCAGCGTTTTCAACACTTCGGCGCGCTCGGCGGGATTAACCCAGAATCGCAGTTCATCCGCGCTGTGCCCGATGATTTCGTCGCTTGTATAGCCCGTCATACGAAGCATCGCGTCATTGACTTCCACGAAGCGCTGATCTTCGGCGCGGGCGATGCAAAGGATCACCGGGCTGACATGAAACGTCTTGGCAAACTTTTCCTCCGACTCTCGCAGCGCCTCTTCTATCTGCTTGCGCGTCGTAATCTCCTGGCTCAAACTCTGATTGGTGTTTCTGATCGCCTGGTAAGCGGCGTGCAGTTTGAAGGCCATCTTGATCGAGGCCGCTAACACGGTGATGCCAGTGTTCTTGACCACGTATCCGTAGGAGGTGATCTGTTCGGTTTTTTCCACCACATCCGGTTCGGTGTGAGAGGAGAGAAACACAACCGGAATATCCTGTTCTTTCAGGATTTCCTGGGCTGCCTGGGCGCCATCCATCCGGCCCCTCCCCAAGTCAATATCCATCAGGATCAGGTTAATTGTCTGTTTGGCGGCTTTGGCGATCGCCTCCTCGCCGCTGCCAGCCAGTAAGACATCATATCCCTCTTTACGCAGCATCATCGCCTCGTTCATCGCGATCAGCGCTTCATCTTCAACTAAGAGAATGGTTTTTCGATCAACAGACTGTTTCATCGCGCGGCCTCCAGCCGCAGGTCCAAAACCAGAGGACGCCAACCACATGTGAGCGCCTCAAGCCGGCTAGCGGGGAGCAGGCCCGGGTTCCGCTCGGAACCTGACCCGGGCGGTGCAGCCTTGAGCATTTTCGAGGGCAAAAGAACCGCCGATTTGCCGGGACAGCATCCGCACCAATTCCAGGCCCAGTCCGCCGCTGTGGAGTTGTCCCTCTGGCAGTCCCACGCCGTTATCCGCCACCGTCAGATGGACCTCCTCATTGGCCCGGGCCAGCTCCACGCGGATGATGCCTTGCTTTTTAGGGGTTGGGAAAGCATACTTCAGGGCGTTGGTCACCAGTTCGTTCAAGATAATGCCCAGGGGCAGGGCGCGTTTTACATCGAGTTGGATGTTTTCCAGACGCGGATCGATGTCCACTGAGTTGGATGCAGACAGGTAAGATTCGGATAACCCCGCGCACAGGTTGTGAATATAGGGCAGCAGGTCAATTTGATCAATCCCTCCGGTGCGATAGAGTTGTTCGTAAACCGCCGACATGGACGTGATGCGCGCGCGGGTGCTGGCAAAAATGGCGCGGCTGCGCTCATCGGTGAGGTTATCTTCCTCCAACGCCAGCAAACTGATCGCCATGTTCAGGCTGTTCTTAACGCGGTGCTGGAGTTCGCGCATCAGCATATCCTTGTCAGCCAACGCCTGGCGCAGGGCATCTTCCGCTTGCTTGCGCCTGGTAATATCCTGGTTAACCGAAACAGCCCCTTCAATCAGGCCGTTCGTCCCAAAAAGAGGGATTGCCCAATTTAGAATGAATTTATGCGTGCCATCAAAGCATTCAATTTCAATTTCTTCTTCGCGGCTGGTTTCGCCTTTTCGGGTGGCGCGAGCAATCCCCCATTCATCGGCAGCAATCGGTGCGCGTGATGGCAGCCACCAGCCTTTGTATTCATAAAATTCATCGGGGCCAACATAACGGGCGCCAGCCCAGATTTGCTGCCCCGTGGAGTTGCCTTGAACAATCTTGCCGTCTTTATCAGCGATCCACACGCCGACAGGCAAAATCTCCAACACCTGTTTCAATTTCTCTTCGCTTTTTTGAAGGGTTTTTGCTGTGAGAACACGGTCTGTAATATCGTAATTGATCACGATTGTCTCGCCATCGCGGCCCATGGTTTCGGCTGTCGAGAGTACCGTACGTATCGAACCATCCTTGCAACAAATATCAGCCTCCAATGGCTCAAAAAAGCCTTGCAACTGCGCCTGCTCCAAGTGCTTGAGCCATAACCTGGAAACCTTCTCGCGATATTCAGGGTCAGGGTACGCTTTCAGCCACCAGTCATTAACCGTTGGCAGGTCTTCAAGGGTGTACCCGTACGCTTTGGTGAATGCCGGGTTGATGAGCGTGATGTTCAAGTTGGCGTCATTCATCCCCATCGGCACAGGGGAGGAATGGACAATAGAACGGAATCGGGCTTCGCTCTGATGCAGCGCCTCTTCCGCCCGTTTGCGCCCGGTGATATCAGCCGCCAGCCCTTCTATCAATACTTCATCGCTGGCCACCCTGCGCCCGATGGAACGATCATTTAGCCAGAGCCAGTTACCGTGAACATCACGAATGCGATATTCGACTTCAAAGGGTTTCCCGCTTTCAAAATCGTGGATGATGTTGCTGATGCGGGCCTGGTCGTCTGGGTGAATGGACTGGTTCCAAAAGAAGGGATGTTCAAGAAGATATTCCGGTGAATAGCCCAGGACCTGTTCGACGCGCGGCGAATAATAAATGCCTCCGCGCCTGGCGGAAAAAGTGTATACCACGTCCGGCGCGTTTTCTATCAGCCACTGGTATTGCTCCTTACTTTTGCGAAGCTCGTCTTCCACCTGTTTGCGTTCAGTGATCTCATAGCCCAAGTTGTCGTTGGTCTGTCTCAGCGCCCGGTGAGCGGCGTGCAGCTTGAACGCCATTTTGATGGACGCTGCCAGCACGGTAACGCTCGACCCTTTCACCACATACCCATACGATGTGATTTTCTCCGTCTTTTCCACCACATCAGGTTCAGCGTGGGATGAAAGAAAAAGGATGGGGATATCGTGCTTTTTTAGGATTTCCTGGGCCGCTTCTGTGCCATCCATCCGGTTTTTCCCCAAATCAATATCCATCAAGATGAGCGCAATTTCTTCAGGCGCAGACTCCACTTTGGCAATCGCTTCCTCCCCGGAAGCTGCCAACGCCACCTCATACCCTTCTCGGCGCAGCATCATCGCCTCGCTCATGGCAATGAGCGTTTCATCTTCAACAAGTAGGATTTGTTTTGTCTCCGTCATATTTTCTCCGAATTGGCCCGAGAACTTTGTGTAGAGGATGCGTCGGTTTTTTGGTGACCGGGCCAAAGTTGGCAAAATGTGGTTGAATAGTGGTGCAACAGGATGCAAACAAGCCGGTTCTCACCATACGAGACTGCATTATCCAACTATTCATCCCCAGAGTTGTTTTCATCATCATCCATCCCATCGTACTCATCAACCTCTTCCTTGTTGACAATCATTCACGAAGCCAGCGTGAGCAGGTCTTCGTGATCCAACCCCACCAGCCTATCCAGGGCCTGGCGGATTGAGACGATTCACTAAAGAACCATCTCCGATTATACACCCTGTGAGTCGCCTCTGGTATTTTGTGAACAACCTGGATGAACTCAACCGCTTGATCGCCGCCGCAGAGGCGGAACTGGCCGCGCTGGAACGCCCCCGCTCTGGCAACGGGGTGCATGTCTGGATGTTCTTTGCCGAACCTGTCCCGGCGGCGCTGGCGCGCCAGGTATGGTAGACGGGGCTGTGGATCGCTGCCTGATGAATATGCGTTACAGCACTTTGATTGAAGGCATTCTGCACCGCAACATCCCCGAATATCCCGAAGAAGCGGTGCGCGAGGCTTTTGACATTTATCCTCATTCACTCACAATACAATCTCAGGCTCGGCGATCCATTCAGCCACACTGCGCAGTTCCGAGCTGAAATTGACGCCGATCAGCGTGACCGGCTTGCCGCTGCCCTGGTATCGTTCGGCGTAGCCCTGGGCGTGCATCTGTTGCAGGGCAGACGCGGCGCTCTGGTTGCACTTGAATTCAAAAATGTAGATGTGATGGGGCAAGCTCATCACCATGTCTATTCGCCCGCGGCTGGTTAGCACACTGCTTTGCGCCGGCCCGCCCGAAGCCGACAGAGCCAGATAAAAGATCGTATGGAAGTAAGCTTCGTCGCGCCGGGTTTCGATGTCATAGGGGGATCGAAGCAAAGATGGCCGTTATCGCTGTGAAGAATTCTTCCAGGTCTCCTGCCGCCAGATGCTGAGAGAGCCGCAGCACATGCGAACTGACTTCTAAATCCAGACCTTCTCTTATCAGCAGCAACGATTCTGTGAAGGCAGTTTTCACTTCTTGATTGGGATAATTCAAGACATAGATGTTGTTTTGCACATCCTGAATGGTGAGGTAGCCTGTCTGAAAGAGCAGCGCCTCAGGCGCTAACCGCTCCAATTCGAAGGCAGAAAAGGCCGCCTGACTGACTTGCAAGCCTTCAAGGTTGGGCAGGGTGTAGCGTCGTTCGCGCAGCAGGTTGATCAAAAACGTGGGCGTTCCGGTCTCGAACCAATAGTTCTTCAGGGCGCGCTGCTGCAAGGCGGACAAAACCGAGAAAGGATTGTAAACCCTCTCCGGGCTGGTCGAGAAGCGGTAGCCGTTGTAATAACGCGCCAGGGTCGCGCGGGTTTGTTCTTCTGTCTCGCCCAGCCTGGCAGCCAGGCGCGCAATTGGCGATTGAAAGCAGGCGTCGAGTTCGTTTTCTGTGTACCCCAACATGGTCGCGTACTCTTCTTGCATGCTGATGTCGTTCAGGTTATTGAGGGCGGAAAAGACTGAGACGCGGCTGAAACGTGAAACACCCGTCAGCAGCACAAAACGCAGCACAGCCGATACATCCCCCCCTTTCAGCACGCCGAAGAAACCGCGCAGCACATCCCGGTTCGCCCGCGCCGTCTCCAGGCCGGCTTCTCCTTTGCCCAGGTGTTCGATCATGGGCTTGTCGTACTCATCAATCAGCACAACCACTGGCTGGCCAGCCTTGCGATGAAGCGCCCGGATCAGCTCTGTGAATTGAGAGACCAGGGTCGGGCTTGTCAACTCGAAGCCGGCATTGTGCGCCTGATCGGCTAAGGAACGCGCCAGATCAGTTTTCAGAGTCTCGGGGGTATCCAAAGCAATCTGATTAAAATCCAGCGACACAACCGGATGCGGCGTCCACTCCCAGCGCCCGGCCTCGCCAATCCACAACCCCTCGAACAGATCGCGCCGGCCCTCGAACAGGCATTTCAGCGTCGAGACCAGCAGCGACTTGCCAAAACGCCGCGGCCGCGCCAGGAAGTAATACAGGCCCTCTGTGACCAGGCGGTGAATCCACTCGGTTTTGTCCACGTACACAAACCCCTGCGTGCGCATGATTTCAAAGGACTGCACGCCAATTGGCAGTTTATTGGACATGTTTGACTCCATTGTTCATTTTCTGGTTTCGGATTTCAATCTTCTGAAGTTTCATCATTCGCGGAGGCTGGTTTCGTTTCTTCAGCTTCAATGATTTTCACCACATCCAACCCACGCAAGCTGAACAGCGCTGAGCGGATGGGGTGATCGCCCAGGAAGATGGCCTCATGGGCGGCGTGCAGCGCCGGCAGGCGTTCGTTCTCGGGCAAGGCTTTCAAGTCGGGCAGGGGCGCTTTGGCTGCCAGGTCAAACAACGGCAAATATGCTTTCTGCTTCGCGTTCGTTTTTTCCTGACCAAGGGTGGTTCATATTTTCTGATGATGCGATTTTGATCAGGTAATAATCCGCTGTTTCTGGCAACCATCTTTTTACGTCCCTTCCTCTCAAAGCAGGTTTCAATATTTTATTCGCGCTTTCGTGATTTTGAACTAACATATCACGAGTAGAACGATCTACTATGTAAACCTTGCTTAACGCAAGGACGGTTAAACTATACCCTAATTTTTCAAGGTGCGCAATTATTATGCGAAGACTATTTCGCTCGTTATTGCTTGGCGGAGCATGTTGTACGACATATCTCATGTATTCCCTTGCGTACAATGGGCATTATGCGAACAAAGGCATCGTTCGGGCGCGCTTGACCTTTGAAAGAAATATGGTATATTCTTTCAAAGTGACATCCTTTTTGAAAGAAGGCTTACAAAGCGACTCTGATGAAACGCAATGATTTTCATACTCCACAGGCTGGGAAGGTCATTCAAGTACCCACGGGCTACCTGGCCTTTGTCCCTGCTCCGCTGCCGCCTGTCATCAACTATTCCCAGGAAATGGTCATGGCGCTCTCGCAGGCGGATGCTGCGCTGAGCGAGCTTTCCGGTTTGGGAAGACACCTACCCAACCCACATCTGTTGATTGCACCCTACATCCGGCGTGAGGCGGTGCTGTCTTCGCGCATCGAAGGCACGCGCACCGGCATGAACGAATTGTGGCTGGAAGATGTGGAAGCGGAAAGTAAGCGCGCCGAGAATGCGGACGTGCAAGAAGTGCGTAACTATGTCCGGGCGCTGGAATATGGCATTCAACGCCTGGCCGATCTGCCGCTCTCCCTGCGTTTGG
>CAIQJJ010000840.1 GCA_903872065.1 uncultured Anaerolineales bacterium | reverse complement strand
GGTTCAACGCCAAACTGAGTGATGGCCGGCCCGCGGTTGATCTCTACCACATTGGCCGGCGCGCTAAAAGAGGCCAGCGTCTCTTCGATAGTGTGGGCGCGTTGGCGATCCAGTTCGTCGTTGTGCGAAACCTCGCTGCCTCGATCCAGGATGTCTTCCACGCGGGGCAGCGTCCAGGCGCGGGGCGGTTCGGCCGGCGTCCCCATGCCTGGCGCAGCCGCGGCGCTTTGCGCTTCTGGCGTCAGAGGCGGCAGGCTGGGCTTGTTGGCGCTGTTCGCCGCGCCGCGACCGGCGAATCGGGTGGGAGGAAAGTTCCCATTGCGCGTGCGAAAATCATCCCACCAATCTTGCATCTTCATGATCAGCGGGGCTACCCAGCGGAAAAGCTCTGCAACAGTGACATCCAGGGTAAAGAGCAGGGCGATCAACAGCCAGGCCATGAGCGCCACCGCCGCGCCGCTTGGCCCCAGGCTGGCGATGAGAAACCGGCTGCACATCGCCCCCAGGACGCCGCCGCCCCCTTCGATGACAAAGGCTAGATCGGCGGCGAGGTTGGCAAAGAGCAGCGCGATGCCGATCAGCCGCTCTACGGAGGGCCAGGGGACGCTCTCGAAGTTGCGGATGATCAGCCAACCGCCAACGCCCATTAAAGTGAATGGGAACAAGTAGGCGGCCCAGCCAAAGGCGCGCCACAAAAGCAGCAGCCAACTGCCGGTGGCGACATCGTGATTGCTGGAGAGCAGCAAGAGCGCGGTGATGAAGCCTACCACGGCCAGGATCGCTCCCAGGATATCCAGGCGGCGATCCAGCGAGGGCAGCGAAAACCCAGGCGCGGGAGGCGCGTCGCTGGCCGGGGAGGGCGCGGGGGCAGGGGTAGAATTTGCTGCAGGAGCAGGTTTAGCCGCCGGCGCGGATTTGGCGGCCGACGCGGCGGCTGGGGGCTGGCCTGGCGCGGCTGGGCTGGCTGGGGCCGGCTTCTCCTCGGGTTTGGCCGGGGTTTGATTGCGTTTGGGGATGTTCTTCAGCGAATGGAGAAGGCGCTGCCATAACCCACGCTGCGGTAGAATGGGCGGCGGCGCGGCCGGTTTGTTGGCCGGCGCGGGCTGGCTCTTGGCGCGCTCCGCCGGCGTCTTGCGCCGGCTGCGAGGGCGTTCACCGCCGGCTTTGGCCGCGTCAGTCTTAGCCGGCGCCGGCTTGGTAGACGTTTTTTTCTCGCTCTTGGCGGGAGCGGGCGCCGCTTTTGAATCGCCGCGCGCAGCCATGCTTAAAAGACAAACTGCCCGTTTTGATACATTAACGCGCCATCCACGCGGATTTCCGCATTGGCGCGCATGTCGCAGATCATGTCCCAATGGATCGCGCTGCGGTTGAGGCTGCCTGTTTCAGGATACCCCGCGCCCAGGGCGATATGGAAGGTGCCGCCGATCTTTTCGTCGAAGAGAATGCTGTTGGTGAAGCGGTTGATCTGGAAATTGGTGCCGATGGCAAATTCTCCCAGGTAACGAGCGGCGGCGTCGCTGTCCAGCATTTTTAACAGATATTCTTCGTTCTTTGCGGCGCTGGCTTTTACCACCTGGCCTTGCTCGAATTTCAACTCCACCCCTTCCACCGAACTGCCCTGGTAGATGGCTGGATAGGTGAAGCGCACCCAGCCATTGACCGAGTTTTCAACCGGGCCGGTGAAAATCTCGCCGTCGGGCATGTTATGCGTTCCACAAGAGTTTTTGAAGATGCGACCTTTGATGGAAAGGGTCAGGTCCACATTCGGGCCATGCAGTTCCACCTTGTCATGGCCGTTGATCCAATCCACAATGCGCTGCTGCTGACGGCCAAACTCCTCCCAATAAGCGACCGGGTCGGGGGTGGCGTCATCGGTATGGTTGGCGTTGAAGACGAAATCCTGGTACTCTTTGTAGCTCATGCCGGCTTCGCGGGCGTAGGCCGGGGTGGGGTAGAGGGTGCTCATCCAGCGCAGCGAGTTATCCGCCCCGCGGCGCATTTGCGCTTGAATCAAACTGGACATGGCTTTCTGCCGCCGCGCCCGGCGCGCCGGCGGGATCTTGTTCAGCGAGCGGGTGGCGGTTTCGGCGCGCACTTTGATCAAGACATCGAACTGCTCGAAGGCGATTTTGTGAAACTCGGGGACGAATTCCAGCAGTTCATCGGGAGCGTGTTCGTAAAACAGGCGATCCTGATCGGGGACATCCAGCAAAATGTGGGGGTAAGCGCCTTTGTCCAGCACCCGCGCATATAGGGCGCGCGCCATCGGCGCTGCCGCGGTCGAAGTGGTAATCGCGACGCGTTCGCCTGGCTTGACTTTGGTGGAGTAATCAACCAGCAGACGAGCAAATTTTTCGGGACGAGTATCCATGGGGGGGGTTCTCCTTCTGCCTCCAATTATACACCAGGCGCTATTTTCGTACCGCGTTGAGAAAGTCGGCCAACATGCCATAAGCGGTAGTTTGTGGGCCGGGGTCGGTTTCGACGATGGAAAGCCCCGGCAGCACGTCGGTTTCGAAGGTGACGACGCTGGAGGTCCCGCTGACGCCATACAAGGGCGATTCCGGCCCGACCATTTGCGGGGCGACGCTGGCCTGCACACTTTCTCCCTGGCGATGGGCGGCGCAGACCAACTTCCAGCGTTTTCCCAGGCGCTGCGCCTCGAGCATGTCTTGGGGGGTGAGTTCCAAAATGCCCCGGCGCTGCACTTGCTGCGGCTTGAGCGGCGTATCCATGATCACGGTGCACAGCGCAGCTACTTTGACCGCCGCGTCCCAACCCTCCAGGTCGCCCAGGGGGTCGGTCTCGGCAATGCCAATGGATTGGGCGTAACTGACCGCATTTTCAAAACTTTCCCCTTGCGCCATGCGATCCAGGATTAAGTTGGTGGTGGAGTTCAGGATGCCGTGAAAGCCGTGGATGCGCGCCGCCGGCAGGGTTTCGCGCGCCAGCGAGAAGATCGGCGCGCCGTCCATGACCGCCGACTCGAAGTAGTATTTGACGCCATGCGCCTGCGCCAGGTGGGTCAATTCGCGATAGGCATGCACTACCGGGCCTTTGTTGGCGCTGATGGCGTACATGCCGCGCTGTAAAGCCGCCCGCAGGTACTCGACCGCCGGCTGCCCGCTCTCGTAATTAACCGGGATGCTCTCGAAAACAACCGTGGGCGTCCGTCCGTCCGCGCAGGCTTCGAGGAACTGTGG
>CAIQJJ010000839.1 GCA_903872065.1 uncultured Anaerolineales bacterium | reverse complement strand
GGTCACTTCGATGGCGCGAATCCCGCCGGCGCGGATCGCCTCGGCGGCAGAGAGTAACGCGTTTGCGCCCGCAGTTGCGTTACCTTCGGCGTTTTTCAGGCGCAGAATGGCAATCACGCCGCTTGAACGGATCAATTCCAGGCATTGGTAAGGTTTCATAGGGTCTCCTTTTTTCTGCGCATCAGTTTGCGACCGGCTTTCATCGCCCACTCAATTCCTCTGGCCAGGGTTTCGGGCGGCAGATAGGGGATGAGCGGCCAGGGGGTCAGGCCGCGCCTTTTGAGCAGGGCGTTGGCCGCCTCAATGCCGGTGACGCAGGCGCGCTCCAGGAAAAACGCCGGCGTGGGGTGGCGCACCCAATCGCCGCAGCAAAATAAATTTTCCCAGCCGGTTTCGATCCCCACATGCTGATCGGCATGCCCCAGGCTGAGCAGGGTGTGGGCGGGCGGGTTGCGTTGAAAGGTGCGGTGAATGACGCTGCCGCGCAGCTCGGGGAAGGCGCTCAATACCTCGCGCTGGGCATACGCCAGCAAAAAGGCATCGCTGTTGGCCAGCAGTTCGGGCGGGCCGTAAAAGTGCGATTCCAGGGCGCTGCCGCCCGTGGCGCGGTGCCACTGATGGTAAGAATCGTACAGGCGGTGCAGCCAGAAGAAATTATCGGTCACAAATTCGCCGCTGAACACCCCGGCCTCCGGGCCGGGCTGCGGGGCGCGGCTGAACCAGAAGCGCGCCACCGCCGTCTCCATGCTGGGCGGGAAGTAGCTGTAGGACGCGCCCAGCGCGGCGTTCCCGCTGCGGCTGGCATTCAGGATTGCCTGGGCGCTGCGGGCATCCACCGCCAGGATGACGGATTTGGCGCGGCAGGAGAGCGCCTGGCCGCTTTGGCTGCTGTCCAGCCAGTGGACGCGCCAGCCAGACCCTTCTTGTTCTAAATGGGCGACGCGCTGCCCCAGGCGGAGGCGCCCGCCCAGGCTCTCGATCTTTTTCACCAGGGGGTCAATGACCGTATCGCCGCTGTTTTCAGGCAGGTAGCCAAATTCCCACGCATCGCGGCGCAGCAGGGTGTAAAAGCGCAGGAAAGCGATAAACCCGGAGAGCGGAATCTCGTCCGGGCGGGCGGTGAGGCCGTTGCGCGCCAGGCTGATGAAGAACGAACGGAGCGGATCGGGCCAGTAATAGACCAGGTCGCTGAGGTAGATATCTTCCATCGGCTGGTCTTCGGCAAAGGGGTCAATCGCGACCGCCAGCAGCAGCCCGCTCCAGACCTGGAAGAGGAAAAGCCAGTCATCCAGGGTCAGGATGGCCAGGAAGCGCCAGCGCAGGAAAAGCTGCAAGTAATGAAAGGGCGGCGGGAACCAGCTATGGCGGATGGCGCTGCCCACCGCGGCGGATTTAATCTCCAGCCGGCGCTGGTAATACCAGCTTTCTTCGAGCGCTGGAACTAAAACCGGGCGCAGGTTGTGGCGGGCAAGCATGGCTTGCAGGTTGCGGTAAGGCGACCACAGGCCATGCACGCCATGTTCGGCGCGGAAGCGCCAGCCGTTGACCTCCACCTCTTCGCCGCCGGCCAGCCGCCCACCGGGGTAGCGCGGGTCGGCTTCCAGCAGCAGCGGCGCGATCCCGCGCTCGGCCAGATGCAGCGCCGCCGAAAGCCCGGCCACCCCCGCCCCGATGATCACCACATCCTGGTCAGCCGTCAACAATTGTCCCTCGCCTGCTTCAGCCATCACTTGTTCCTTTTCTCCTCATCCCGGCGCGTAGCGATCGAGCGCCGCGCGGCGGCTGGGCGGGTAGAGCAGCCATTCCATCAGCCAGTCAAACGGGCGCGCCTGCATCAGCGATGACTCGGCATAGCACTGCTGGAAGCAGCTATTGCAGACGCGCGGCGGCGGCCCATATTGCGCCAGCGAGATGGCCTGCGCCTCTTTCCAGGAGGCGACCTGGAGCAAATTGCACGGGCGGCCGCCGTGGCTGAGGCCGGCTTTTTCAATCGGGCGGCAGGGATAAGTCAGGTCGCCGTTGGGCAGGATGCGCGGGGTCAGGGTGGGGTAGCACGAAAAGGGGCGCAGTTCGAGCAAGTTTTGCAGGTAGGCCAGGCTGCCCAGCACCGGCGCGCCGCGGCGCTTGGCATTTAAAAGTTCTTGCACAAACGCTTTATATTCGGGCGATACCAGCAGATCATAGCGCGGCCAGTTGTTGACCATCTGCGGCGAAAACGAGATCAAAATGCGCTGCTGGCGGCAGAATTCGATCAGCGCCGGCGCGCCGGGCAGGGTTTCAGGCGACAGCACCGCATTGAGGATCAGGCAAAAGTGATCGGCCTGCTGGCGGAGGGCATAGCGGCGGATGTTTTCCTGCACTGTTTGGGCGGCCTCCACCGGCATGCGCAGAATGCCGCTCCACTGCTGCGGGTCGAGGCTGTCCAGGCTGATAACCAGGCGATCGATCCGCGGCAGTAAGCCCTCCAGGCGGGGTAGGGCGGCGTTTGTGGTCAGCGTGATGTGGCGGAAGCGCAGTTCGCGGCGCGCCCGTTCAAGCAGCGGCCCGATCTGTGGGTAGAGCAGAGGCTCGCCGCCGGTGATCATCAGGCTGTCGCTTGCCTGGCGCATCACCTTCAGCACGCGCAGGGCGTCTTCCAGCGGCAGGGAAGGGATGGCCTCCAGGTTGCGCCGCTGTCCAAAATCCTCGCAGTAGACGCAGTTGAAGTTGCACTGCATGGTGACGTAATAAATCGCCAGGCAGGGCTGCAGCCGGCGGTCGCCGCCGGCCAGCTTAACCAGGTTTTGCAGATAGGTGAAAGACATGCTCACCGCACCACGCGCGTGCTGCCGCCGCTGGGGTCTGCGTCGAGCAGGGATTGAATATCCTGGCGGGTCAAGATGGGGAGATCGTACATCAGGGTGTGTTTGAGGCGCGTGGCGGCGTCGCCGATCAGCACGCCTTTGGGCAGCGCCGCGGCGCGGAAGCTTCCATCCGCCTCCTGTTCGGTCAGAAGACCGTAGTAGAAGCCGCCCACCCAGGCGTCGCCGCCGCCCAGGCTGTCCCACAGCGTCATCGGGCGGAGCGCCGGCGAGCGGAAATACGCGCCCTCGGCGGTCATGGCGGCGCTTTCCCAACGCTGCGCTTCAAGCGAGTCGGGCTGTCGCAGCGGAACGGCGACGACTTTCAGGTGGAATCGATCGATCACCTGGCGCAGGAAGGCGCGCAGATCGTCATCTTCCAACCTGGGCTTGTCGGAGCGTCCTGTTTCCGCGCCGCCTGGCCCGCAGTGCAGCCCGTAAAAGCGGCTCATATCGCCCAGCGTTGTCACCAGGATATCTACGTGATCGGTGATCAAGGGCGTCATCACCGCCTTGCACTGCTCCGCGCGCCACAACGTGGCGCGATAGTTGAAATCCAGCCCGACCAGGCAGCCGGCTGGTTTGGCGGCAAGCGCCTCCTGGAATGCTTCGAGCAGGGGGTTGTTGGGGTAGCCGCTGTGCGCCGCCAGGCCAAAAGTGATGCCGGTGGCGTGCAGCAGGCGGGCGTTGCGCAAAGCCTTGCCCCAGTTCACCATGCCGGCCCCCATCTGGCTGGCGGCGGAGTGTTTGCGCTGGTACCAGACCGCGCCGGGGCGCGGCGTGCGCCCCAGTTCGTAGAGGTAGCGCCCGAACAGTTCGGTCCTGTCGGCCCAGACAAAATGGTCGCTGTTGACGCCTTGCTCGCGCGCCATATTGCGCAGCAGCCAGCCATAAGGGTTATCGGGAAGGCGCGTGATGTAGGAGGAGGGGATGCCCAGGCGCGCCAGCATGACAGCCACCGCGAACTCGCTGCCGCCCAACGAAAGATCGACGCGGCGCGTCCGCTCCAGGCGTTCGTTGTCGGCCGGCGTGTCGCGCAGCATCGTCTCGCCGAAGGTGACGAAGACCTCCGGCGGGAAAGAGGAGAGGTCGTCGTGAAGGAGGTTAAAGTCCATCACCTTACCAATCTACCACCGAATGATCGTCGGGATGGTAGCTTTCAGGATTGCGCCAATTGTGATCGAGCTTATCGGCCAGCGCCTCGTCGTCCAACTCGATGCCCAGGCCCGGCGCGGTGGGCAAGTCCACATAGCCGTCTTTGGCGACGAACGGCTGCTTGAGATAGCCCTCGCCCAAAGAGACATGCTCCTGCGCGATGAAGTTGGGGATGGTGGCGTCCAGTTGAATGCAGGCGGCCAGCGAGATCGGCCCTAGCGGGTTGTGGGGCGCGATCGAGGCGTAGTAGGCTTCGGCCATGCCGGCGATGATATGCACCTCGTGGATGCCGCCGGCGTGGCACAAGTCGGGCTGTAAGATGGCGGCGGCGCGCTTTTCCAGGATTTCGCGGAAGCCCCACTTGGTAAAGATGCGCTCACCGGTGGCGATGGGCAGGTGAGTGCCGCGCGCCAGGTCGGCCAGCACATCCACATTTTGACACTGCACCGGCTCTTCGATGAACATCGGCTGGTAAGGCTCCAGCGCCTTGATCAACAGCTTCGAGGTGGCCGGGTTGATCGCCCCGTGAAAGTCGAGGGCAATGTCCGCCTCCGGCCCGCCGGCCTCGCGCAGGGCGGCGAAGCGCTCCACCGCTTGATCAACGAAGCCTTTGGTTTCAACGATGCGCGCCGGCCGGTCGCCGTGGATGCCGGTTTTGAAGGCCGTAAAGCCTTTGGCCATCCAATCCTTAATTTGCTCCGGCGTGCCGGCGTGTTTGTAGAGGCGAATGCGGTCGCGCGTCGGGCCGCCCAAGAGTTGGTAGACCGGGACGCCCAGCGCCTTGCCGGTGATGTCCCACAAGGCCTGCTCCACGCCGCTGATAGCGCTGGTCAACACCGGCCCGCCGCGATAGAACGCATGGCGGTACATGGCCTGCCAGTGATGGATGATGCGCCGCGGGTCCTGGCCGATCAGATAGGGGGCCAGCTCTTCTACTGCGGTGGCGCAGGTCAGGGCGCGGCCTTCGGTAATCGGCTCGCCCAGCCCGGTCAGGCCCTCATCGGTGTGGATTTTGAGAAACAGCCAGCGCGGCTTGACCAGAAATGTTTCAAGTTTTGTGATTTTCATCGTTCTTTTTGCCTTTCTTTCGTTGGTTGCCCGGCTACCCTTTTACATCTTCCCTGTTCCACTCGCGGCAGATCAATCCCTCTTCTCCCGCCTCGGCCAGGATGTAAGCGGCATTGGAGATGTGATGCGTCCAGATGAACTGGCGCGAGATATTGGCCAGCACGAGCGGCAGCATGGCGAAATACAGCCCGCCGTGGCCGACCAGCGCCAGGCTAAATTCATCCTGTGCGATTAGACTGGCGATAAACGGCACAAAACGCTGCTGCAAGTCCATAAAACTTTCGCCGCCTGGAATCCGGTTATCCAGCTTCAAGCCGGCCGCCCAGTCGCGGCAGAGTGTGTTGTGTATTTGCCAGGCGGCCTCATCGGCGCGCCCCTCGACTGCGCCGCAGTCGAACTCGCGCAGGGCGTCGGTGATTTCGATGGGCAGCGCGCCGCCTGTCCCCAGGCCTGAGGCCAGGCCTTGCGCCAAGATTTCGGCGGTTTGTCGGGCGCGCAGCAGCGGGCTGGAGTAGATTTTGGTGATGCCAGCGTTGCTGTCGCGCAGCTGCTCAGCCAGCGAACTGGCCTGCTGGCGGCCCAAGTCGGTCAGGCCATGCACCTGGCCGCGGTTGGAAATGACCCGTAGGACATTGGCTTCGCTTTGGCCGTGGCGGATAAAGTAGAGTGTTCGCATACAAGCGCGTCCAGCTTATTTATCCCATCTGCGATCCGGCTGCCAGAATGAGAGTTTGGGCGTGTTCCAGGCTTCGGTCGGCTCAAACAGACCGCTGGGCGGGCGCAGGTTGGCTTGAATCCCTTCCAGGTTCAAATCCACGCCCAGGCCGGGCTTTTCCGGCACTGTCACGTAACCGTCTTCCAGGTAGGGTACGGGCATGCCCGTCACCAGGTCGTTCCAGAAGGGCAGATCCAGGCCGTGGTGTTCCAACGCCACAAAGCTCGGAATCGCCGCCGCGGTGTGCAGGTTCGCCATCAAGGCGATTGGCGAGCCGGCGAAGTGCAGGGCGGTGGGAATGCCATAGCGCTCGGCGTAGTCGGCGATGCGCTTGGTTTCAGCCATGCCGCCAGAGGTGAGCAGATCGGGGTGGATGATGTCTACGGCGCGCGACTCGATGAAGGGGCGGAAGCCATCCCACAGGTACCACTCTTCGCCGGCGGCGACGGGGACGCCGACCGCATCGGTGACGGCTTTGTGCGCCTCCACATCCCACCAGGGTGCGGGGTCTTCCATCCAGGCCAGGCCATACGGCTCCAGCGCCTTGCCCAGGCGGATGACCTCTTTGACAGTCATCATGCCGTGGCCAAAGTGGTCAATGCACAGAGAAGTTTCCCAGCCCACGGCGGCGCGCACCGCGGCAACGACCTCGGCCATGCGGGCAATGCCGCGGTCAGTGATGCGTACCACCGGGCCGGAACCAGGGGCGCGCCAGCCTCGGCCCATGCCATACTCGAACTTCGTCGCCTGGCCGATGAACCCATCTTCATAGTCATCCAGCAGATGCGGGCCGACATCGAACTTGATGAAGGTCAGTCCCATCTGCTTGCGTCCTAGCACCCGCCGCGCGTAGCCTTCGGGCGTTAGGTCGGTGGGCTGAGGGGTGTCAGCGTAAATGCGGATTTTGTCGCGGTATTTGCCGCCCAACAGTTGGTAGCAAGGCACGCCGTAGGCTTTGCCGATCAGATCCCACAGCGCCAGTTCGATGCCAGAGACGCCGCCGCCCTCGCGCCCCCAATTGCCAAAGTGTTTGATCGAGCGGAAGATCATATCCACATTGCAGGGGTTCTGGCCTAACAGCATGGATTTAAATTGCAGGGCGTTCTCGGCGTGGCCGGCGTCGCGCACTTCGCCGATGCCGTAAATGCCCTGGTTGGTGTCAATGCGCAGGATGGGGTAATCGTAGTTGCTGCACACCACTGCCAGGCGCAGATCGGTGATCTTGAGCTGCGTCGGGTGTGAAAGCGTATTCACTTTGTCCAGCATTTGTTCGCTCATATCGACTCTCCTGTTTACTGAAGAATGGAGGATGAATTATGAAGGATGAAGGTTGGAAATTTCTTGCAGGGTGCGCTCATAGACTTCGAAATGCTCGCCCTCCGCGTCTTGCGGGGCAACAAACTTAAACCACATCGCTTGTTCGGGATTCTGGCCGGAGAGGTGGCGGCGGCTGCCTTGCAGGACGCCGGTGGGGTCTGCCCAGCGCACTTCGCCCATTTGCAGCAGGATATACTGGTTGGCGTACTTGTCTGTCAGTTCCTGGCGGTGTTCCAGGTAATACAAGCCCTGCTCGGCGGTTGTACGCCGCCAACTGATGACGCGATCCTCGGTGTCGAACTGCCGGGCGAAGAACTCACCCACCGGCGCTTGCACTTCAGACTGATAGTCAATTTCGCTCAGGTTGACAGAGCCAAACCCGCTTTGGGCGGCGATCAGCAGGGCATTGCGGTCGCGGTGGAAGGGCGGCGTCAGCCAGTCGGACTGCGGATCGTGACCCATCAGGGTCGCGCCGCAGGCATCGGTCGCGATGACCTGGTCGCCGGCGACCAGTGTGTTGCAGATGCGCGCGTGTTCGCCCTTGCCCCATTCCTGGCTTGCCTGGCAGACGATCCCGTCAATGATATTCAAGGCCGGGTTGAAGATGCGCCCGATGTCCGCCAGCATGTAGGGCATGCGCACCAGGTGATGGTAGTAGTGCCGCGGGCGTCCGTTGGGCTGCAAGGGCATCAGGCCAAACAGGTTTTTCAGGCAGAGCGTGATGCCCATGAAGGCGTGGTTTTTCATCTTTTGCACCGAGACCATCGCCGTTCCGGGTTCGACCAGGCTGCGCACGATAGGATAACGCTCGAACATCAACCCGCCGCCCGGCACCTGTACCCACTCGACTGGTTCGTTGTGACCATAAATGTAGGGGACGCCGAACTCTTCCAGGATGGGGAGCAGGTTGACGCACACCTCTGTGCCGATGCCGCGGAAGATGCCCTCGACGCCGACATCGAGAAAGAAAAGTTCGGCCTGGGTGCGTTCGCGCAGCAGGCGCAGCGTGGCGCGCGCCACCGGGTCACTGACCAACTGCTGGCGATGTCCCTCGTGCATAACAACCTGATCGCGCGGCCAATCCGAATTGAACTTGATCGCAATCCGCCGCGCCTGGCGCAGTTTATCCCAGGCGCCAGTGAGGGGATCCGTGGCGCGTTTCAGCGCCTGGTATACTTCCTCGTCGCTGGAGCGATAATCGCAGTGGACGGCGCGGACATGATAGAGAGAATCGGGCATACAGTAAAGCTCCTCAAAGAAGGGATGAACAGTGAATTATGAATTATGAAGGTTGGAAATTTCTTGCAGGGTGCGCTCATAGACTTCAAAATGCTCGCCCTCGTCCTCGTCCGGGTCAACATATTTTAACCACATGGCCTCGTCGGGGTTATCGCCAGCCAGCTTGCGGCGGCTGCCTGGCAGGTGACCGACCGGGTCATGCCAGCGCACCTCGTTTTGCTGCAGCAAGATATACTGCCTGGCGTACTGATCCAGGAACTGCTGGCGGTGATCGCGGTAGTAGAGCGCTTGTTCGGCGGTGGTGCGCCGCCAACTGATCACGCGATCCAGCGGATCAGTGATTTGTGCATGAAACTCAGCCAGGGGAGGCTGCAAGTTCGAGGTGAAATCAATGTCTTGCAAATTGACGCTGCCCCAGCCGCTCTCCGCCCCCACTTTGAGGGGATTGCGATCGCGATGGAAGGGGGGAGTCAGCCAGTCCGCTTGGGGATCGTGACCCATCAAGTACGTGCCGCAGGCATCGGTGGCAATTGGGTGATCGCCGGCGATCAGCGCATCGGCCACGCGGCCTTCGCCGTCCCATTCGCGATCGGCCTGGGCGACCAGGCCATCAATGATATTGAGCGTCGGGTTGAAGATGCGTCCAATATCCACCAGCATATAAGGCATGCGCACCAGGTGGTGGTAGTAGTGGCGGTGACGGCGCAGCGGATCAGCTACATTTTCCGCCGCCGTTGGCAGCAGACCGAAGAGATTCTTCAAGCACAGGGTGACGCCCATAAAGGCGTGATTCTTCATCTTTTGCACAGAGACCACCGCATCCACCTCGGACAGGCTTTGCGGCAGGAAGTAGTAATCGAACATCAGGCCGCCGCCCGGCACGGGCGTCCTGGCCTTGGGCGGCTGGTTGCAATCTAAGTAGCTGGCGTCGAACTCGCGCAGCACATTGGCCAGCCAACTGCTGCCGTCGGACCTGGCGTTTTCATACGCTTGAAAAAAACTGACATCTACCGCGATCAACTCGGCATGGGTGTTCTCACGCAGCAGGCGCAGCGTGGCCCGCGTCACCCGCTCGCTGACCAGTTCCTGGTGCTGGCCTTCGAACAAACGCGGCGGGCGCGGCCAGTCCTGGTTGAACTTGATCCAGATGCGCCGCGCCGCTTTGAGCTTCTCCCAGGAGCGTTGTAGGGGGGCGGCGACCTGCTGCAGGGCGGCGTACACTTCATCGTCGCCGGCGCGATGGTCGCAATGAATGGCATTAACCTGATACTTGGATGGTGTCATAGGGAAACCTGAGGGTTAAAAACGGTACTCGATGCTCCAGGCGGCGCTTTCGCCCGGCGCTAAAACCTTCTCAAAATACGGCTCGAAGGAGAAGGTACGGGCATTGCCCCAGATGGGCAAGAAGGTGGGCATGAAATCGGTCACGGTTGTCACTTGCCCGATTTTGGGGTGCTTTTGGACGACGGTCAATCCCTGGCCGTTTTTCTCGTAGTCCAGCACTTGATACCAGCCGCGCGGCCAGTGATGCTCGGCTTTGCGGTTAACAAAACCCTGCGGATCGAGGGCATAGCCTGGGTTTTCTGGCATGCTGACCGGCGTGGAAAACTGGCATAACACGTTGTCCGGCGGGATGGGGAAAAAGGGGTGGGCGAACCAGCGCACCGGCAGGGCGGCCTCTCCCTGGCTGGCGATGGTGGTGCGGGAATGCAGGACGCGGTCTTGCAGGCTCACCTGGCGTTCCAGGCGATAGGCCCAGCCTTTGAACTGCGCCTCGGTCGAGAATTGGATGCGATCCTGGGCGGCTTGCACCGTCCATTGCACGAACTCGATCACTTCAGGATTGTGGCGCACATCGAACGGCTCGACCGGGCTGGTACGGCGCACGCGCCCCACGCCGATGCAGGCCACTTCCCCGCCCACCGGCGCATCTTCTGCGCCTAAGGCGCGCTGGAACATATCTGGCGCGCCCTGTCCATCGAAGGTATTGGGCGCTTTGGGATATTCAGGCCCGCTGAAAAGATCGCCTCGCTGCGCATCCAACACCTGCCAGATATAGCCGCCGGTGCAGTAGCGCGAACCCTGGCGGGCGCTATCCGCCGCGGGGTCGAGAAGGATCACAGTTAACTCAGGGTTGCTCAAAGCGAATGACATTAGACTTCCTCCACAAATTTGCCGCCGGTGATCGTCTTTTCGGTTAATTGACGTTTGGTATTGAACGTGAGCAGCAGTTCGATCTGCTGAAAACAGCGATTTTGCCCGCTGCCCATGACCACTTTGCGGCAGGTGTAGGCGCTGGCAAATTCGCCGCCATCGTAATCTGGGCTGGGGTCATTGCGCATGTCAATGCGCGCCTTGATTTGCTCATGACAGCGGTTGCATTCTACCGTCAGCCACAGGGCGTCATCGGCGCGAGGCGGCCCAGAGGGTGTGAAAAGCCTGGCAAGTTGTTTCAAAAAGTTCATAAAGATATCCTTCTACAGAGGGATTATAGCGCGGTGGTTTTCGCTGTGGATTAACTGCCCATTAGTTTTCTCAAAGCGTCGCCGTTGGTTTTCCACCACTCAAACAAGATGGTTAAGTCCACCCCCAGGTTGAAATGACGCACGCCCAGGTCCAGATAGTAGCGCGCCTGCTCCGGGCGGTGGATTTCGGCCCGCGGCTGCACCCCGGCTTGCAGGGCGGCGGCGATCACCCGGCGTTCGGTGGCCTGGATCTGAGGATCGCTGCGCTGACCGGCTTTGCCCACATT
>CAIQJJ010000838.1 GCA_903872065.1 uncultured Anaerolineales bacterium | reverse complement strand
GGATAACCCATGCACCACCGTATACGAATTAGTCAGAAAATTGAACAAATACTTGGTATAAAATAGCCCAGAATTTGAGACCGTAACGAATTGTGTAAAGCCAGTTTTCACCGCCGAACGCTGAGATCGTTGAGCATTTAGCGTCGCCAAGAACGCAAAGATTAACCACGAATAACTCTAATCTACGCGCTGTGGGCGGCTCATTCTGCGTTAGCCCATCCGCCGCACGCAGTGAGGAAGTCGGGGACAAGAACCATCCTCGATGGGCCTCTTGAGTCAAAGCGAAGCTCTCACTTGGGGTGATCATCATACGCCAAAAAAGCTGCGCCGTTCTCGCTCAACGGTGGGCGCTAACAGGGCGCGGTCCAGGTAGCGGTTGCCACGCTCGCAGGAGGTTTCTGGGGAGAATAAGCAGGCATGGCAGGCTGCGGCGTGAATGGTATGCCCCTGCGCGCCTGGGAGATGCTCGGCGCACAGGGGATCGTTGGCGCATAAATGGGCCGCTTCAAGCGCCTGCCCGATGTGCGCCCCGAGGGACTCGGTCTCGCCCAAACGAACCAGGCCGCCCAAGGTGCCTTCACTATCCGGCGCAGAGGTGTAGATCAAAATGCCGGCCATGGCCTCCCGCGTCTCTGTTTGCGTTTGAGCGTAGATGCGTTCGCGGATACTGGCCGCTGAATAGCCGCATTCGAGCGACAGTTGGCGCATCAACGCATGGGCAAAGGAGTGCAGCAGCACATAACGCACGCCAGGGAAGCCTTCCTCCGGCGGCTCAATACCACGCGCCTCGCGCCATTTGACATGCGCATCAAAAAACTCTTTGCCGGCTTCCATCACCGCCTGGCGATTGGCCCATTCGGCGAGGCGCGTCTCGTCAAATTGAATGAAAATCCCTTCCCCACGCACCTCGCTGGCTGGAACCCAGGCGGGAGGCACTCGTGAGAGCGGCGCATTTTCTGTCGGAATATCGAGCTCGTCGCTCATTTCGCTGCCCGAATCGATGCGGGTAAAGCCAACCAGGGCGGTTACTTCGCGCAAACGCTCGACCAGGACAACTTGCCGGAGCAGCCCCTGGTACGATTGAGGGACATCCACCGGACGGAGGCGAAATTCGTCGCTGTTCAGGGCCGGGTGATGTTCGGTGAACACCTTCCATTCAGGATTTTTCAAGTCCGGCTTACTTCGATGCGAACTGTCTGCCGCCAGGCTTTGCCGGTATTGTTGGATCGAAGCAAAAATCTTCTCATCGGTGTATGCGCTCAAGCGTCCAAGCTGACCCGTAGAACGCATAAAAGCAAGAATGGATAATCCTGTAACGTTGCTCAGGACGCCCCAGTTGCTTTCAATCAGTTGCAGGACCACATCTGCCAGTACCGGAATGCCGATGGCGCTGAGGGAGACCGGGAACCAGGTGTTGGAGGCGCCCAGGATGATCGTGCGCATTTTCAGGTCGCACGCTTCGGCGTCGTAATCCCTCAGGTGCGGTCTCCGCCCCCGGCAGTTGGGCATTTTTTCGCGGTTTTCAACGCCGAAGGCCTCAGACATGCGCCGTTTGGAATTGCAGCGCTCACAACGCACTTCCAAATCACGCGCTTCGCCCGATGGGCCGTGTTCGATCAATCTCAACATGGGCGACTCGCAGGGCTGATTGCGATGGACAAACTCGACCCACGGGAAATCATCCAGATGCCCCTTTTCGCAGGCCGCCAGAAAGCGAGCGGGGATCACTTCTGGATTTCTGGATTTGTTGCAGCTTGTGTGCTGGTAGCAAATCTCATCCATGCGATAAGGATTCTCATGGAGTTGGAAGAGGCCCGAACTGAGCGGCGCTAAGATGCGGCAGTGTGGACAAACCATCCAACGCGGGAAGGCCGCCGCCGGTACGCCAACCTGCATCGCTGAATCAAAAGGGTCGGCTGGAGCGCCGCTATCCTCGACGATAGGCGGCGACAGCAGTTTGTCAACCGTTGGCAGATGGAATTGAACTGCTTGCAGCAGCCGGCTCTCGTGAATGGGATGCACATATTGGGGGTTGAGCGGCCAGTCATCCAGGCCTGTGACAATCACCGACAGCTTGGGCAGGTCAACCAGGGCGCCCACCCCGTAAGTGAACATCAGTTGGCTGGGGCGAACTTCTCCAACTTTGACAGTGTATTTGGCGATAGTGGTCATCTTATGCTTCCCCATCTTCAAGAGAAGGATTCGTTGGCGTCTCCGGCCCAGGCGCACTTTCTTCCCCAGTGTTTTCAAGAGGCAGTCTATCCATCCCGTGATCGTCAAGGATCAATCCAACCATGGGTTCCACATCTCGCAGCGAATTTAGACAGACGAAATATCCCGCGCCTGTTTCGGTAGGCTGCTTGAGCAGAGAAATATCCCGGCCGGTGCGCTGCGCATGATAGGTGAGAACCGCGCCGCCGGCGGTGGACTGCGCCCGGCTGAGCCATTCGTCGCGCCGGGCAGCCAGCATGCTCGAGGTGAGCGCCTGCGCCTTTTGGCTTACAGCCGCCAATCCAGCCCGGCGGCTGATGTCTTGCTCCACCTCCTCAAGCAAGGGGTGCGGATGCGTCAATCGCCCGGCGCTGTCATTGGGGTTAAATTCACTCTCCAGTAAGCGCATCTGTGAGACAAATACACCGCTCAACCCACGATCCAGGGCGCGCGGCGAGAAAGGCGTCACGGACAGTGCCTCGACCTGTTGATAGAAAGTGGCGTGGTAATGTTCAAAGCGCTCATAGTGGCTCAAGTCGCGCGGGCGGGCCCAATTGTAGACGGTGCAGACCACGCCCGGAAAGGCGCGCCCCACACGGCTGGTGGCCTGGATGTATTCAGATGTGGCTTTGGGTTGGCTCGCGACCACCATTAAGCCCAGCCGGCTGACGTCTACCCCCACGGAGATCATATTGGTCGCCAGGACCACATCATACGGGCGCAGATCATTCTTCTTGGGGGGAAAGGTCTTTTCCAACCGGTCAAGGATGCGCGGAATATCCACCGCCGATTTGCGGGAGGTCAATTCTTCGGTCGTATACGGCTCGATAAAGCGATTGACCAGGCCGCGCGCATCCATCTGGCGCAAGCGGGTGCGCACCGCGTCATCCAGGATGCGGCGCATCCCCCCCAACTCACGCATCGAATTGAAGTAACCGATCAGGGTCATCCAGGGATCGGCCAGGCCGCCAGCGTCTTTGCACAGCTTTTGCGCCGCGGCCAGGTAAGCGACATACACCCGGATCAGGACGGCTCGCATCCGCGTCCCTGGAGCGCACACCCCCACATACAAGCGCCCAGGGGACTCTGGCCCAGGCGGGCGGCGCAGCGAAAAGAAATTGTCGCCGGCGTCCAGGCCGGAAGGCGGAAAGATTTGCACCTCGCGCAGAAACAGGTTATGCACCTGGTTTTGCGCTCGCCGGATGGTGGCGGTGGAGGCGATGACTTTGGGGCGGACGGGCGCGCCGTTGTAATCCCAAGAGCATAACCGATCGACCGCGGTTTCGTACAATCCCACCAGCGTGCCCAACGGCCCACTGATCAGGTGCAGTTCATCTTGAATGATTAAATCCGGCGGGCGCAGCGGCAGGCAGGCCTGGGTTCTTACGGCCGGGAACTGCCTCTCGGCCCCTCGGATGGCGGGATGGCTGTCGCTGTCTTGCAAATCGGATGTGCGATAGCCGTGGCGGGGGCAGTATCCCGTGACCTTGCCGAACAGCGCCTGGGTTTCGCCTTTCCAGGGCATCTGGGCAAATTTGTCCACCGTGGCGATCAGCAGGCTGGGCAGCCGGCGGTAGATTTCCTCGTCCACCACCACGATCGGCAGCCCCTCATCGGGGGCCTGGCGCATGGAAAATTCACAGCTTCCCATCTTGTCGCTGCAATATTGGAAGGTTCGCCCGCGCCCGCGCTCAAATGTTTCCACGCGTACATTGTTGGCGTTGAGCGGCCGGCCGCACCAGGGACAGTTGGTAAGCTGCAAAGGCGTGCCTTTACTGCCCACGCCGCTGTACATACCTTTGCTTTCTTGAAGCGCCTGGGCAGAATCTTCGGTCCAATTGGGGGTAGAGCGCTGCCCAACCCATAGACCGATGCGGAACGGCTCTTGGCCCCACCGGCCTTCATCTGAACGCCGGATCAGTTCCATGGCGCAGATCAAGGCTGCGGCGCGCTGGAACTGCTGCAAGGTGAGCAAGCGCAGGGTGTAGCGCATCAGCACAGCCACCCCGGCGGCGCTGGAACAGCCGCCAAGATTGTCTTGCAAACGCCGCAGGCCCATGGTAAAAGCCGCCACGCCCAGGTACGCCTCCGTCTTACCGCCGCCGGTGGGGAACCAGAGCAGATCGGCTTTGGCCAGCGTGGGATCGCTGCGATCGGGGTGGGTTGGGTCTAGCAGAGCGGGGATATTGAGCAGCAAGAACGCCAGTTGAAAAGGCCGCCAGGAACGGTTCTTGGGGATGTCGTAATCGGCCAGTTGAACCGGCTTGTCGGCAGCTTGATGCTCGCCAGGGGACTGGCGTTCGCCAGGGGACTGGCGCTCGCCAGGGGAATGGCGTTCGCCAGTCTTCTGGCGCTCGCCAGTCCCCTGGCGCACCGCACGGGTATAGATTGTCCGAATGCGTTGGCTGGCCATCGCCCGGTTGGCAAAGCGGAAGGCTTCTGCGGCCTGCGGGCTGCTCTTGAGTACATCCAGACCTTCCCTGATCCTGCCCATTGTCCGGCGGCAGGCGTCCAACGACTGCCTGGCCGAGTCCTGGTAGGCCGCAAGGTCAGGCTCGAGCGGAGACAGGCGGCTTTCCTGGCGAACGATCCAGGCTTCATACGCACTGACCAATGGGCCAAGCGCAGCTTCAAAATCGGCTTGAGTCAATCCGGCCAGGATTTGCATATCCAACTGAACGCCATCCAGCCGGGGCGCATCCACCTGTTCGACTTCGTACACCGGCAAGACGCTGGTGCGCACCTCAACCGCCCGCGACCATTCGCCCGGTCTTTTTTCGGCATGCACGCCAACCCCATGCCCAACGGCAAATTCCACCTGGCGGCGATAGGTCATCTCCATCGCCAGGCTCTCCGGTTCTTTGTTGGGCTGCGCCACCTGCAATGACCGCCTGATAAAGATCGGCGCGCCGTCCGGCGCGCGGACGATGATTTCGGGTTGGAACAGCCAGGCCGAGTCTTTTTGGTGACTCGGCTCGGTTTGCCCATTCACCAGGAAGAGCGTCAGCGACCAATCGCCGTTATAACTGCGCGCCAGGCCGCTGATGAACACATCGGGGAAATCAGGCTCAGGGATCCAGAGGGGCAGTTTGCCTTCCTGGAGCGGGATGGGCGGCGAAACGGCCTCGATCTGGCGGCGCTGCCAGACCAGTTTTGGCTCGCCTTGGTCATTTTTGAGCGTCGCGGAGCGAATGCGCTGGTACTGCCCCCAGCGGACAATGATTTGCACCGCTTGCGCTTCGGCGGATGGCGAGCAGGTCAACCCGATGGAGGAGGGCAGCATGGCCGGCAGCGGGGCGGGGGTGGAAGCGGGCTTGCCATCTTGCGTTTCGCCGCCGCCGGCCACCGCCAGTTCATCCTGTTCATCGGGCAGGGCGGATTGGCCGCGCGGCGCGAGCAGCCCAACGATGTAGCGTGAGCGTACACTGTCTTCGTCCAGTTCCTCGTCCGGGCCGCCGGCCGGGCCAAGCAGATCGGCGGCGATCATGCGGTGAAGTTCCTGGCGGAGCTGCAGCGCAGTGAGTGTGTTCAAGGGCGCAGCGGAGGTTGTGATTCCCATATTTTATCTCCTACACCAACGGCGGGATGGCGTGGTTATCTCCCACGATCAGAAAGCGGTCGCTCAATTCTGCAAGCCACGCTCTAAGGTACTCAGTTGAATCTGCTGGCGCAGATTTTGCCATTCGGGCAACCATTCCCAAACAGGATCGCTGGCCCGGCTCATCCCGAGCAAAACAGCCTTAAGAAAAGCGTTCCAGTTCTTGAAGCCAGTTCGGGAAAAGAAATTATTCATACCCATCAGCAGATCTTTGCCAGCAAAAAATGTTAAAAAGTGCTGGCGGCGATTCCCACCGGCCTGGCATTCAGGCAAAATCGCATCGAACTTCTCCAGCACACGCGTTTCTTGAGGCAGGTCAGTATGATAATCGCTGAGAATCCGATGCAAAGCCGCGCGACACTCACTCTCGGTGTCATGTGGATGAAAAAAGTTGATCAGTCGCGCCGGGGTGCGTGAAAGAGAAAGCGCAGTACGCGCCGCAGTGTAGATTGCCACCTGATCGGCGGCGCGATTGAGTTCCTGTGTATAAGCCACGGGATCGGGCGCAGGAAAAGGAGAAAAAGAATGCCCAAAGGCGCGCTGTACCACCTGAGGGTCTATCAGGTAATTTTCGATTTCGCGGCGTTCCCATTTCCAACCCAGAGAGACAAGGTTATGGTCTTCTGTGATGTTCCAGGGGATAGGGTTTCCATCAGGAACAGGTTTTTCACCGTCGAAATCGCGGTCACGCAATCCGCAGATGTTTAGGGCCGGGACTGCCCGGCGCGCCATTTGAATTCCAGGGCCGAAATTTTCTTTGCCGCCCGCCGGATAAACATTACAGGTATTGACCAATACCATTTGCAATAAGGAAATATCCGGGCCGCCAGGAACGCCCTCGCAGTAAAGGATGTTTACAGGCATAAGGAACCTCCCGGCAGGCGATAAATTTCATCGTTTCCGACCACACTGGTTACAGTTTCGGAATGGGTTGTGAGAATGAATTGGCAGGTAGGCGCAATTTTGGGCAGGTTGACCACTACATCGCGGGCCGCGGTAGGGTGCAGATTCAAATCCACTTCATCAATCAGCACCACTGAGTGCGCAATGCGGCGGCGCACAAATTCATACAAGATGGGGAAAACGGATTGTTCGCCAGCCGACATTTCGGCCAAATCATAGGTGCGGCTGCCATCATTGAGCAAAAAGTAATAATCTTTGGAAAGCGGCGCATCCACTCCTGGCATCATTTCTACGCCGGCAAAACTGCGCCCTGGAAAAATACGTTTGAACAGTTTTTCCAATTCACTGATGTAGTCTACCTGGTAAGAACGACTCTGCCGTTCCAGCATCCAGCCGTTGAGATACTCGCGCAGTTTGCCCACGCCCATATCGAAAGACATTTGACCGCTGTGCAGGGCGCCGTTTTCGCTGTCGAAGGCGGTTTGCCTGGAGGCCATTCCCGAATCGCCTACGGTGCGGGTTTGCGGAAACCAGAAAGCGCCTGGCAAGTTGGGAAAATGGTGCATCACATTGACGCCGCGGCTGCGAAGCTGGGCGGCATAGAACCGGCCCAAGAACTGAAACTGTTCATCATACTGTTCGGTGCGAGGCTGTTCCCCATCCAGGAAGAGCTTTACGAGGCGGCTTTGACCAGGCAGGGTGAAAGAACGCTCGCTGCTCGCGGGTTGAAGCTTTTTCCATTCGAGCGCCAACTCACGGGTGAGGGTGTTTTCTTCATCGGTAAACAAAATCTCTAATTCGATCTGCGGGACGCCCCATTTGCGATAGCGCTCAGGCAAGAATCCGATCCAGTCAAATTCAAAGATGGAGCGCGCCTGGCGGGTGGCAAGCGCCAAAGGGAGCGCGATGGCCTGCAAAATGGTGGTTTTGCCCGCGCCATTGTCGCCTAGTATCAAAAAGCGGCTGCTGACCTGCTCCAGGGTGTGGTGGATAAAATCAATATGCAGGTCATTAAAACGCTTAAAATCCTTGAGCGTAACCGATTTCACTTTCATAAGAGCCTCCAGGTTATCCCTTGATCATACCCTAAAACAGCCCATACTGCCCCTGCG
>CAIQJJ010000837.1 GCA_903872065.1 uncultured Anaerolineales bacterium | reverse complement strand
GCGGGGTTGATCAATCAGTTCGATCACTGGATCGCCATGGGATTATTGGGTTACGTTGGCGTCAATATGATCCGCTCTGGTTTTGATATGGAGCGGGAATGTTTTCCCGGCAACCCGACCAAGGGACGCATTTTAATGGTCTTGTGCGTGGCGACCAGCCTGGATGCCTTAGCGGTCGGTTTGAGTATGGCGATGATTGATACGCCAGTGATTGCGCCTTCTCTGCTGATTGGGGCGGTGGCGATTGCTTTTTCGTTGGTGGGACTGTATGCTGGCAATGGTTTAGGCGAGAAGTTTGGCAAGCGGATGGAGATTGTGGGTGGATTGATCTTGATTGGGATTGGGATTAAGGTGGTGATTGAACATTTGTTGGGGTGAGACGTGGCTCACGCGAACATTATCCCTTTCTTGACATGCCTTAAAATTCGTGCAATAATAGTGAAGTTCATCCAAATTCAGCAGGCAATTTCGTTTATTTTTTTAAGGAGGTGCAGCGTCGCGTTTTTATTCTTGAGGCGAAAGGTGATTCGCCCCTAGCGTTGTTGGTTTTCATTTTCAGGAGGTAGAAATGTCGAAGAAACTTACCAGACGTCAGTTTTTAAAATTATCCACTGCCGGCGCTGCCGGTTTGCTGCTCGCAGCCTGCTCAAATGCTCCTGCTGTTCAGCCCACTGCCCAGATCATCGAAAAACAGGTGGAGGTGACGCGTGTGGTTGAGAAAGAGGGCAAGACGGAGATCCAGGTCGTTACGGCCACCCCTGAGCCGGTGCAAAAAGTGGCGGCTGAGAACGTGTTAGGGGTCCTTCCGCGCAGTGAAACGTTCATCGCCGATATTTTGACCGGGCGGGTTGGCGCGCCGACCAACTTCAACGAGTGGGTTGGCTGGAAATGGCGCGATCGTGGCATGCAGACTCTCGCAAACGAGCCGCTCTGGACGGTTGATTTCGCCACCGGTAAGATCATCAACGGCGCGGCTGACGGCGACCCGGTGTATAACGCTGACTTCACCGAGATGTCCATCCCACTGCGCAAAGGCACAACCTGGTCGGATGGTACACCGCTCACCTCCGCCGATCTGGTCTTCACGATTGAGACCTTGATCAAATTTGAAGGTTTCAATGCCCACAGTTTCTTTGTGGACAATGTGGACACGGTGACTGCGCCGGATGAAAACACGGTTGTCTTTAAACTGAAGCAGTCCAACTCTCGTTTCCACACCACATTTCTTGACCGCTGGGGCTGCACCTGGATCATGCCCAAGCACATTTTTGAAAAGGAAGCCGACCCGGTGACGTTTGAGTTCAATCCTTATGTTGGCACTGGCGCTTATAAGCTGCACAGTTTCGACCCGGCCGGTTTCTGGACAATTTGGGAGCGGCGCGAAGATTGGGACAAAAGCCCAACCGGTATTCTGTATGGCCAGCCGCAGATCAAATATGTGGTTTACCAATACTTTGCTAACGAAGGCGCCAAAATCCTGGCGCAGTTGACCCACAAAGCCGACGTGGTCAACCTGTCTTCAGATGGCCTCAAGGCGTTGTTGGCGCAGTCCAAGTCCTCACGCGCCTATCAGCCGACCTTCCCGTGGGTGGTCAACAACGATCCCTGTATCACAGGCATTTGCTTTAACACCTATCGCAAGCCGTATGACAACAAGGAAGTTCGCTGGGCGCTGCTCCTGGCAATTGAAATTGTTGAGTACATGGCGATCGCCGTGGATGCAACCGGCACCTTGAGCCCGGTGCATGTGCCGCATCTTGGCCCATATCCCGCGGATTACATTGGGCCGATGCAGGATTGGCTGAAAGAGTTCAGCATTGATGTGGGCAATGGCGAAACCTTTAAACCCTATGACCCCGATGCGCCGAAGCGCATCATTGAATACGTCAAAGGGCGCGGCTATACCCTGCCCGAAGACCAGGCCTCGCTCGAAAAGGCGTTTGGCCTGGGCTGGTACAAGTATGCCCCGGATATTTCTGAGAAACTGCTCATCAAGAATGGCTTCTTGAAGGATGCGGACGGCAAATGGATGCTGCCCGATGGCGCGCCGTGGAAGATTGCCTTTATGTGCGGCACAGACCTGACGACCGGCCACGGCGCTCGCAACGCAGCCGCCGCGGTGGCGCAGTGGAAGAAGTT
>CAIQJJ010000836.1 GCA_903872065.1 uncultured Anaerolineales bacterium | reverse complement strand
TCAAAGTGGTTTATCACCGCGACCGGGTGTGGATTTTCGAATTGCTGGCAGGACAGTAACCATGCGCGTTTGCTATTTTGGAACGTATCGCGAGGAATACTCGCGCAACCGAATCATGATCGAGGGATTGAGGCGGGCAGGGGTCGAGGTCGTTGAATGTCATCAGTCCCTCTGGCAAGGGATTGAGGATCGCGTGAAGGCGGCCAGCGG
Organism: uncultured Anaerolineales bacterium; assembly: GCA_903872065.1. Lineage (GTDB taxonomy): Bacteria > Chloroflexota > Anaerolineae > Anaerolineales > UBA4823 > CAIQJJ01. Next base: position 6,982 of record CAIQJJ010000836.1, on the reverse strand, counting down.
CGGTTGGCTGAAGCCGGCCTTTTGGAAACGCCTGGCAACGACTTATTGGCGGCTGCTCCAACAATATCGCCAAATCGGCGATTATGACATTCTGGTTGTGGGCTATCCGGGACAAATGGACGTTTTCTTGGGTCGGATTTTGAGCTGGATCAGCCGCAAGCCGTTGGTATGGGATGTATTCATGTCCATTTACCTGATCACCCTGGAACGCAAATTGGATCGGCGCAGTCCTTTCAGCGCGCAATTGATTCGCCGGCTGGAATGGCTGGCCTGCCGGGTTCCGGACCGCCTGATTCTGGATACGCAGGAATATGTCGCCTGGTTTCAAGAAACGCACCGCGTTGCTCCTGAACGGTTTCGCCTGGTGCCAACCGGGGCCGATGATCGCATTTTTCACCCTATCGAAATCAAAGGGCCCCCCGATTCCATTTTTCGGGTTATTTTTTACGGCACTTTCGTCGCCGGGCACCGTGTACCTTATATTATCGAAACCGCGCGCCAATTGCAGCATGAGCCAGATTTATGCATCGAATTGATCGGGGATGGCCCAGAAAAGGCAGCCGCGGAAGCACTGGCGCAATCTTACGCCCTTGCCAATGTCAAATTTTATGGCTGGCTCGAAAGAGAGGCGCTGACTGAGCGCCTCGCCAGAGCTGACATTTGCCTGGGATCATTCGGATACACGCTGCAACTGATGATGACGGTGCAAAATAAGATTTACGAAGGCATGGCGTTGGGCAAGCCCGTCATTACTCGGGACGCGCCAGCGACCAGAGCTGTCTTCAAGCATGGAGAAGAAATCCTGTTCTGCGACCCGGATGACCCCGAATCCCTGGGCAGGGCGATTTTGCAATTAAAGCACGATCCGGAGCTGCGAGCGCGGATGGGGGCGCAAGGACATCAGCGATTCCTTCAAGGGTACACCCTCGCCAGGATCGGCCAGACTTACCGGCGACATTTGAACGAAGTCATCGCCAACGCACGTTGATCATGAAACCCGCTCTCTTCAACTTGCGCGCCATTTACGTCCGTTACCGCAGCAGTGGATGGAAAATGCTGCAAAAATGGGGCATTGTCTTGTTCGGCCTCGGCGCCGCCCAGGGCGCTACCGCCCTGGCGGTGATCCTTGTCGCGTCCCGGGTGACAGCGGTCGAATATGGGCAATATCTGGCCTGCTACGGCTTGGCGAGCCTGTTGGTAATCCTTCCCAACCTGGGATTGGAAAGTTGGCTGCTGGCGTCGGGCCATTTGAGTGCGGAGCAAACCGCCGGGCGCTGGCAAAACGCGCTGCGGCTGCGAGTCATTGCGTTGAGCGCCTGGCTGCTTTGTCTGCTCATCGTCAGCCTACGGCTGCCACAAGCCACGTTTCCCTTTGGCGTCTTGCTGCCAACCGCGCTGGGAGTCGCCTTCGACAGCTTGACGCTGCTTTCCAATACTGCCTGGCGCGTCATGGATCGACATGGACGGGTGACGGCCGTGCAAACCATCGGCGCGGTTGTCTTGTGTATCGCGACGCTGCTGGCCCCCATCACTTATGGAAGGCTCTCCATTTTTGTCGAGATGCGTCTTTTGATCTCAGCCCTGACCTTTTTGGCGGCGCTGATCCTGTCGCCGGGCGCGCTGCGTCAGCCGGCGGCGGCGAGCAACCTGAGACATCTGCTCAAAGCCTCCCGCGCCTTTACCCTGGCCGATATCGCGACGTCGATCTACTTGAAGGCGGATTTGACGATTGTGTCTTTCTTCCTGGGCGCGTCTGCGGCCAGCGTGTATGGGCCGGCGTTGAATTTCACCAACCTGTGCTTCATGGCGTCGCAAGGGCTGTACCTGGCTGCGATGCCCAACCTGGCGCGCAGTTTTCTGAGCGCCAAACCCCGTTTTTTGAAATCAGGCATGCTGCATTTGCTCGCCCAGGCATGCGCCGGTTTTTTCATTGCGGCGGTCATGTTCTGGCTCGCCCCCTGGCTGATCCAGTTCATTTATGGGAATCGGTACCAGGCGGCCGGGATTGCACTGCGCTGGATGAGTCCGTTGATCTTCATTAAATCGCTCAACTTTGGCCTGGGCGCGCTGCTGACCAGCAGCGGCCACCAAAACCAACGCTCCGCCGTCCAGTTCATCGCCGCCCTGTTCAATGTCACTGCCAATCTGTGTGTCGTTTTAGCGTTGCAAATCGCCGGCGTGATTGCAGTCTATCTGCTCAGTGAAGCTATCCTGCTGAGCGGCTACTTGTTCTATACCATCCGGCAGGTCATTCTCCCCTTGCGGAGACCTTCCCATGCCTGACACCGCCCCGCAGATTTTAATTGTCAACCTGCATTCCGCCCTCAACCTGGGCGATGACGCCATCCTGCAGGTCACTCTGGAACAGCTACGCAAAATCTATCCACACGCGCAGATCACGCTGGCCGCCAATCATCCAGAGAGCTGGCGACGCTTTGGCCTCACTGTCTGCGGCTCGCTGACCACCTGGCTGGCGAGTGTACAAGATGGACGTTGGCGACTGCATCCCAATGGCTTGTTTTGGACGCCGCTCTTCTTAGCCTGGGCCTGCCTGCTGTATCGCGCCTTCGGAAAAAAGGTTCTCCCCAGCGACGCTGAACAAGCGCGTCTGATCGCTGAATACTATGCGGCTGACCTGGTTTTTAGCTGCGGCGGGGGCAATTTCTCAGCGCACGGCGCGCTGCGCCCCTTCTTCTGGTGGGCGCTGCTGGCATTGGCCTTCCCGGCAGGGTTAGGAAAGCCAGTGATCATGCTGCCGCAATCTTTTGGCCCCATCGAGGGAGGGCTGCAGCGCCTGGCCGCGCGGGCGGTCTTCGCGAAAACCCGCGTGATCATGGCGCGCGAGCCGCTCTCAGAGCAATTCTTGCGCCGCCAACTTGGGCTGCAAAAGACTGTCTTACTCTTTCCTGACCTGGCTTTTGGATTGGCAGATGTGCAGCCGCAGCTTCCCCACAACCTGGAAACGATTCAAGGCAGGTTGAAGGTGGGCGTCACGCTCATGGATCGCGGCGCGCAGACGGTTAGCTTTCACGGACAGGCAGCCTACGAAGCCGCCATGCTCGGCTTGCTGCGTTGGTTGATTGAAGAAAAGCAGGCGCACATCTATCTCTTTGTGCAGTGCACTGGGCCAGGCCGCGATCATGACGACCGCGCCATCACACAGCGCATGGCGTGTGCACTCAACGAACACGCCTCCCAAATCACGGTATTACAAGATTTCCACAGCGCGCCGGAGATCAAGGCGGCGTACGCGGCGATGGACTGCGTCATCGGAACGCGTATGCACACCGGCATCCTGGCGCTCAGCGCCGGTACGCCGACGATCCTGATCGGCTACCAACCCAAAACCCGCGGCGTCATGGAAGCCCTGGGCTTGCAAGACTATTACGTGGATATGGAGGCGGTGCAGGCGGCGGCGCTAATTGACAAAACAACCGCTCTTCTGGCCGGGGCGGAAAAGGCGCGTCAACGCAGCGCCCCACTATTGGCGCAATATCGCCAGCAGATCGAGGGCTGGCGCAGTTTTCTATGAGGCAGTTATGGAACGTATCCGCATTTTGTTTATTGTAGCTGGCATTGCCATTGGCGATCAGGTCGGCAGCGCGGAAAAGATGGCGCTGCAAGCCGCGCGGCAGTTGGATCGGACGGTTTTTGAGACGCGCGTCTTTTCGATGTGGGGATATGGGTCTGCCGCCGAAAAGTATTGGTTGGACACGCTCACCCGTGAAGGGATTGTCGTAGAAGGGATGATCCCGGCACGCGAAAACGCGATCGCCCAATATGCGCCGATCACAGCCCGCTTCTGGCAGTGCCTGGACGAATACCGGCCGCAGATCGTCAACAGTCACTCCCAAAGAGCCGATCCGCTCAGCCTGATCGCGCGCTGGCTGCACCCGGTACATGCCCGCGCGGTACGCACGTCTCACCTCGACCAGCCCTGGCTCGAACGCCCCTTGATGGTCACAGTACAGCGGCTAATCTTCCCGTTTGCCTTCGACGCCGAGATAGGCATTTCCAAGAGCATACAATCCAGGCTCGATGGGCGCTGGGTCGCCAGGCTTTTAGGCAAAAAAGCCTGGTTGATCTACAATGGGATCGATCGGGCTGTTGTTGAGCGCAGCGCCCAAACCGCACAGAACAAGCTGTCGGAAGGTCTGGATTCCATCCCCACACCGCGCTTGATCACCGTCGGGCGCAGCGCCCAAACCGCACAAAACAAGCTGTCGGAAGGTCTGGATTCCATCCCCACACCGCGCTTGATCACCGTCGGGCGCGGCGCCCAAACCGCGCCGGAAGGTCTGGATTCCATCCCCACGCCGCGCTTGATCACCGTCGGGCGCTTAAGCAAGCAAAAGGGCTATTCTTATTTGCTGCGAGCGATGCAAATCGCGGCGCAGCAGCGGAGGCAAGCGCCGCCTCACTTGCTGATCGCCGGCAGCGGGCCGTTGGAACAAGAGTTGAAACAAGAAGCCGCGGCGCTCGGCGCGACGGAGTACGTTCACTTTTTGGGCAGCCGCAGCGATGTGCTTGATCTACTGCCTCACGCCCAGGCGTTCGTCTCGTCTTCGCTGTGGGAAGGCTTTCCATCGGTGATCCTGGAAGCCATGGCCGGCGGGGTTCCGGTGATTGCCACCGACATTCCCGGCAGCCGCGAAATGGTGCAAAGCGGGGAGACCGGGGTGATTGCGCCTCCCGCCAATGCGGAGGCGCTGGCCGAGGCGATTGGATGGATGCTGGATCACCCGCGTGAAGCCGAGGTCATGGCCAAGACGGCGCGCGCCAGGATGGCGAAATTCACCCTGGAAGCGGCGATAGGACAATTCGACAGTTTATTTCGATCGTTGGTTTAAAGTAATCGAGCAAGCAGTCGCCTGCTTGCTCGATCAAGAAAAAGGAATGAAAAGTTTTTAAGGATTAAGGAACCGGAACCGCGTTGTAGTCTTCACCAGCGCCGGGGTTCTGAACACGGGCGATGGCGATGAGCTTCGCATTCGGGTTGGCAGCCGCAGCCTCGATCAGGACCGAGCCGCCGAAGGTGCCGTCGGTATAGTAACCAAACTCGTCGGGATTCATCGAACCGCAGCCCAAAGCATTAGTCGCCAATGGGGCGCGGGACGTGCCCTTGGACTTGGCGGGGATGGTGAGGGTGTGGGTGCCGCAGAGGGTACCGACTTTGTCGAAGTATTTAACATCCACGACTGTCTCGGTAGCTTCCAGGTTCTGGATAGCCAGGTAAGAACGCTGATAGCTGCCCAGGTTGGTCGCGGCAGAGAAACGAGCGTCAGCAGCCCAACGGACAAAGGGCAGAGCCAGTTTGGAAGCGCCCTGCTTCTCACCCATGAAGATGGTGAAAACATCCGTATAGCTGGAATTGGCGCAGCCAGCGGGGCTCGAGCACTGCGCTTTACCCAAGACAACCAGGTTCTGGCCGCCGCTAGAAACAACCGCCGAACCGGTGAAGTTGGTCATATCCGTGCCATCGCTCGGCTTGCAGGTATTAACGCTCCATTTTTGGCCGGGGCCAAGGGTAGTAACGCTGGTAGTAGGATTCTTATAAGAATCGGTCGCCTTCTTTTGGCCATCCGCAGAGTTATAATAGTCAACCGTGACGGTAGTGGGCTGATCGCCGGCGTTCTGCACGGCATAGTAGGTATCGAGGCCAGAGTTCTTGCACAGGCCGGTAGCCATGTAGATGGTCGAGGCAGAGCGGTCGGTGGCCAGACCTTCAAAGTTGGCGCCGCGATCGACATTGGTGTAAAGTTCACTGGCAGCAGCAACTACTGCGCCGCCATTCGTAGTGATGATCGCCGAGCCGTTGAAGCCCGTCGGGTAGCTGGTCATGTTGATGCCGGTCGTCGCCTGGTCATCCATGCGGATATACTTGGAGGAGTAGGCCGGGATGTTGTGGGTAATTTCACTCGCCAAAGCGCCGTTGTTGTCTGCATCATAGAACTTGAGCGTGGCGGCGACAGCAGCGTCGGTCGTGTTCTGGATCGAGAAGACGGTCGTGCGGTCGAATTTCTTACCCAGGGTGGTGGCGATCAGGTAAGTGGTCGAAGCGTCGGTTGACTGGAAACCGTTGGAAAGCATACGCATCTTGACGGCTTCGCCAGCGGCATTCTGATGGAACTGGACGATCGTGGCCACAACCGGTTCACTGGTGGTGATGACGGCATTGCCCTTGAAGCCCGAGGTTACACCAGCAACATTGCCGATGAAGAAGGAAGCGCCTGCGCCGGCAGCCAAAGTGCCATCGCCAACACCCGCAAGGGGATTGAACGTAATTGCGGTGCTGCTATCTTCGGCATAGAAGTCAACGTTGACCTGCGTCGCCGCAGTACCAACGTTTTGATAGGTCACAGAAACCGCCCAGCTCAGGTCAATCGCACCGGCGCGGGCAGGCTGCACACTGCCCATGAAACCAAAGGCAAGTGCAAAGATGAGTACAATGGTCATCAACTTAAATTTCATACGTCCTCCGAAAGAGTAGGGTGAATTGGATTTGCCGCCATTAAAACGGCCTCAACAGCGTCCATCTTATCAAAGCTGGCTGAATCCAGCAATAATCCCTTTGGATTATTTCAACAAATTGAAAGCCAAGAGGTATAATTTCTGCATTCTATACCTTTTCAGGAGAACAAACTGCATGAAAACAAAATTACTGGCGACCCTCTTTTTGATTGCCTCGCTGACTCTAGCTGGCTGTGGAGCGCGCGCCAACAGTTTAATCGCCCAAATCACCCTGACGCCCTCCAAGACGGCCATCGTGGGCAAAGTTATGACCAACGCCAGCGGCAAAACGCTGCCGCTGACAAAAACTGTGGTGCGTTTGGCGATTGTGTTTTGGAATGAAGACAAATCGGAGGGCGCCTTTGTCCTGGAGGGCGGCAGCAGTCCTAGCGCAATCTCCAATGAAAAGGGCGAGTTCGCTTTTACCAATCTCGATCCAAAGGATTATGTAGTCGTGGTAGGGGATATGATG
>CAIQJJ010000835.1 GCA_903872065.1 uncultured Anaerolineales bacterium | reverse complement strand
CGGCAAACCTTACCGCGCCGTGAGTCTGCGCCGGCGCTTTGCCGCCTAAGAAGCACACTACGGCCGGCTTCGGGCTGGCAGCGACCTGCTGAAGGATGACTTGCGCCACCTCCTCGGCAGGAGGCTTGCTGACCAGCACGATCACCTGGGTGGCGGGGTCTTGCTGGAGTGCTTTCAATCCCTCCAGCATCATGACGCCGCCGACTTCTTTCTTCAGATCGCGCCCGCCGACCCCGATCCCCTGGCTGACGCCCACCCCCTGGCGGGCGATCAAGGTGCTGACCTCTTGCAGACCGGTGCCAGCCGCCGAGACGATCCCCACCGGGCCGCGCGGTAAAACATTGGCAAAACCCAGCGCCACCCCATTCAGAATGGCTGTCCCCGCGCCAGGCCCCATCAACAACAAGCCGTGATCGCGGGCGTACTGCTTCAGCGCGATCTCATCTTCCAGCGTGACATTATCGCTGAACAGCAGGACGTGCAGGCCGCGCGTCAAAGCCTCCCAGGCCTCGTCCGCTGCATAGCGGCCGGCCACAGAAATGACCGCCAGGTTGGCCGCCGGCTGCGCCGCCAGCGCGCCGCGCAGCGTCTTGGGGGTAAAGGCTGAAGACTGGCCGAACGATGAGGACGAGGCGGCGGATTTTTTCTGCAGCAGGCTTTCGGCCTTTTGCAAAGCGGACTCGGCGGCGGATTCGCTGCCGGCGGCGACCGCGATCAGCAGATCGTTGGGCGTGGCAGAAGCAGCCTCGTTTGTGAGCAGACCGGCTTCGGCCAGGATAGACTTGTTGGCTTCGGTCGCCATGACCACCGCCGCGTCACGCACCTCTTCCAGTTTGGAAAGTTCACGCGCCGCCAGCATCAGGCTGACCGAATCGTGATATTCGCTGCGCTTGATTAAGGTTTTGACCACAACCTGGCCCAGCGGCGCCCGCTCCGACCCTAGCGGCACCCGCTCCGACCCTAGCGGCGTCCGCTCCGACCCTAGCGGCGCGTTCATTGGATAATCCCTGCGTCTACCATAGCCAGGTAGACCTTCTCGGCGGTGAAGGGCGGCCCGTCCAGCCGGACGCCGACCGCGTCGTAGATGGCGTTTGCAATTGCTGGAATGGTCGGCACCATGGAATGCTCGCCGATGCCGCGCGCCCCCCACGGCCCGTCATCCTGCGGCACTTCAATAATGTAAGCCTGCAAATCTTTGGGCGCATCCACCGCGGTGGCGATGCGATAATCCACAAAGCTGGGGTTTTGCACCGCGCCGTTGCGCAGTTGCAGGCTTTCAAACAGGGCCGAACTCATGCCCTGCACGAAGCCGCCCTCCATTTGGGCTTTGACCAATTCCGGGTTGATGGCTTTGCCGACATCGAACGCCGAGACGCCTTTGAGAATCTCGATCCGCCCTGTCTCCAGGTCTATTTCCAGTTCAACCGCCTGGGCGCCGGTAGTGTAATGCACGACGGCGCGTTCCCCCTGGCCGGTTTCCGCGTCGAGGCCGGTGACGTAGGTGGGCATAAAACTGCCGCGCCCCACCACTGGGCCGCCACGCCAGCCCTGTCCATCCGGCTTGGGCAGGCCATAGATAACCAGGTTCTTCAAGGGGATTTCCCGCTCCGTTTTGAAGGAGATGACCACCCCATTGACAATGTCCAGATCGTTGGGCGATTCTTCCCAGGCCTCGGAGACAGTCTTTAAAATCTGTTGGCGGGCATCACGGGCGGCGTTGACGATGGCGTTGCCCATGCTCCAGGTCAGGCGGCTGGCGACGGTCTGCCATTCGTAAGGGCTGTAGCGCGTATCCACCGGCGTCGCCACGCGCACTGACTCATAAGGGACGCCCAGGGCGGCAGCCGCCATTTGCGCCGCCACGGTAAAGACTCCCTGGCCAATATCCTGCCCGCCGACGCCCACGCTGACGGAGCCATCCTCGGCCAGTTCGACCCAGGCGCTTGAACCAGCGTTGGGCGGCATGGCGGGGGCCTTCCACATCAAGGCCAGCCCCTTCCCACGGCGCTTGTTGGGGGCGCTGGGCGCAGCTTTCCAACCCCAGCCGATCGCTTCGGCGGCCTTTTCGATGCACTGCGGCAGGCCCGTCGGGTGCATCTGACTGCCTGTCACCAGCACGCTGCCGGTTTTCAAGCAGTTGCGGCGGCGAAACTCGACGGCATCCATGCCGATCGCGTGCGCCAGTTCGTCAATGCACTGCTCCAGGCCGGCGTGCATTTCTGGCATGCCAAAGCCGCGCATCGGCCCGCCGACTGGATGATTGGTATAGACGCAGTAACTATCGGTCTTGATATTGGGGACTTCATAAGGGCCGCTGCTGCTGTAGCCGGAGGCGCGGGTAATATTGACGCCGTATTCGGTATACGCCCCGCCGTCCCAATAGAACTTGTTCTCCATCGCCAACAGACGACCCTTTTCATCACAGCCGATCTTGAAATAGGCCGTCAGACCCTGGCGGACAAAGGCTGTGTAAAATTCTTCTTCGCGCGTTAACAGCAGTTTGACCGGACGGCCTTTCACCTGGCTGGCAATCGCGACGGCAAGCGCCTCCATGCTCACGCCGGCCTTACAGCCAAAGCCGCCGCCCACAAAGGGGGCGATGACGCGCATCTTGCTCTGCGAAATGCCCATGGATTGGGCGATCAGGTTGCGCTGTGCAAAGGGCGATTGCGAACTGCCCCACAAAGTGATCTCGCCAGTTTCATCCACCCTGGCGGTGGCGACGTGCGGTTCAATCGGAACGTGCTGGATATGCGGAACGTGATACTTGCGCTCAATGACCGCCGCGCATTGACCCCAGGCTTCTTCCACATTCCCTTTGCGGATTTTAAAGTGGTTGGAGATATTGGTGCCGCCCTCGGGGAAGATGAAATTTGCTACCACGTACTTCGCCAGGTCTGGATGCAGCAAGGGGGCCTGGGCGCTGGCGCCGAACTCTGGATCCAGAACCGGCGGCAAGACCTCGTACTCCACCTCGATCAGCTCTACCGCCTGGTGAGCGATCTCCTCGCTGATGGCGGCCACGCCGGCCACCGGGTCGCCAATGTAGCGCACGCGGTCGCGGCAGAAAATATAGCGATCTTGCAAGTACAGCCCAATGTAACCGGGAAAATCCTCGCCGGTGACAACCGCCTTCACACCGGGCAGGGCGCGGGCCTTGGAGACATCCACCTTTTTGATCAGCGCATGGGGATGCGGGCTGCGCTTGATGCGGGCATGCAGCAGGGCGCTGCCGAACTGCAAATCATCGGCAAAGATCGCCGCGCCGGTTACTTTTTCGCGCGCATCAATGCGCGGCTTGTTTTCCCCAACCGGGCTGATAGAAACCTTGTTGTGTGGCTCGTTCATGGGCGACCTCCCGCAGCAGAAATGGCTGCCGCCGCCTGGATGCCTTCCACGATGCGAGTGTAGCCAGTGCAGCGGCACAAATTCCCCACCAGCGCCTCGCGAATCTGATCCTCGCCGGGCTGAGGATTGCGGTTGAGCAAGGCGCGGGCCGACATCAAGACGCCGGGGGTGCAAAATCCGCACTGGACGCCGCCTTCGTTAATCAAGGCCGACTGGAGGGGATCCAGTTGATGATCCTTCGCCAGGCCTTCCACTGTGATGATCTCGGCGCCCTCGCATTCGACCGCCAGCACCATGCAACTGTTGACCGGTTCGCCGTTCATCAAGACGGTGCAAGCGCCGCACTCGCCGGCCGAGCAGCCATTTTTGACGCCCGTCAAGGCCAGGTTTTCGCGCAGCATGCGCATGAGCGTCACGTTCGACGCGACCACTACCTGTTCAGCTTCACCGTTGACGGTGAGATTAATCTGATGAAATGTCATTTTGACCTCTCCTGTTTAATTTTTCCCATACGCTGGTCAAGGCGCGGGCAGACAGATTCTTCACCATCTGCTTGCGATAGCGAGCGCTGCCGCGCACATCGTCAATCGGCGCGCAAGCCTCGGAGGCCAGGCGAGCCGCTTCTTGGATCGAAGCGGGGGTGACAGGCTGGGCGGCCAGGCAGTCTTCGGCTTGTTTGGCGATCAAAGGCGTCGGCGCGACTGAAGCCAGGATGAGACGGAAACGATATCCAGATGGCGCGCCAGGGTCAGGATAGCCCAGCGCAGTGACTCCAACCAGCGACAAGTCGCTCAACTTGTTGCGCCCCAGCTTAATGTAGACGCCCTGGCTGCCGGCGTGCGGCAAAGGCAAAAAGAGCGCCGCGGCGATCTCGCCGGTCTGCAAGGTGGTCTTGCCTGGGCCGCGGAAGAAATTGGACAGCAGTTCCTGGCGCACGCCCTGCGAACTTTGAATGTGCAAGACGCCGTTGAAGGCCAGGCAGGCGCCCAACGTGTCGCCGGCGGGAGAAGCATTGCAAATATTCCCGACGACGGTCGCCCGGCTGCGCAACTGGTAGCTGGCCACCGAGCGGCAGGCGTCCGCCAACAAGGGGTAATGCTCGCGCGTTTCAGCCGCGGCGATCACGCGGTTCATGTTGACCGCCGCGCCGATCGTCAAACCCGACTGCGGGTCAAAACGGATTTCCTGCATCCCCGGCAAGGCTTTCACATCCACCAGGTATTTAGGATTTAAAACGCCATCCCGCATACGGACAAACACATCCGTCCCCCCCAGGAACGGACGAGCATCCGCGGCGTGGCGCGTCAGAAAATCACAGGCTTCGCCCACAGACTGCGGGCGGATATATTCAAATTCAGGAAGGGTTGGATGCGTGTTTCGTATCATACAGTTTCCTTACAGGGTGCTTCAGAGGGCGGGAAAATGACTGTTGGCCTGCAATATCGCCTGGAGATAACCGGCCCCAAAAGCCAGGGCGCGATGCCCGCCGGCGGAGTCGTCGCTCCAATGCGGCTGCTGCCCCAGGCAGAGGTAGCCAGAGTAACCGGCCTGCTTGAGCCGCCAACACAGGGCCGGGATGTTGAACGCGCCGGCGTCCACTCTGGTTTTGAGCGGCCTGGTTCCACGCTTCAGGTTGTTTTCCAGGTTGGAGAGAAGAATCTTATCCCATAAGCCCTGCGCCTCCGCCTGGCTGCCATCGGCGGCGCGCCCGGCGGCCGGCAGTTCCGACAAGAGCGCCAGCAAAAGGGCGGGCGTCGCGTCCAATCCCAGGCAGGGGGGCTGGAGGATTGCGAGGAGCTGCGCGCGCTTGAGGCGGCTCAAAACGCCGCCGGTTGGCAGCGCCAGTTTGACGCCGGCCGCCGCCGCGGCTTCAGCCAGGCGATTGAGGACAAGCGTCAATTTCTCCGGCGGCAGCTTTTGGCGGGCGGGGAAATGGAACAGTTCGTCGGGCGGGCGGACAAGTTGGATGCCGGATGCGCCGGCCTCCTCGATCAGGCGGACGAGGGTTTCAAGCGCGGCGGTCTCATCCAGAGCCGCCGGCGCGTTTGAGCCAGGAAACCCATCCACGGCCGGGCTTTGCATCACCACCGCAATTCCCGCCATAGAGAACGCCGCTTTTTCGATCCGGTTGCGCAGCAGGGTCAGAGACTCGCGCGGCCAATCCGGCGCGGCCGCCTGGCGCAGGTCTACCTGGGCCAAAACATGCTTGACCCCCAACTGCTGGACAAACATCAAATCTTCATCCAGCCAGGCATTGATTATCAAAGTCAGGTTCACTTTAACCTTCTTTCCATGAAAGGCGCTTTTACCCGCCCAGCGAGGCGGCAAATTCAGCGGCCTGGATTAAGCCGCGCATATAGCCCACCTCGTAGGCAAAGCCGCGTTGAGCATGGCGGCTGTCGCCGACCACCCGCGGGGTATGATCGGCGCGAATCAAGCCATCAAACCCCACCTCACGGTAGGCGCGCACGGCGGCAAACATATCGGTATCGCCTTCGTCCATAAACACTTCTGTAAACTGCGGGACGACACCGCGCGTGTCGCGGAAGTGGGCGAAGAAAATCTTGCCGCGCTGGCCGAAGTAGCGGATGGCCTCGATCACGTCCACGCCGGGCATTTCCGAGATCGTCCCCTGGCAAAAATCTATGCCGTTGGACGGGCTGGGGACAATCTCCACCAGGCGTTTCAAATTATCCAGGCTGCTCAGAATGCGGGCCACGCCCATAAATTCAGGGATGGGGGCGTCATCAGGATGGGCGGCAAGCCTGACATTGGAAGCCTCGGCCACAGGCAGCACCCGCTCCAAGAAGTAGACCAGGTTCTCCCACATGGCCTCGCTGCTGATAGGACGATCGGGGACGTGGAGGGGACGGTTGGGGTATGGCGAGCCTCGCCACTCCATGGCAGCCGCCGGCGAACGCAGGGCAGTCTCCAGGTCAAAATGCCGGCTCAACGCCCCGCCGCGAATGCGCACATAATCGGTGGTCAGGCCGCCAAGCGCCATCCAGTGATAGCCCAGCACCGGAATCCCGGCCCGCCCCATATTCTCAACCGTCCGGCAAAAATGATCTATTTGCCGGTCACGGCCGGGCAGACCCAACATCACCTGATCATAAGATTGAAAGGCGACATTTTCGATCACCCCCAATTCGAGATCATAAGATTGAAAGAAATCACGGGCGCGCTGGAAAACTTCCCACTCCACATAGCCTTTCTCTGAGTGCGGAGCGCTCCACACCACCTGCTGCAGCCCCATCTGCTTTGCAAAACGCGCTTCTTTAGCGGTCGTACCGAGGAGTAAAGCGATTTTCACACTGCCTCCTTTACCAGGAATATGCTTCGGGCGCAGCGCCGCTCTTTAGCGGGCGTCCCTTGTTAATATTGAAGATTTCATCCAGGCGCTGCAGCGCTTCGTCCGGCAAAACCAACTCGGCGGCGCGCTCCAATCCATCCAACTGCTCCACCGTGCGAATCCCGACAATCGGCGAGGCGACCGCCGGCTGCGCCAAAGTCCAGGCAATTGCGACCACCGTCTCTGTCTCGCCCAATTCACGGCACAGTGCAGAAAACGCCTTGAACTGCAAGTTATCCGCCCCCAGAGAAATGCCATATTCTTTCTCAACATCCGCGGTGCGTGAGCCGGGCAGAGAGGCCATCTTGCCAGTTAACAGGCCGCCCGCCAGCGGCATATACGGAATCACGCCAATCCCCAGGTTGAGCGCCGCTGGCAGCACTTCCAGCTCAGGGGCGCGGTTGAGCAGGTTATACATGCTCTGTTCGGACACAATTCCGGTAAAGCCGCGCTGCCAGGCCGCCATCTGGAACTTGGCCAGCCCCCAGCCGGGGAAATTGCTGGTACCAATGTAACGCACATCGCCGCGATG
>CAIQJJ010000834.1 GCA_903872065.1 uncultured Anaerolineales bacterium | reverse complement strand
GTATACAGGTCGCCCTTCAAAGTCAGACCATGCTGCTGCGCGATCTGGTCAAGCGTCCATACCAAGACGTCTTTCAATTCCTGCGCCGACCTGACTTGGTTAAGGCTGAAATCTACGTGAACAACCGGATGGGGCTTCCACTGGTAGGGGCTGTCGTACAACCACAGTCCCTGGAACAACTCGCGGTTGCCCTGGAAGATTTCATCCAGGGTGGAGATCAGCACGCTCTTGCCAAAACGCCGCGGCCGCGAAAGGAAATAAACGCCCGCCGGATAGCGGATCAATTCATACAGATAGCGCGTCTTATCCACATACAGAAAACCGCCCTGGATAATTTTGCGGAAGGTTTGAATGCCAATCGGCAGGGGTTTAAGTTCCATAAATGTTTACTTCAGTTTCCTTTGATCTGCGAATAAAACAGCGGCCCCACACCATCCACTTCTTCGCCGCGTAGAAAGGCCCGGATGGTGTTTTGCGCATCCCACGGATCGCTGATTTCCAGGAACGCCCAGCGCCCGAAGCCGCCGTGATGGTTGATCGCCGGGATCCACAGGTTGCGGGCTGCGGCCACTTTGGCGGCCTTATCCTTGCGCGCCGCCCCGCTGACCTCGAGAATCAGGTTGAGGATTTCGGGCGCATTTGCTTTCTGCTCCCCCTTCCCTTGCAGGGAAGGGGGCCGGGGGGTTAGGTCAATCCGCACAACGTAATCGGGGATATACCCATGCTCCTCCCCGTTGAACGTATAGGGAATCACAAACCCCAGGTTGTGGTTCTTGACGTAACACACCACCTCATCCATGTCTTCCAATGCCTGGGCCATCTTCTGCTCCCAGCTTTCGGTGTCGGCCACCACGTGCGAGATATGGCACTTGTGCGGATCGGTTTTGTACGTTGGGCGGGTCGTGTCAAAATCCACGTAGCGGGTCGAACCGAGGGCGTCATACGGGCGCAGGATGGGCAGCAGGGTTTTCAGGTCGGGCGTAGACGATACGATAGCGTGATAGATGCGGTCGGCGGCGTCATGAGCCCATTCCGCCATCAGCAGCATTTGGGGGAAGGTATTGTCTTTGCAGATCACGCATTCCTGCCGCCAGCGGCGGGCAATCCGCAGCAACTGCGGGAACAGCCAGGGTTTGGAATTGCCCTCCGGGTCGCGAAAATATTTCTCCAACACCAGGCTGGCCAGGCGGAAGTCAATCTCTTGCTCGCGCCGGTCTTTCAGGCCATACAACGTGTGCGCATCCGATTCGCCAATGATCGAGGCCATCTGGGTTTTGGTCGGCAGTTCGTTGGTCGAAAGCGCCAGTTTCGCCTCGGGCTTGAAAACAACGTCCAACTGTTCGGAGGGCAGGTCATAGCGATAGCCCACCAGGCGCGGGAAGGTCATTTCACAGGCAATCCGTTCCTCCAGGGCGCGCACGCGGGTGGGCATCGGGCCGGGCCTGGGATTCCCGCCCGAACCGGCGCTAGGGATGAATGAAAACGGCACCCCGTACACTTCGGCGTATTCCGGCTCAAACATCCCCTCGGCGTTGGCGGCATAGCTCATCCGGCGTAAGCCGCGCCCGACCACCTGCTCGCACAAAAGCTGCGTGCCAAAGGCGCGCACGCCCAAAATGTGGGTCACGGTGTTAGCATCCCATCCTTCGGTGAGCATCGAGACAGAGACCACGCAGCGCACCTGTTCGCCCAGGCGGCCGGGCTTACCGACGGTGTTCATCACCTCGCGCAGCAGGTCTTCGTCCGCCAGGTTCTCGGCGTCACGACCAGGGAAGCGCGCCCGGTATTCAGCCTTGAACTCCTCAATCTCGCGGGCGGCGATGCGCTTGAAGTCGTCGCTCATCGCCTCGCCCGATTCAAGCTGCTGGCTGTCAATCAGGATCGTCCTGGGGCGGGCAGTCCACTGCCCATCCACCACATTGCTGAAAAGCGGCAGTTTACCCGGCGCAAGCACCTTCCCCCCTTTCTCCCCCTTCCCTTGTAGGGAAGGGGGCCGGGGGGTTAGGTCAGGCGCGGCCGGGGTGAGGTACTTCTCCCACCCGCTCACATAATCAAACACCAGTTTCGAGACGTTGGTGTTGTTGCACACCACAATAAATACGGGCGGGGTCAGGCCGCGCGCCCGGCCTTCCAGGTTTTGCTCCCACTGGCGGTAATACTTGTCATAATTGCTGTACAGGCTCTGCAGCGCCCCTTCCAATTCAACTGGCAAATTGGGCTCCACGCCGGCGTCTTCAGCCTTACGCCCTTTTTTGGGCAAATGCTCGCGAATGCGCAGCCACAAATCGCGATAGGTGGGCTGCTCGCCGACCATCGAGTCATCCGAAACCGGCACGCGCGGCACTTTGACAATGCCAGACTCGATGGCGTCAATCAACGAAAAATCAGAAACCACCCAGGGGAACAGCGTCCCTTCGGAATAGCCAGAGCCTTTCAAAAAGAAGGGTGTGGCCGACAGATCGTAGACTACTTTGACGCCGATCTTGGATTTGACGGCTTCCAGCCCGGAAATCCAGATGCGGGCTTCTTCTTCGTTGCGCTCCGCCTCTTTGCGATCGTCGCCGGTGAGAGACGGATTCTGGGGCGGAGGGTTGTGGGACGGATGATGTTGAGACGGATAATTATCCGTCTCTACGGGGTCGGGGCGGCGGCGGTAACAATGATGGGCTTCGTCGTTGATTACGACGATGTTTTTCTTTTTGCCCAGCTCGCGGCAGGCGCGGCGCGCCATTTGATCGGGTGTTTCGGTGAACGGGCTGGAATGACTGAGGTCGCTGCTGCTCAGAATCTCTTTGGTCAGTTTGCCGGCGTTGAGGCGTTCGTGGAGCAAAAAGGTGTGGAAGTTCGTGATGACCAGCTTGGCTTTGCCCAATTCCGGCAGCAGGTCGGGCGGAACCAGGTCGTGCTGGCGGTAATAGTTGTTGGGGTCATTGGGCAGCAGCACGCGCAGCCGGTCGCGGATGGTGATGCCGGGGGTCACAATCAGAAAGGCGTCCGAAAAGCGCGCATCCTGCGGGTTGGCCAGTTTGTTCAGCGTATGCCAGGCGATCAGCATCGCCATCACCAGCGTTTTGCCGCTGCCAGTCGCCATTTTGAACGCCAGCCGGTACAGCAAAGGATTGGCGTCCTCGTTGACTTTGTGCAGCTCGTTCTCAATCCAGGCGTCGCCATGCCGGCGCGCCACTTCGGTAATGTAGATGACCGTTTCCAGCGCCTCGATCTGGCAAAAGAACAGGCGGCGTTCACGTTCCGGGCGCTGCCAGTATTCCAGCAAACGGGCAGTCTGGCGCGTAATCCCCACATAACCGCCCCTGCGCCAGAGCGCCACGCGTTCGCGCACCTGGTTGATGAAACGGTTCTCCTCGATGCGATCGGCAGTCCATTCGGTGTCAAAGCTCAGTTGTTGAGAGCCTTTCTTTTTCGCCTGCGGCACAGGAATAAAGTAGGAACTGCTCCGGCGCGCTTCGATAATCTCGTTGGTAATGCCGTCTTCCGCAAAGCGAAAATACCGCCGCGGTTCGACATAGGGCGAATTCAGGATGGGGTTTTCGATAACAACTTGTTTCATACGTTCAGATTAACTGATCCGGCAAAGAATGTCAAGAAAACGAGCCTACCGCTTTGATCAGCGCCGCGCCGCCTGCCAATCCGTCACCGAACGGGATTCCATCTCGAAATTGACGCCCAGCAGGTGCAGCGGCTTGCCTTTCGCCAGGTAGGGCGCGAAGTAGGCCCGCGTCTCGATCTGCGCCAGGGCATCCGCCGCGCTGCCAGAGAGCTTGAACTCGAAGATGTAAATAGCTTTATCGGTCTCAATGACCGCGTCCATTCGCCCCTGGTTGGTGCGCGCCTCGGCCTGGATCTCCAACCCGATCAGCTTGAAGATCAGGTAGAAGATGGTCTGGTAATACTTTTCCTGTTTGATGTGCAGTTCGTAGCTGATCGAGGCCAGCAGGCTGTTCAACACCTCGAAAAAGCGCGGCCAGTCGGCCTCCTTAAGGGCAGTCGCCAACTGGCCAAGCAAAGTGGAGGCAGTCGCCTTGCCCACAGAACCATACGCACCGAGCAGGTAAGTGAGGAAGGCGTTTTCCACCTCAAAATTCGGGTAGCCCAGCCGGTAGCGCTGATTGCTAAAGTCATAGCCTTTAATCGTCAGGTAGCCGGTCTGAAAGAGCAGAGGGACGACGTCCAGATTCTCAATCTCGTAAGTGCTGAAGGCCAGTTCGGGGATATCGAGCTGCTCCAGAGTCTGCAAGTTGTAGTCTTGCTGCTTGAGCAGCTTGAGCAGAAAGGTGGGCGTGCCGCTCTCAAACCAATAGTTCTGAAACTTGCGTTTCTGAAACAGCAGCAGCAGCGAAAATGGGTTGTAAACGGTGACTTCTCTTTCCGAAAAGCGAAAGCCGTTGTACCAGAAACGAATCTGTTCGCGCAGCGCAGCCGCCGCCAGCCCCTTTTCAGATGCAAACCCATCCAGATAATCCGCGAAGCAGGTATCCACTTCTTCCTGAGTGATGCCCAGCAGGGCGGCATATTGCGCATCCGTGGTGATGTTGTTCAGGTTGTTCATCCCTGAAAAACCCATCAGCTCACTAAACTTGTTCACGCCGGTCAGCAGCACGAAGCGCACGTGCGCGTCCATAGCCTTAATGACAATATAGAAACCTTTCAACACATCGCGGATGCGCCTGGCTTCTTCGAGGTTCTCAATATTATCGAGCAATGGCTTGTCATACTCATCCACCAGGATCGCTACCTGGCTTTGGGTAGAGAGTTGACGCAGCAAATTCTCGAACCGCTGCGTATACAGGTCGCCCTTCAAAGTCAGACCATGCTGCTGCGCGATCTGGTCAAGCGTCCATACCAAGACGTCTTTCAATTCCTGCGCCGACCTGACTTGGTTAAGGCTGAAATCTACGTGGACGACCGGGCG
>CAIQJJ010000833.1 GCA_903872065.1 uncultured Anaerolineales bacterium | reverse complement strand
TCTTGCAATTTTCGACTTGGTTCTGGTAGACTTTCGTTGAGGCATGTTGGCTATTCTCTTGGTGGAGTTTTAGCCCAATCATGCCTCATTTTCCTTCAAACATCAAACCACAAATTCCAGCAGTATCAGGAAAATTCGACTGGAAACCAGCCAGGCCGGGGATGAGATGGCAATCTGGATGGCTGTGGAATCTCGTGTATGTGACTTTTTTCAAAGGCAGGGCCTAGGGCATGTAGCGATCACGCACTCTCCTGAAGCGCCAATGCGTGACCCCAAAAGTGGTAAATTTCGCAATGTATGGGCAGAGAAAGGATAAAGCATGAAAACCAAGCGCATTTTGCTGGAAACTGTTCTGGTAACCGCCGTTAGTCTGCTGGGGATGTGGTTCATCCCTGCGACTAAGACGCTTTTTGCTCTCGTTCCCGTCGTCTACCTGTTGATCGAACAGCGCCTGCGTCAACGCACCTGGAGCGATTTGGGTTTCAAACGAAGCACCTTCTGGGCAGATTTGCGGGCGAACTGGGTTCTATTTGTCTTGCTGGGGTTCGTGATCCAGCCGCTGACGGCGCTGTTCGCAAGGGCCTATTTCCCCGCATACCTGGAACACGTCCAGGCCAGGTTGCCCTTTGGAGATGGGATGAGTTGGGGAATACTGCTGCCATTGTTGGCTGTGTCTCTATTGGGCGAAGAGATGACCTACCGAACGCTGATCCAGGGGCGAATGACTCCATTTGTTGGTGTGCCGGCGGCGGTGGGAATAGCCTCGCTCCTGTTTGGACTGGCGCACTTTGCCCCAGGGCCGGCCTTCATCGTCGCCGCAGATGTTGGCTTGATTGTAATTGACTCCATCCTGTATGGTACGATCTTTGCCCGGCGCAACAACCTGTGGGTTGTGTGGCTGGCGCACTTGCTGGGCGATATTTTCGGACTACTCGTTTTGAGCCTGGTATAAGGAGAAAAAAGATGGTTACATTGATACCGATTGAACAGGATGATTTTGAGGCTTTCCTGGAGCACGAAATCGTTGAATATGCTCAGGACAAGGTTAAGAGCGGCAATTGGCTGGTCGAAGAGTCGCTCGAAAAGTCGCGCGCTGAATTTATGAGCCTGCTACCAGATGGACCGCAAACCAAAGACCAGTTTGTCTTTACTATTCTGGATGAACAAACCCATCATAAGCTTGGTGTGCTGTGGGTGCAGGTCAAGATAGACGAACCGCGCCGGCGCGCTTTTATTTGCGACTTCGTCATCGAGCCGCAGTTCCGTGGCCAAGGCTTTGGCAAGCAGGCTTTGCAGGCGCTGGATAAAAAACTAGGCGAAATGAACGTGGAAAGCGTCAGCCTGCATGTTTTTGCCCACAACACCACTGCGATTGCCCTGTACGAAAAGATGGGGTATTCCGTGACCAACCTGTATATGAGCAAAAAAATCTAACGAAAGGATCCAATATGAATCGCAAGTCGCTAATCACCTTCCTGATCATCGCCTTTGGCTGCGCCTGGATTTTGTTCTGCCTGCCGCTGGCTTTCAAAAGCACTCCCGAAACCTACACCCTCACCGTGCAAATCTTTTTTGCGCTGGCCATGTGGGCGCCAGGCCTGGGTGCGATCATCGCCACTCGCGTGGTCGAAAAACAGCCCGCCATCCAAACCTTGCGCCTGAACACACTTGGAGCAAAACGTTACTACCTGGCAGCCTGGCTCCTCCCGCCCCTGATCACCTTGGCCACCATCGGCACAAGCATCCTGCTGGGGACGGGTTCCTTTGACCCCAATTTCACCTTTGTACGCGAATCCATGGCCAACCTTCCGGCGCAAACCGGCTTGCCGCCTGTGGAAATTTTGGTCCTGGCACAGACTGCCTTTGCCCTGGTGCTGGCCCCGTTCATCAACTTGCTCTTTGCTATGGGTGAAGAATTGGGTTGGCGCGGCTTCCTGTTACCCAAGCTCATGCCGCTCGGCCAATGGAAGGCCATTTTACTCAGTGGTCTGGTCTGGGGTGTCTGGCATGCTCCCACCACCCTGCTGCATGGCTATAACTTTCCACAGCACCCCTACCTGGGGGTTTTTGTAGGGCTGGTAGGTTTCACCCTGTTGGGATCTCTGCTCTCCTGGCTTGCCCTGAAGACACGCAGCCCCTGGGCGCCTGCGCTCGGTCACGGCGCTTTCAACGCGGTGGCCGGCTTGATCTTCTTTTTCCTACGACCCGGTTTCGATACCGTCCTGGCTGGTTCTCCGATTGGCCTGGCAGGGTGGATTCCAATCGGATTGATTATCGTCGGATTGGTTGCGATAAAACAGCTACCGACTGCCGGCCACGACACGCTGAACAAGGATACGCTGCTATGAGTTTTCGTGCGGCTGTTGCTTATCATCTCTTGCCAGGGGTTGTTATCCTCGCTGGCTATGTTCTGATCACGCCTGTATTACGCAGCGCAGGTTTACCCTCGGCGATGGGCATTTCCCTGGCTGTTCTATTGGCGCTGGTCCCATTGGAGTTGGGCATCCTGTACTGGCAAGGGAAAAAGCGCAATGGTAGATTCTCCCTGGATGGAATTGTCCTCAATCGAGAAAACACACCTCCTGCGCGCTTTGCCTGGCTTACATTTGCCGCCCTGGTGGGGGCAGTGCTGTGTTTTGCCGTGCTCAGTCCCCTGGATAAGGTTCTGTTGTCCCTGTTTTCCTGGCTGCCCGGTTGGTTTTTCATTACCGAAGATTTGAGCGCCTACAGCAAAACCATCCAGTTCATCAACTGGATGGGGATTTTTCTCCTCACCGGTATCTTGGGACCGTATGTGGAAGAACTTTATTTTCGCGGGTTCTTGCTCCCGCGCATGGCCTGGATGAAAAGCTGGGCTCCGTTGGTGGCAGCCTTTTTATTTGCCCTCTATCATTTCTGGTCGCCCTGGCAACTGGTCACCCGTTTTCTGGCGGTCCTCCCGTTGGTGTACATTGTCAACCAGCAGCGCGACCTGCGCATTGGTATCGCAGCACACTGGCTGCTGAACACCCTTGGCAGCCTCGAACTGCTGTTGGCTGTCTTCATATAGATTACACTGGAACCTGAATAAGGATTTAAAAATGAAGATCACTTGTATCTCGGCTTCCAACATAGAACCAGCGCGAGAACACAGCGCCTCCACCCGGACTTGTGAATTGATCCGGGATTTGGCGCAAGCCGAAGGTGATGCCCAAGTCACCATCTTGCCCTTGATCGATTATGAAATGAAACCTTGCCGGATGTGCGGCAAATGCCTCGAAGCCGGGCAGTGCGTGTGTGATACTGCCTTTAACCAGATCTATCAGCGCCTGGCTGAGACCGACGCAGTATTTGTGGTTTGCCCACACTACGCCCCCCTGCCATCCAAGCTGATGATGCTCCTGGAAAAGTTGGAGGAGATTTGTTACCTGAACTGGTGCCAGGATCAAGGGTATCAAACCATCGTTCACCAAAAACCGATTGGTCTGGTGGCGCATGGCGGCCAATCAACGAAAGCCGCAGCCTATTACAAGACAGCCCTGCTCGACCCGCTGGCTCTGGCTTTTGCTTCTGTACAGATGAAAGTGGTCGGCGCCGGTGAACAGTGGCCCAACGGGGTGGCTTTTGGAATTAAAGATCTCAGCCTCACACCGGGTTCGGTTTTCGTGACGATCAAGCATGATTGGGATGATATTCGCGGCAGGCTGACGCCGTTGGTAAAGAATGTGCTGGCCCAAATTGGACAATAGCCATGCGATTTGATTTCGGCGGTGTGAAGCAGTTCCTGATATACCTGAACGGGCAAATCCCGCTTGGGCATGTGCTTGACCATCCGGCTTACAAGACGGTATCCCATCACGCCCAGATGTTTGGAGGTGGCATTACTGCCCAGGATGTAGCAAATGCTCTGGCAGGGAATCCATCTCCATTTTATGGCCTGAAGAGGCTCAGAGATCATCTTCCCCGCATTACGGCGCTGCTGGATCTCTTGGATGAGCGCCAGGCAGAGTGGTGTGCCACCCTCGAGGCTGAACTCCTATACTTATTTCCAGGCGAACCCCTGAACATCACTATCTATCCAATCCTTGGATATGACATGGGCATTGGCCTGGATGGTTTGGTTTGTATGAATATCAACTGTGCAGCCTACCTGGATGCGCCACTGGAATTTCTGTTTTATGCTCTCCATGAGTGTGTGCATGTGATCTATGAACGCAGCCACAGGATTCCGCCCCTGGCGCAAGTCAATTCTTCGGCGGAATGGCGCTCATATTTCAATGTGTGGACTCAAAACGAGGGCTTTGCTGTATATGCGCCGCTGCGCCTGCGGGAAAAGTTGGGCAGTTTAAGCGAACGCGATTACCAGGTATTATTCGATGCGCCCCAGATGGAAACTCACCGCCTGGCGTATTGGCACGCTCAGGAACGGCTGCTGGAAGAAATACCACTGCAACGGGACGAATATCTGGAGATTTGTTTTGGCGACATGCGTTTGACTTATCGTCTTGGCTGCGAACTGTTCCGCCGTATTGAAAGTACCTACGGCCTGACGGCTGTCCGGCGTGCCTTGATGCTGGATGGCGACGATTTTATCAAACGCTACCAACACCTGTTGAACGATTAACCGCGAGAACTGATGAGACTATTGACCCCACGACTGATTCTGCGCGAGTTTTGCGAGGCCGATTTCGGTCCCTTCCGTGAACTCGAAACGCGCCCGGAAACATATCACTACGAAATGTCCAGCCCAAGCGAGGAAAGAACAAGAGAATACCTGCAAAAAGCCCAACAGGATGTTTTGCAATCTCAGCGCATTCGCTACCGTTTTGCTGTGACAATCCAGCCATGGGATGATGTGCGTGGGCGGGTCACCCTGGCGCTGTTGAACGATTCGATCCGTGAATGGGAAATCGGCTGGGCAATTCACCCCCAGGATTGGGGAAAGGGGATTGCCACAGAAGTAGCCCAACGCTTGCTGGGGTTTGCCTTTGCCGATCTCCACGCGCACCGGGTAGTGGCTTTCGCTCATGCAGAGAATGCTGCATCGCTTCGAATTATGGAAAAGCTGGGTATGCAGCGGGATGGGCAGCTAAGAGAAACGCGACGATGGAAAGGCCAATGGAGCGATGAGGTGGTTTATTCCATCCTGGATCGCGAGTGGAACATTTCTCACACAAAGGATCAATGATATTGTTTTGCAAGAAAGGTATAAGCATGAACCATATTCTGAAATGCCACGATATCGTCAAAACAGATTTTGTGCGGGCTGAAAATTGTTATCTGTTCGATGAGCAAGGGCGGCGGTATATTGATTTTGAATCAGGTATCTGGTGTACGGTGCTCGGTCATACTCTCATTGCATGCCAATCAAACTGAATCATCTTGTCAGATAAGGTGTAATCTCCTCTTCCAATGATTGAGGGGTGAACATGCCTACATGAATGGCCTTCACCATCCCATCCATTCCAACCAGGATAGATGTGGGATAACTGTTGATGCCTAACCCATTCAGCAAAGCTGTATTGGGATCCAGTAACACAGGGAAGGTCAGACCTTTCTGTGCGACAAAATCAGCCGCCGCACTGGCAGGATCGCCAGCATTGATCGCCAGGATCACAAAATTGTCTTGCTGATGGGCCTGATAATAGGCATTCAAATCGGGCATCTCTGCTTTACAAGGCGGGCACCAGGTCGCCCAGGCATTGACGAGGACAACCTTCCCCGCATAGTCACTCATCTGAACAGACTGCCCCTGGATATCCTTGAGGCTAAAATTGCCAAACGCTTTGCCGACCTGCGCCAGGCTGACCGCTTGGGTCGGCGCGCCTTGCGTGAATAGAAAAGCGACAACCACGATCAGCACAATTCCCCCAACGATCACCAATGTGTTCGTAATGCGCTGCTGTCGCCGGCGATTGGCGGCGCGTTCTTTGCGAGTGTTCATCTACTATTTGCTCCCGGTTATGCCGTCCGGCTGGGCCAGGCGTCTCAAGTTGGAAAGAGCTAGCAACACCATTGCCATCGCCAAAACAAAAACGCTCAGAAGCAGCGCCACCACTCGCCAATCCAGGGTTTGATACCAGGATGTCGTTTGCGCCCAGAGGGATTTTTGGGTATTACCGGTTTGGGCCGTGTTCCCCCGCCACCAGGGGCCTTGAACGCGGGTTGGCGTCGCCACCTCAGGCGCAGTCGGTTCCCAGGAACGCAAAAAACCGACAATGGCCTGGATCTCGGTATCTGTCAGGCGATCACCCCAAACGGGCATGGAGGTGCCCGGCACACCCAGGGTAATGATCTGCTGAATCGCCTGATCGGTCATGTTGGTCAGAAAACTGCGCACGTTGAGAGCGGGAGCACGTTGGCTGCCCTGCCCTTCCGGGCCGTGGCAACTGGTGCAAGAAGTGGCAAAAAGTTCGCCTCCTAAAGCCAGAGACTCTTCCGTAACCGGGATCGGCCGGTTTGGCGCTGGAATAGCGCCGGCGGGCACACTTTCCCAACGCGTGATCAAGGCCAGAGCTGCGGCAATCTGACCATCATCCAGGGATTTTTCCCAGCCCGCCATCAGTGTGCCCGGAACCC
>CAIQJJ010000832.1 GCA_903872065.1 uncultured Anaerolineales bacterium | reverse complement strand
GCTGATTACAAACCCCATCCCCCAAAAGATATCTACGATGCTGGCGTTGCGCAGTTTGAGACTGGTTAGCCAGATGAGTGTGACGTAGACTAGAATGACAAGACCGGCGATCAGGTAAGTTCCAATCAAAGCGTTCATTTTTTTATTTCCGTGAGATGCAAGCAAATCCGACCACGCCTGGCCCAACGTGCGCTCCAATCACTGGCGTGATGCCAACAGTAGGTACATTTCCCTCTGGCAGTAGGTCATCCGCCTTGGCGCGCAGCGCTTCAGCTTTATCTGGCGCATTGGTGTTGATGATTGCGGCGCGTTCCAATGGGGTAACTTGTTTGAGCAAGACCAACAGACGGTTGATCGCGTTGTTGTAGGTGCGGATCCGTTCAGAGGTGGGATGACCGTCGTGCATCTTCAGCAAAGGTTTTACCTTCAGCAAACTGGCTAAACCCGCCATCATCCAATTCATCCGCCCACTGCGCTGCAAAAACTCAACCGTTTCCAGCGCAGCGAAAACATAAGTGCGCCGAATTTGATCCTCCAGGACAGCTAAAATTTCGTTCAAGTTCTTACCTTCTTGCGCCATACGCGCCGCGGTCTCCACCTGAAAGCCCAGGCCAATTCCCAACTGCCGAGAGTCCAATACCTTGACCATCGCTTTTTTATAAGATTCTGCGGCAATTTGCGCTACCCCCATCACGCCGCTCAAACTTTGTGAGATATGAATTGAAAGAATTTGTTTGGCGCCTCTGTTGACCAGTTGTTCATAAGTATTGTGAAACATTTCTATTCCGGGCGCGGCCGTCGTTGGATGGGCTTTGAAAGTGGGTAAGTTTTGATAAAAATCCTGCCGCGTGATGTCAATTCCGTCCAGATACCCTTTTTCACCGATATTGATATAGACCGGAATCACACTGATCTCGTAGCGAGAAATGATCTCGGCTGGAAGATCGCAAGTACTGTCTGTGACAATCCGAATGCTCATGACTTTCTCTCCATTTGTTTCATTATCTAACCAGGTTGTACACGTCAAATGCTCCAATAAAATTGATTTTTGATCATAACCCCATGTTATCAGAGAAGTTTCGATTTGTCAACTTTATGTATAGATATTGTTTAGTTATTCTTGACAATTTTTCGTTTTGTCGTTATACTTGATCGTAGTGAAGAAACAGTTTTTTGGTGTATGAGGAGTTAACCATGAAAGACATCTTACGACCCGCCGTGGTCATCCTTTCGGTTCTGGCGACCATATTCTTTAACTTTTTGGCCAATGCTTTACCCTTGAATGGCTTAAATACTGGTCAAATATCCGACCGCTTTCAAGTCTATTTTGTGCCGGCCGGTTATGTCTTTTCCATTTGGGGGTTGATTTACCTGGGTTTGATCGCTTATGCGATCTATCAGGCGCTTCCCGCCCAGCGTCAAAATCCGCGCCTGCGCGATACCGCCTATCTCATTGCTGGCAGCGGATTGGCGAACATTGCCTGGTTATTTTTCTGGCATTATGAGCAGTTCCCGCTGACTTTGCTGGCGATGTTGATTTTGCTGGCTCTGTTAATTGCGACCTATTTGCGCCTGGGAATTGGACGGGTGAGCGTCGCCGCGGGAGAAAAATGGTCGGTGCAAGTCCCCTTCAGCATTTACCTGGGTTGGATTACTGTTGCAACGGTCGCCAATGTGACGGATGTGCTAGACTATCTGCGCTGGGATGGCTTTGGCCTCGCCGATGAAGTCTGGATGCTGATCATCCTGGCTGCGGTTTTCGTCATCGCTTCTCTGGTCAGCCTAACGCGCCGCGATATTGCCTATATCCTGGTGATTTTGTGGGCTTTGGTGGGCATTGCTGTGAAACATTCAGCGGTTGCCCTGGTTTCATCCGCATCTCTGGCGACCGCGGCTCTGCTTGTAATCGTATTGCTCTATAGCTTGTTTGCCAAACCCCGCTTAGCCGCATCGTGACCTTGACTGCGCTTATTCGCCAAACTCAAGCTCAAATTCCTTGGGTTGTTCCCAGTCTCCAGTGACATTCAGCTTGATTTCGCCAAAGATCTGCTCCTGCTCGATCTCCACCAGATGTCGTTTGACCAATTCGAGCATCGCCAGGAATGTCACCACAACATCCAGGCGGGTGTGGCGTTCTCCGAGCAAGGCGCGGAAAGAAGCGCTGCCGTGGTTTTGGAGATATTGCGTAATCAGGGCGATTTTTTCACGAATGGTGACGCGCGGCGCGGCGACGACCGTGTTGAGCGCCGCGCGCCCATCTGCTGCCAGCATTGCCTGCGCCGCCCGCAGTAAATCTTTCAGAGTCAGCCCGCTCAAGTCAACATTCCCCTCCACTTTGGGAGGCGGCGCCAGGCGCAGATACGTGTGCAATTTTTGCTCTTCGCGTTTGCCCAACAAGTCGGCAATCTGCCGGCAGCGCTTATAGGCAATCAATTGCTGCGCCAGGGCCTCGCCGGGATCTTCTTCCTCACTCTCGCGCGCCGGCGGGGTTGGCAGCAGGGCTTCAGATTTGATCTGGATCAGCCGGGCAGCGATCACCAAAAATGCCGAAACTTCATCGGGCAAAGTTGTTTCGCGCACTTTCCGCAAGTGGCTTAAGTATTGATCGGTGACTTGAGCCAGCGCCAGGCGCGTAATATCCAATTCGGCCCGTTCGATCAATTGCAACAATAGATCGAGCGGGCCTTCGTAAACCGCAGTCGAAACGGTGTAAGCTTTGGTTTGGTGCGAAGCGACATTGAGACTCACGCGCCCGATTATACCTGACAAATCCTGTTGGACATGCTATACTGTGTAACCTTTTGCTCAAGATTGCATCTATTTGATTGAAATTACCCCTGTAAGGAGAGACACAAATGAACGCTGAACCCATTCATGTAACTGATGCGGCTTTTGAAAAGACCGTTTTGAAATCACAATTGCCTGTGATTGTAGATTTTTGGGCGCCGTGGTGTGGACCTTGTAAAATGGTGGCCCCTATCCTGGACAAACTTGCCAAAGAACTGGCCGGTAAAGTAGTGGTTGCCAAAGTTAACACAGACGATAACCAGCAGTGGGCCATGCAGTACGGCGTGCAAGGCATTCCGACGATGTTGTTTATCGCTGGCGGCAAAGTGCTGCACCGCCAGGTTGGGGCGATGCCCGAACCGATGCTGCGCATGGTTGTTGAGCAGTTTTTGGAAGTAGCTTCGCAGCCGGCGGCTTAAACGATGCGGCAGACGGGCGAAACCCCCTGGCTTTTGGATTGCCAGGGGGTTTCGCTTTCGGATGGGGGATTACGTTCGCTTAGACCTTTGATGCGCGCCTTGCATTCCCTGTCGCTAAAGTAGTTGTTGCTGGCTTAAGTTTCGCTCTGGCGCTCGATTTTGGCCCCTAAACTGCGCAGTTTTTCGTCAATCCGTTCGTAGCCGCGGTCAATTTGCCCTACGTTGCGGATGGTGGATTTTCCGTGCGCAGCCAGGGCCG
Organism: uncultured Anaerolineales bacterium; assembly: GCA_903872065.1. Taxonomy (GTDB): domain Bacteria; phylum Chloroflexota; class Anaerolineae; order Anaerolineales; family UBA4823; genus CAIQJJ01. The sequence goes on along the minus strand of CAIQJJ010000832.1, from coordinate 12,557 downwards.
CCAGCACCAAGGCCACGCCGGCCCGAATATCTGGGCTTTCCATTTTCTCAGCAAAGAGAGGGGTTGGCCCCTGGACGATGCAGCGATGTGGATCGCATAGCACGATGTGCGCCCCCATATTAACCAACTTGTCGGTGAAATACATCCGGCTTGGATACATCCAGTCGTGAAACAGGACAGAACCGCTGACCTGGGTGCAGACGGTGATGGCAATGCTGTTCAGATCGGAGGGAAACGCCGGCCAGACATTGGTCTTAATTTCAGGGATGGCGTTGCCTAAATCCGGCTCGACAACCAATTCTTGTTTGGCGGGGACATAAATATCTGCCCCTTCGGTTTCCCAGTGAATGCCCATGCGCTGAAAAACCAGGCGCGCCATGCCCAGGTATTCATGGCCGGCGTTGCGGATATAAATAGACCCCCTGGTAATCACCGCCGCCCCGATAAAACTGACGACTTCCAGGTAATCGGGCCCAATGGTGTACTCGCCGCCGTGCAGACGGGGCGCGCCATAGATATAAAGTGTGTTCGAGCCGATATGTTCAATATGCCCTCCCAGGCAGTTCAAGAAGTGGCACAGTTCCTGGATGTGCGGCTCAGAAGCGGCGTTGCGCAAGATGGTATCTCCTTGGGCGGTGACGGCAGCCATGATCGCGTTTTCTGTCCCGGTCACACTGGCCTCGTCGAGTAAAATCTCGGCCCCCTTGAGCTGCGCGCAGCGAAACTCAAACACGCGTTGGTGAATATTGTAATCGGCGGATGCGCCCAGCGCGCGCAGGGCCAAAATATGGGTATCCACGCGGCGACGGCCGATCACATCCCCGCCTGGCGGCGGCAGATGCAGTTCACCGGCGCGCGCCGTCATTGGCCCGGCCAGCAAAATCGAGGCCCGGATGCGCCGGCAAAGGTCGGGGTCGAGATCGGCCGCGCAGACCTCATTGGCCTGGATTTTCCAGGTGTGGTTGGTAATATTTTGGACTTTGACGCCCAGGCTTTCCAGCAAGGCGCGCATATCGCGCACATCCCGGATCTCTGGTACGTTGTGTAAAATCACAGGTTCATTGGTGAGTAGACAGGCAGCCAGCAAAGGGAGGGCGGCGTTTTTGTTGCCGGCCGGCGTCACCTCGCCGCTTAACGGGATGCCTCCTTGAATAATAAACTTTTCCATGCAAAATCTCCTTCTGGCGTTTCTTTTGAAATGGATTGTACAACGAAATGAAGATGAGTTTTTCGACGATTGCTCTACGATCTTCCTACATTCCTACTATAATCATGCCAGATATCCGATCAGTCCATCTATTCAAAAGGAGCAAAATCGTGACCATCTTTTCTATTCCATTCATTGTTGTCATTGGCTGGGCGGTAGGGGCCGGGGTCAATTATCTTGCAGATGTACTCCCCTGGAAGCGCGCCCTGACCCGGCCTTTTTGTTTGAAGTGCCAGGCTCAGTTCCCGCAGAAGAATTACTGGTTTTGGCCGCGGCGCTGCCCGGCCTGCGGCGCAAGGCGTCCCTGGCGCACCCTTGCAGTCGAAGTTTTTTTTAGCCTGGCAGCCATCTGGTTGTGGCAATATCCCTCCCCCCCATTGGGCTTTTGGCTCAGTTTGCTCTTATTGGCCTATTTTGGTGTGGTGGTCGTGATTGACATCGAATACCACTTGATTTTGCACCCGGTCAGCCTGGTAGGGACAGTGTTGGGCCTTGCTTTGGGTGTTTGGTGGCGTACGCAGCAGTTTGATCCCTCCATGAGCTCGTTGGCAGCCTGGTGGTTTGGCTTGTGGACCAGCCTGGCGGGAGGCGCCTTAGGCTTTGGCATCATGTTTTTCTTCTATGGCCTGGGTGGGTTATTTATGCGCCTGATGAACCGTTTACGCGCTGAAACTGTGGAGGAAGATGCGCTGGGTTTTGGCGACGTGAACTTAAGCGGGGTCTTGGGTTTGCTCTTGGGTTGGCACTTGATCCCCGTGGGTCTCTTTTTGTCCGTTTTGCTCGCCGGCGGGTTTAGCCTCTTATACTTGATCATCAAGTTGTTCACCCGTCGTTATCACGCCTTTATGGCTTTGCCTTATGGCCCGTTTCTGGTCGCCGGCGCGGCGTGTCTGGTGTATTTTCCGCAAGGGCTGCTCAATTTGCTGCGTTGAGAGATCCAGGTATCATAAAAAAACGCCGGTCAGCTTGGGCGCGGACCGGCGTTTTAATGAGGGCAGGGTTTTGGGATCAGGCCGCGCCCGCCGGAAGATTTTCTTTACGGCGGAACCACTTGTCCCACTCGTGGTTTTCCCATACCACCAAAATTGAAGCGGCAATAAAGATGGATGAGTAAGTACCGCTGAACAATCCCACCAGCAAGATCACCGCAAATTCGCGCAGAGTGACCCCGCCAAACAAAGCCAGCGCCAGCATCATAAACTCAACCGTCATCAACTGTGTATTAATCGAACGCTGCAAGGTTTGGACAATCGAATGGTTCACCAGCGTTTCAAAGTTCAAGCGGCGGTGAATACCTGAATTTTCACGAATGCGATCAAAGACCACCACCTTATCTTGCAGTGAGAATCCGATCACGGTCAGCAGGGCGGTCAGATAGAGTGCATCCACCTGCCAGCCAAAAAGCAGCCCGCCGATTGACCCCATGCTGATCACAATCGCGATATCATGCAGCATGGCGATGATGGCGCAAACCCCATAACGGAAGGCGTGCGCCAGCCCTTTGAAAGCCCAGGCAATGTAGAGAATCACCAGGATCGCGGCGACCGCAACGGCTGTAATGCCGCTTTGGGTGACTTCTTTGCCAACCGTCCCACCGACGGTCTCGAAGCGCAGCTCAACCACAGTATCCTCAAAGCGCTTGCCCAGTTCAGCCTCGATTTGCTTGTGCAGATCATCTTTCAACTCTGATGAGCGAATTAACATCGTGCCCTGGTTCGTCGTTTGCGCCAGGACATCGGTGACGCCCATGTCATTGTAAACGGCGATTACCTGGGCTGAGGCAGGGATTCTGCCAGAAGCGAATTTAATTTCCAGCAGACTGCCCCCGGTGAAGTCAATCGAAAGCGGCAAGCCGGGGAAGATTGCCAGGATGAGCCCTGGAATGATGATCAGCAGCGAGATGGCGAAAAAGATGTAGCGTTTGCTAAGAATGTTGATCATAGCGGCCCTCTAAATACCAAACCATTTTTCCAGGTTGGTGAGTTTGAGCGAGTTTAAGATGAGCGTCAGCAGGGTGCGGGTCACGAAAATCGCCGTGAATAAGCTGATCAGGATGCCCACCAGCAGAGTGATGGAGAACCCCTTAACAATGGTCGCGCCCGACGTGCTGCCAAAGTAGAAAAGAATCAAGCAGGTGATCAGGGTTGCAATGTTTGAGTCGCGAATGGATGGCCAGGCGCGCTCCCAACCCAACCGGATGGCTTGTGACAGAGAGCGTCCGCTGCGCAGTTCTTCTTTCATACGCTCAAAAATCAAGATGTTGGCGTCCAGGGCGCTGCCCGTGCTGAGCAAGAAGCCGGCGATGCCGGGCAGAGTCAATGTAACCGGCATAAAGCGATACAGGGCGTAAGTAATCACCGCATAGATCAAGATGGATATATCGGCGATTCCGCCAGGCAGCCGGTAGTACAATGCCATGAACAGGATCACCACGCAAAAACCGATCAACCCGGCGATCAAACTCTTTTGCAGCGAGTCTTGTCCCAGGCTAGGGCCAACTGTACGGGTCTCAACCTCTTTCAGAGGGATAGGCAGCGCGCCGTATTTCAACTGCACGGCCAGGCGGGTGGCGCTCTCGGCGTTGAAATTGCCAGTGATCATCCCTTTGCCGTCCAGAATGGCGTTTTGAATGGTTGGGGCTGAAATGATCTTCTTATCCAACACAATCGCCAGGACTTTGCCGACATGCTGTGAGGTAAAATCACCAAATGTCTTGGCGCCCTCGTCGGTTAACTCAAATTGGACAATAAACTGCCCGGTTTGTGCATCAGTAGAAGGACTGGCGGTTTTTAACACACTGCCGGTCATCGCGGTATGCCAGACAGTCGCTGGAACAGTGTTGGTTGTGCTGGCGCTGGCACTGATCACGGCAGTGGGATCCAGGTCGGTGACAATGACTGTGCCGGCGTTTTCCATGGCCAGGGCTTGCTGGCTGGTAATGCTCGACATATCTACAAATTCAAGCAAAGCCGTCTGTTTGATCGTCGCCCGCGCCTGTTCTGGATCTTTGACGCCGGGCAGTTCAACCACAATGCGGCGTTCTCCCGCGCGCACGACCACTGCTTCGCTAACTCCCAGCCCATTGACGCGATTTTCGACGATAGAACGAGCAGTTTCCATCGCGCTATCCAGTTCAAGGGTAGTAATCTCTGAAGAGGGTTCGCCTTCGAGCAGCACTTGCACCCCGCCCACCAGATCCAAACCCAGGCGAGTGCTTGTATCGCGAGTATAGTCGCCAAAACCGACCTGGTCAGAAAGCGATATCCATAAAGCCAGCGCCACGACGATGACAATCAAAATCAAAGAGCGATATTCTTTCATTAGCGTTCAATGCCTCCAATAGACTGCATTCTTCCTTGTTGAGTGTGACTTCGGGCGCGGCCAGCTTGAGCATGCTGGCCGCGCCGAAGAAAAGATTTATCTCCGCCGGTCTCCGCCTCGATTGGGCGTATTCCCGCCGCGCCGCTCTCCGCCGCCAGAAGGTCTACCGCCTCCTCCGCCTCCGCCAGGGCGTGGGCCGCCCGGACGATCATTGGCGACTGCTTCCTCAAGCGTCCAGCCTTCCAGCACTGCCAGGCGCGACAGGCGAATCTTCCCTTGCGGATCAATCCCTGTCACCATGACGCTCACCTCGTCGCCCATGCTGACCACATCTTCGACGCGGTTCACGCGCATGCTGTCCAATTGCGAGATGTGCACCATCCCATCAATATTGGGCATGATCTCGACAAATGCGCCGAAATCGGTGATCCGCACCACTTTTCCGGTGTAGATGCGTCCCAAAACTGGGCTGTCAGTGAGCCCCTCGATGCGTTCAACCGCTTTGCGTGCGCTTTCGCCATCGTTGGTGGCAATGTAAACCGAACCGTCATCTTGAATGTCAATCGTCGCGCCGGTTTCTTCCTGGATGCCGCGGATCACCTTGCCGCCTGGGCCGATCACCGCCCCAATCTTATCCACCGGGATTTTAACCACAATGATGCGCGGCGCAAACGGCTTCAAAGATGGGCGTGGTTCTGGGATGATCTCAAGCATTTGCGCCAGGATCGACAGGCGGCCTTCCAATGCCTGGGCGAGCGCCTCAGACATGATTTGCGCCGTCAGGCCGCTGATTTTGATATCCATTTGCAGAGCGGTGATGCCGGTTTTTGTTCCCGCCACTTTGAAGTCCATATCGCCCAGGTGATCTTCCAGGCCCTGGATATCGGTCAGGATGGCATACGTATCGCCTTCCTTGATCAACCCCATTGCCACACCGGCGACCGGGGCTGTAATCGGCACCCCCGTATCCATCAGCGCCAGGGTAGAACCGCAGACCGATCCCATCGAGCTGGAGCCGTTCGAGGAAAGCACCTCAGAAACCAGGCGCAGGGTATAGGGGAAGGCCGATTCGGGGGGGATAACAGGGATCAACGCCCGTTCAGCCAGCGCGCCATGCCCAATTTCACGCCGCGATTGTCCTCGCAGCGGCTTGACCTCGCCGGTCGAGTAGGGCGGAAAGTTGTAATGGTGCATATAGCGTTTGTTGGCGGTCGGCGCCAGGCTGTCAACTTCTTGCGCGTCTTTGGGAGTCCCCAGGGTGGCCATGGTCAATACCTGCGTCTCGCCGCGGGTGAACAAACCAGAACCGTGGGCGCGTGGAGAGACGCCCACCTCGCACCAGATCGGGCGAATTTCCCGTGTGGCGCGCCCATCAGGGCGTTTGCCGTGCTGCAAAATGCGCTGGCGCACGACGGCCTTATAAGTCTCATGAAAAGCTTCTTTGGCTTGATCTTCACGATACAGTGGGGCGCTCTCGCCAGCCGCGCTCAGTTCGGCGACCAATTCATTCTGGAGTGTGTCCACGGCAGTATTTAACTCCACTTTGCCATGATTGGTATCCAGAATCTCATTTAAGCGCCCGGCGGCCTTATCGTGCATGGCGGCTTCCAGGGCTTCGGGCAACTTGAAGGATGGATAGTCCCGTTTGGGTTTTCCCACCGCCGCCGTCATTTGAAGCTGGGCGTCAATCAAAGATTGGATCGCCTGGTGGCCGAACTGTAAAGCTTCGACCATCACGTTTTCAGGGATTTCCTTTGCCCCGCATTCCACCATCAAGATGGCCTCGCGCGAACCTGCCAGGCGCAGGTCAAGAGTGGATTCTTCGATCTGGGCAAAGGTCGGGTTGATGATGAATTGGTTGTTAATGCGCCCAATGCGCACCGCCCCAACCGGGCCATTCCAGGGAATATCCGAGATCATCACCGCCGCTGAAGCGGCGTTGACTGCCAGAATGTCAATCGGGTTTTCACCATCAATCGAAAGCGAAAACATGATCACCTGGACTTCGTTGCGCAGGTCTTTGGGGAAGAGTGGGCGCAGCGGACGATCTGTCAGGCGGGCAGTCAGAATAGCGTCTTCAGAGGGGCGGCCTTCACGGCGAAAGAACGAGCCGGGGATTTTGCCGCCGGCATACATCCGCTCTTCGTATTCTACACTCAGAGGGAAGAAATCAATGCCCTCGCGCACGTCAGACATGGTGGCGGCAGCGAAGACCATCGTATCGCCCAGGCGCACAGTCACTGCACCGCCGGCCTGGGATGCGAGTTTGCCGGTCTCAAAGGTAACCTGGCGAGTATTATCGCCAGTACCAAGAACGGCCTGGAATTGTTTTGTTTCAGGCTTCATAAAGTCTCCTAATCATAGTATTTTTCCGCCTGGTCAGGGACTGAAGGGTGGCGGCGAAAGCCATGGTTGGTGTCGTAACCATCTTTCAATTCCCGACCAGCAGCGTGGATAAGATATGGGCAAAAACGCTATGGGTTTACAACAAACACAAGCAAAGCAAGGTTTGCATACCCCCAAAGCAGGTTTTTCGCCAGAGCAATGGGTTGCTCAAAAAAATGAGTAGATGGGGGCATGCCCCCATCTACTGATCTGCTTGTTTTATTTGCGGCGAATACCGAGCTTTTCGGTCAGGGCCATATATCGTTGAAAATCGTTGCGGCGCACATACGCCAGCAAGCGGCGGCGTTGACCGACCAATTTCAGCAAGCCGCGCCGTGAAGAAAAGTCCTTCTTGTTTGAGCGCAAATGCTCGGTCAGCATATTAATGCGGCTGGTGAGCAAAGCGACCTGAACTTCAGGTGAACCGGTATCGCCTTCGTGGCGGGCATAATTGCCAATTAAAGTTGTTTTGGCGTCTTTTGTGAGCGTCATGACGTCTGCTTCTCCTAAATAAAATCTCTGGCAGGTCTCCATGCTTGCAGCGCCCTCAAGAGGCGGCTCCGCAGGCAGGTCTAGTCAGCGAAGGGGGATTATACCAGAAAAAGTGTTTTGGAGAATCACCCTTTCAAAGCAATGCGTAAAGAAGTTTGCAGTTCGGGCGAAAATTCGGGCAAAATGCGCCGGATGATCCAGGCTGTATCCGCATTGCTGGGGAGCGCTAAAATCTCGCGGAAGAAGTGCGCCGTCTCGCGCGGCGAACGGCGCGCCAGGATGGTTAGCGTAGTGATCAAATCCAGGCGTAGGGCTGAGGGCGGCTGGCGGAGCAGAGGAGTCAACAAAGAATAGAGCGCCGGCAGGTTGGCAAAATCCGCATCCGCCGCCAAAACCCCGATCAACCACAACCCGCTGCGTCGCAGAACCAGTGCATCGCTCTTGAGCCAACTTACCGTCAACTGCACCACTTGGTCGGGTTGTTCTTTGCGTTGGCGCTGTGTGCTTGTTTCAAGCAGCGAGGCCAGCGCTTGTTGATCAGGATTGTTTCGCACCCAGGTCGTGAGCAGCGCCTGGCCCGCCTGGCTTAACTCGCGAGGCAAGCGCCCTAACACCTCCGCCGCCAACTGGCGAAACTCCAGCACAGGCTCTTGCCAGAGCGCAGTGCAGAGAGGGAGCATTTCGGCGGGAGCAGCCGCGATGCGCGGCGCCAAATCTTGCATGACCTGGCGCATGACAGGCAGGGGAACATTGTATGTCTGCGTCAAGGGTTTGGGCGTTCCCGCTTGACCAGGGCGATAAGTGCGGTTGGCGTAAAATTCCAAGAGATCGTACAGGCGGCGTACAAAAGCGGGCGGGTCATTCGACTGCGCCGCCAATTCGGCGGATTGGATTTTCAGACGAGCAGGCTGAATGGCAGGCATGAGGCTTTATGGCGATGAAAAAGAGTAAATTACATACTCACTGAGATCGGCTTTTTGTGCAAGATCGCTGTTCTTTTCCAATGCAGCCTGGACTGTTTCCAGCGCCGGGGCGCGCGTTCCATCAAAAAAAACTTTCGATAGGATGATATAGCGATAGTGAAGATCGCGCAAGGTTTGGATTGTTTCAGGCGCCGGGAAGGTTTGCATCGCTGCAGCAATTTGACGATAGGCTGGAGGCAGGTGTTGAGGATGGTTATAGACCGGCAGCGGATGATTGTGAAAGAGGGAGCCATACATCGCCGCATAATTATCAACCCCGATTGGTAAAAAGATGGCGGCCTGCTGATCTGCCTGCGCGGCCAGCCAGAAATCCACCTCGCGCGGCGTCCAATAAGTGGCTTCGATACGGCCAGGGGCGAAGTCGAGCAGTAACAGGCCTGTACAGACCAGCATAACCAGCTTAGGATGACGCGAACGTTGTTGCAGCCAACTCGCGCCTATCCCTGCAAGCAAAGCAATAAACAGCATGGGCAAAATGACGAACCGACTCCACACACGCATCAAGTTGATGCCTGGGAAAAACTGCAAATAATAAGCGGGAAGCCAGAAAGGATTTTCGGCCTGGAGTGGCTGTCCATTCCAGTGGAGATCGGTACCCAGGGCAATCAAGAGTCCAAACAGGATGACGCCTCCCCAGACCCACGTTCTGTTTTTGAGCAAATTACGCTTCCCAATTAAGGCAACCCCGGCCAACACCAGGCAAACCACGCCCAGGTAGAGGGTGTGTTCGATCCAGGTTGGGCGCGGATAAGCGTTTTCGATCCATGCTCCCCAGAGAGGATGTAAGCGGGACGGCGCAAAAAAATCGAGCAAACTGGCAGACCAAACCCGCGTTTCGACAGGGTTATAGGGCTGGTAAGCCGCCTCACGCGTCTCGAACAGGTAGGGCAGTACGCCGAGAAAAGCGCCCACTGCGATCCCAACCAAAATTTTCCAGCCTTGGTGCAGCCAATATTTTAGGTTGGGCCTGGCGAGAAGCAGATACAGCAGGCTGCCTGAGCTGCACATTGCCAGGTAATATTGTGATGATGCGCCGATCAGAAACAGGCTGGCGGCCAAAAAGACAATATTTCTGCGCGCCGGCGCGGCAGACTGGAGGGATACATCGAGCCCCCAAAAAAACAACGGCATGAACTGCGTCGAAATAAGGTTGGGGTGACCGTAGCTATGGACAATCCGATAAGGTAATAAAAGAAACGCCAGGCCGGCAATGATCCCTCCAAAACGGCTGCCTGTCAGTCTCGTAATCCACAAGTAGCAAAAATACCCTGAAAGCAAGCCGCAGAGAAAGAGAATCGCATTGTAACCTAGTACAGGATTCGTAAGCTGCGTGAGCGGTGCAAGCAAAAGTATTCCCCAAAAGGGGGTTTCTGAGGTCAGCAACCCAAGTTGATCGGGATAATTCAGTTGTGTATCTACAAAAGGGTTTTGGCCTTTGAAGAGCGCCTCTGCCATCTGCCCGGTCATATAGGCATACTGGATATTATCCCCTGGCCAGCCGATGAGATAGCGGTGCGGCGCTTGCCAGATGGGGTAGATAGACCAGACTGCGGCGAGACAGAAGATTGCCAGGGCGGCCCAATCTCGCCGCAGATAGGTTTTAAAGAATTGGACGGATATCTTTTGACAAGACAATAACATTTTTCTAATATGCTTTGGCAAAAATGACCTTTTCGCTCGACTGCGCGCCGCAGACAATGCACTTGCCTTCACCGCCGGGTTGTTCAAAAGGAATGCAGCGAGTTGTCGCTTTGGTATCCTCTTTCACCTTGGCCTCGCATTCCGCGCGACCGCACCACCAGGCAAACGCGAAGCCATCCTCGACCACCTGGCATAATTCGGCGTAATCGCCTGGCTCGTGCGTATTGGCTTTGCGGAAGGCTAATGCCTTCTCGTGCAGAGAAGTCTGGATGGTTTGCAGCATTTCAGCGACGCGCTGGGCCAATCTATCCCGCGGGACGAAAGATTTTCCCGCACGACCGGGCGCATCTCGCCGGGCAAAGGCCACACTGCCCTTCTCAACATCTTTTGGCCCGATTTCAATCCGCAATGGCACGCCGCGCATCTCCCAGTCGTTGAACTTAAACCCAGGGGTTACTTCCTGGCGATCATCCACCTTGAGGCGAAAATCCTTCAATTCCTCAGTCACTGCGGCGACAGCAGTCATCACTTTCACCCGCTCATCTTCATTTTTGTAAATTGGCACGATCACAATTTGGATCGGGGCCAGCTTGGGCGGCAGCACCAGCCCTTGATCATCGCCGTGCGTCATGATAATGGCGCCGATAAAGCGTGTGCTTAAGCCCCAGGAAGTCGTCCAGCAGTATTGCAATGTGTTGGTTGGGTCAAGATACTGAATATTGAACGCTTTGGCAAAGTTTTGTCCCAAAAAGTGGGATGTGCCAGATTGTAAGGCGCGTTTGTCGCCCATCATCGCCTCAATCGTATAGGAATTCACCGCGCCGGCGAACTTTTCTTTTTCACTCTTGCGTCCCGAAATGACGGGCACCGCGCCATCGTTGATGGCGAAATCTGCATAGACATCCAGCATCCTGCGGGTTTCGGCCTCGGCTTCTTCAGAGGTGGCGTGGGCGGTATGGCCTTCTTGCCAGAAAAATTCCAGGGTGCGCAAGAAAAGCCGCGTGCGCATTTCCCAACGGACGACATTTGCCCATTGGTTGATCAACACTGGCAGGTCGCGGTACGACTTAATCCATTTCGAATACATGTACCCGATCACCGTTTCTGAGGTCGGTCGCACCACCAGCGGCTCCTCAAGGGTTTCGCCGCCGCCAATTGTAACTACCGCCAGTTCTGGCGAAAATCCTTCCACATGCGCTTTTTCTTTTTCAAGAAAAGACATGGGGATAAAGAGCGGAAAGGCTGCATTGACATGGCCGGTGGCTTTAAAGCGTCTGTCCAACGCTTGTTGAATGTTTTCCCATAGCGACCAGCCGTAAGGCCGCACAACCATGCACCCACGCACCGGGGCATAATCAGCTAATTCGGCGCGTTGTACCAATGTGTTATACCATTCAGAGTAATTTTCAGAGCGGAGAGGAAGTTTTTCGTCTGACATGTGTGCTTCTCAAGGGGTAGAATTTGGATAGGGAGGATCAATGGGCTTGGTATCCCATGTGCGCGTGTAGTTCTTATTCAGCTTTTGGAGAATGGCTTGCTCCAGATCAATTTCGGCCAGGCTGGCAATTTGCAACAGGTAAAGCCCTACATCCGCTAATTCCTCGGCCAGCGCGGCAGAGTCTGCTGGATCATCTTGCCACTGAAAGTGTTCCAACACCTCTGCGGCTTCCAGATTTAGCGAGATTGCCAGGTTGCGCAAGGTTTGCGGGCGCTTGCTGTTGGGCGCGTACCAGCCCATTGAAGCGACAAAACGATGCATTTCTTGGGTCAGTGCTTGAATATCCACAGTACGATTATACCTGTTCTGATGAAGATTGCTGGAAAACTTGAAGACAACTTTCTCTATGATATGCCTGGCGCGGCGAAAGATTGCGCTTTTTTTCCAGGCAAAAAAACAATTTGTGTTTGCGCCAGCGATACATCAAAGATTGCGTTTCAAATTCCAATGGTAGTACAATAGCCTTATGCGTCTTATCCTCACCCATGAACAGGCTGATTTTGATGCCCTGGCTTCTTTACTAGGCGCCTGGCTATGTGATGAAACCGCCATTCCTTTATTGCCTTATCGCGTCAATCGCAATGTGCGCGCCTTTGTTACCCTCTATGGGGCTGAACTGCCTTTTGTCGAACTGCGGGATATGCCCAATGAAGCCGTTCATTCACTGACATTGGTAGATACGCAGTCCTTAACGACGATTAAGGGAGTTAGCAGCGCAACCTGTGTGTATGTGGTAGACCATCACCCTCAGCGCCCCGACCTGCCGCCGCATTGGGTGGTGAGCTGCCAATCGGTCGGCGCAACGACCACCCTTTTTGTCGAAGAATTACGCGAGCGCGCGGAAGATGGCGAAGAAGATATCGGCGTCTTGCAAGCGACATTGCTGCTGCTGGGCATCTATGAAGATACCGGTTCGCTAACCTATTCGCGCACCACTGCGCGTGATTTACATGCCGCGGCCTATCTCCTGGAACATGGCGCCGATTTGCGCCTGGCAGTAGATTTTTTGAATCACCCCCTTTCCTTAGTG
>CAIQJJ010000831.1 GCA_903872065.1 uncultured Anaerolineales bacterium | reverse complement strand
GGCGACGGTCACGGTATCTGGGCTAATCAGGAAAAATATGCCATCGGGGCTAGGATTGTGAAGTTCAGTGAATTGAATCTTGGTGATATTCAGATATATCCGTAATGTGTTTGGGGATTCCCATCCAGGAGAAGGGATAGCTCAGGGTGTTTCATCTATCATCAAGAACTCGTGGACAAAGCTTTTGACTTCATGGGGGCGATGAGCAACACTTCTTTTGCATCTTCAGCTATTGGATTCTCTCATAGACAAAATAATCTTTGTTGTGCAGCCCTTTGGCGACTTTTTTAGGAGTTTTTACCAAGATATCCAGTGGAAAGGGTCCGGAAATGAGCAGCTTTGAAACTTGCCAGGAGCGCTCCTTAGGGGAGAGTTCCGGCTCGAGAATGGTACTGTATCCTTAAGTAAGGAATTTCCAAAATGGCTTTCCCGGCAGGCTCACTGAGGCGCTTTTTTGCACAACGTTTAGTCGCACCTATGGCCCCTGTCGCCCAATTTGCTCGAATGAGGCTACATATTGGGGCAGCTTCGCCATCGTTGCTGGCTTGCCGCCAGTGCGCTTCACGAATTTGCTTACGCAAAGATACAGTACCTCGAGAATAACAAGTAAATCATTTAATCAACCATTAATCAAATTATGATAAATGGGTTGTCGCCTGGCCCAGGTCGAACAGCCGTTGGAATTTCTCATTGGGGTCTTCGGTCAGCAGCGCCACACCCAGGGCAGCCCCGGCCAAGTGGCCGGCCCAATCGCCGCACTCGGAGAGATCTTTGAGGATGACCTTGTCGGTGATGGCAATGAAATGCCAGGGCTGGGTGTTTTTGGAGGACTGGGCGCGCCGGCCGGCGTTGAGGATGGCCTGGATGGTCTCCTCGGAGAGCGGGTCGGGGTTGAATTTGCGCACGGCGCGTTTGAGACAGATGGCGTCACTGACGTTCATAAACTACTCCAACTCTTCCAGTAGCTGGACCAAATCACCATAGTCATACGGTGGACGTTTACGAACCGCCAACACATCAATGGCGTTTTCGCTTTCAGAAACGGCATAAACAATTCGCCAGTTATCCAGGCGAATGCGAAATAACTAGCGATCAGGAACGTTGAATTGTAATTTCTTGCTGCGAGATGGCTGCGGCTGGTTGGCTAATTCTCGGATTGTTTCTCGAATGCGTTGTCGAATGTTGCCGGGTAAATCCGTGATTTCTGCCAAAGCCTCCGGCGTAACATATACACGAAACTGGCTCATTCCAGTTCCTTTTCGGCTTCATCCCATTCGATCCAGCCGGCGCGTATACGATCTCCGCCAGCAGCTTTGAGCTGATCGAAGGCCAGCTGAGCAACCTGAACATCCTCAACGGTTTCGAGCCATTCAACCATCGCTTCCCAATCCTCGGCAGTCAAAACAGCCAGCCGCTTTCCTTTCACGGTGACAAATTGGACAGATTGTAATGCTTGTGTACCAGTCATCTCGGCCTCCAGACAGGGCAATCATCTTCAATAATAGAACCCTACATAATGATTATAACAAATCCCCTGGTCTGAAATCGGTTTTTGCTCGCGCATCACCGGGCGACCTTGAAGTATTTATTAATCTTTTTATGATACATGGGACGTCGCCTGGCCCCCTCCGGCTAAAAGCCAAGCACGATGACCGCAGCAGATGTCGGGTGAGCGGCGCTCAGGCGGGCGATAGCCCGTTCCATTTGCTCTTTGTGCGCCTCACCAGACTCCAGAGCCTGTTCGATCTGGCGATCCAAGGCCAGCCCGGCTTCGGGCGAGAGCTGGTTCAGGTCAATCCGGCTGATGGTCTGGTAAAGAGCAGCCGCCGGGTTGATGCCGCCAGTGCAAGCAGACAGGCTCTCGACCGGCGAAATGCCGGCAGAGCCTTTGGTTAAGGTACCTTTGGTTCCCGCACGCTTCTTCATCTCGCTCACCACCACGCCGTCTTTCGGGGCATGGCGGGTGATGCTGGCATTGGCCAGTTCGGGCATGGCCACGCTGAGCGCGGCACGCAGCAGGTTATCGTCTGCGGCGATGGCGGCATCAATTTCGGTCTCTGCGCCGCCGTCCACCGTGATCTTGTAAACCAGGTCAGTGATTGCGTCCATAAAAGCTATCCTCCGTTGTTGAATAGGTCGAACAGCCCCATCTGCCCGGCAGCGTTTTTTGCCGGCATCGAGGCGGGTTGGGCTTCTTGCGCCGGATTTGCCGGTGCGGGAGCCGGGGTTTTGTTTTCGATGGTGATGGTTGTTTTCGGCTGGCGTTTGCCTTTGGCGGCCAGGATGGCGCGCTTGGGCAGTTCCTGGCGTACTTTCTCCAGCAGGTCAGTGACCAAAACCGGGAGATTGCCCAGGGGGGTGTCGCCGGCGGCCAGTTCGGCTGCGGTGAGCAGGCGCAGGGCCAGCGGTGTATCCTGGTGGGTGCGGATACCCAGCAGCACTTTACGGGTTTGCGGATCGCTCCCTTCGGCCAGGGGCATCCAGGCCATCGAAAAGGTGATGGTGCAGCCTTCGAAGGTGTAGGGTTCGCCCTGATAGGCGGGCACTTTACCCAGGTCTTCG
>CAIQJJ010000830.1 GCA_903872065.1 uncultured Anaerolineales bacterium | reverse complement strand
CGTCAGAAAGAAGTTGACGAAGGCGGCTGCCTGGGGCTTGTCCTTCAGGATTTTGGCGTCCGAGTAGATGAACAAGGGGCGCGACATGGGATAGGTGTTATCTTCAGCCGTCTGGAAGGAAGGCGCGATGCCATTCAAAGAAATGGCCTTGAGCTTGCCCTGGTTTTCAGAGAAGTAAGCAAAGCCGAAATAACCGATGGCGTATTTGGAGCCTACAACCCACTGCACCAGCACATTGTCATCTTCAGAGAATTGGATATTCGCCGCATCGAGCAGGGCCTTCTTGCCCGTTTCCACATCGGCTTTGCCTTCAGCGTTCTTATAAGCCGGGGCCATCACGTTTTCGACAAAGTAAGTAAATGTTCCCGAGTCGGTGCCGGGAGAAAAGCGCAGGATGTTTTCGTTCGGCCATTCGGGGCGCACGTCCGACCACTTAACGGCGTCTTTGGAAAAGATTTTCGCCAGTTCCGCCAGGGTGACATCCTTCAGGAAATCATTCTCGCCGC
This sequence comes from uncultured Anaerolineales bacterium, assembly GCA_903872065.1. GTDB lineage: Bacteria > Chloroflexota > Anaerolineae > Anaerolineales > UBA4823 > CAIQJJ01. The sequence goes on along the minus strand of CAIQJJ010000830.1, from coordinate 35,805 downwards.
TCACCACGAAGGCAATCGCGTCAGTGCCGACGCGGAACTCGAGCGGCGCGCGGCCAATCGCCTTGCAGTTTTCGATCTCGGCGTCTTTGATTTTGCGCGAAGCGGTGGCAATATCGGTTTCGCCGGTTTTACAGAAGCGCTCGAAACCCGCGCCGGAGCCAATGCTGTCTATGGTGACATTGCCGGCAAAGCCCTCATCCTTGAAACGTTCGGCCAGGGCTTCCGCCAAGGGATAGACGGTGGAACTACCCGCGGCGACAATATTACCGGAGACAGTCGCCGGGTCTACCTCGGGTAAAGCCACACCAGTGTTCGCTGAAGCTGTCGTGGCAGTGGGCTGCGCAGCCGCGATGGTTGCGGTGGGTTCAGATTTGGCGGGAACTGCAGTGGCCGGCGCAATGGCGGCGGAACTGCCGCAGGCGCTCAAGATCAGCGTCAAGATGGCGATGCCTGCGAATAAAAGGTTGAATTTGCGATATGTATTCATACATAATCCTCTCGTAGATAGTTTATTTTTTACAGTCTAAGGATACTCCCGAGCGTTTAACAACAGGGTAAGGGGTGGTTAACATTCATTCAATGGATTGTTATGATTTGGTTAACAAACAGTGCGGCATTTACGGTGTTTTTGGTTACACCATAAATGCCGCACTATCATAAGAATGAACTGATTCAGGCGATTGGAATAGTGAAACTGAACGTGCTGCCCTGCCCAAGTTGGCTCTCGGCCCAAATTTTGCCCCCATGCGCCTCGACCAGGTGGCGCGCAATCGCCAGGCCCAATCCTGTGCCGCCGCTGGAACGCGAACGGTCGGCCTTGTAAAAACGCTCAAAGATGCGCGGCAAATCCTCAGCCGAGATGCCGATGCCCGTATCGCGCACCGAGAAACACACAAAACGCCCTTGAGGTTCACACGCGACAATCACCTGGCCATTCTCCGGTGTAAATTTAATAGCGTTGTGCAGCAGGTTGACTACAATCTGCTGCGCTCGCCCGGCATCCGCCAACACATCCGGTAGATCCTCCGCGCATTCGACGGTCAGCGAGAGGTTTGCGCGCTCAGCCTGCAAACACAAGCGCTCATAAGCCGGGCCGACAATTTCCATCGGCGCGGTGGGCTGCAGCATCAGCGGCACATGCCCGGACTCGATGCGCGACAATTCCAGAAGTTCAGCCACCATCAAGCTCAACGCGTCCACCTCGGTCTCCATGCGCGCCAAAAAGCGGCGCGCCGCCGGGGGGTCTTCCAGCGCGCCATCGCGCAGCGTTTCAGTGAGCGCCTTAAGCGCAGCCAGGGGGGTGCGCAGTTCGTGCGAAACATTGCTGATAAAATCGCGCCGCAGGCGTTCGATCTGGCGTTGGCGGGTCATATCATGGAAAAGCAAAAGGATGCTGCCAGGCAGGGCCTGGTCGAGCGGCGTGGCGACAACCTGCAAGACAATCCGCCGGCTGAATTCAAATGTCGCCTGCTGGCCCTCGCCGGTCTCCTGGCACTGCCGCCAGACCTCAAAGGGCTGATGATGGCGCACCGCTTCTGCCAGCGGCGAGCCGACCGCCTCGCGCGCCAGCAGGCTGAGCATCCGCTCTGCCGCCGGGTTGAGCAGTTGCACCAGACCCTGCTGGTCTACAATCAGCACACCGTCGCTCATCTTTTGCAGCACAGCCGACAGCTTCCCGCGCTCTGTCTCCAGCGTGCGAAACTGCTGGCGCAGTTGGACAGACATCTGGTTAAAAGCCTGGGTCAACTGGCCGATCTCATCAATATTGACCGCTGCCGGCTGGTCGCTCAATTCGCCGGCTGCCATCTGGCGCGCTGCATGGGTCAACTGCTGCAGAGGACTCGAGGCGCGGGCGGCAATCCAGGCGGCCAGCAACACCGCCAGGACGGCCACAAACAGAGTAGCGCTGAACAAGATGCCTTGCAATTGAGCCAGGTGAGATTGGATGCGATTAAGTGCGACGGCTACACGAATAACAGCCAGCGGGTTTTGTGGATTCGGAAAAGCCACTCCCACATAGAGCATATCATAACCCAGGGTGTGGCTGAAGCGGATGCTGCTGCCCTGCCCGCTGCGCAGGGCGGCAATCACCTCCGGGCGATCGGCGTGATTGCTCATCAACGCCGGGTCGTCATCCGACTCGCCCAAGACAACGCCGTCTAGGGCAATGATCGTCAGGCGCGCCCCCAGAGTTTTGGCCCATTCCCTGGCGGCCTGCTCGATCAAGGGGGCGGCGGATTCGCCGTTGGCAGGCGCGCCAACAGAATGCTCCAAAAGCGGACGAAGCGCCTCGCCCACCAGGCGCGCCTCCGTCGCCAACTGCGCTTCCAGATCGTCCAGGTAAATCTGCCGCAGAAAATTGGATAAGATCACACCCAGGGCCAGCATGGAGGCCAGGATCAAAATGACATAGGGTAAGGCGATGCGCCAGCGGATCGAACGAAACATCAATATCAACCTTCAAAACGATAGCCCGACCCACGCACCGTGACAATGCGCACAGGCTGCGAGGGGTCAGGTTCAATTTTCTCCCGCAGCCAGCGGACATGCACGTCCACTGTACGGGTGTTGCCGCTAAACTCCCAGCCCCAAACGTATTCGAGCAGCCGCTCGCGCGAGAGCGCCTGCCCGCGCCGCTGCGCCAGGAACAAAAGCAGCTCATATTCTTTGGGTTTCAAAGCCAGTGGGATGTTGTTCAACGCTACTTCACGGCGGGTCAGGTCAATGGTCAAATTATTGAAGCGCAAAACCTCGTTGGCGGCAGCGTCCGCCGCGGCGCTGTCGGCCTGCAAACGGCGCTCGCGGCGCAAGTGGGCCTTGATGCGGGCGAGGAATTCGCGCATGCTGAACGGCTTGGTGACGTAATCATCCGCGCCGATCTCCAAACCGACCACGCGATCAATTTCGTCATCGCGGGCGGTGAGCATCACAATCGGGATGCTCATCTCCTGGCGCAAGATGCGACAGACCTCAAAGCCATCCAGCCTGGGCAGCATCACATCCAGGATGATCAAGTCCAGGTTGGGGTGGAGGCGGCGCGCCGCTTCTACCGCCGCCTGCCCGTCGCCGACGGCTTCGACGGTATACTGCTGGCGCTGCAAGTTGTAGATCAGGGCTTCTTGCAAACCAGGTTCATCTTCGACAAGCAAAATCGTGGTCATAGGTTCAATCCCTGGGGAAAGGATAATCGATCAAGGTTAACAAAAGGATAACGACTTTTTAAGAGGTTGTAAAGGTATAATTGACGAAAGATTAAAAAACGAAACATATTCCCCCAGGAGCTGCCATGACTGAGATGACTTCCCGCCAACGCGTATTAACCGCCGCCCACCGCCAGACCCCTGATCGCATTCCGCGCCACATCCTGATGGAAACCTATGTCTACCACCAATTGCGCCAGCATTTCGGCAATCAAGATCTGATGCCGGCGCTCAAAGACGATATCTTCTATGTTGGGCCGGCCGCCACCCGCCTGGCGACCGATTACCAATCCTACTTCACCCGCCCGCAGATGAGTTGGGATGAATGGGGGCGCGGGCGGATATGGGACAGCATCGGGCAGTATGCCGAGTATTTTTACCCGCTCGAACGCGCTGAGAGTGTGGATGAAATTTTGCACTTTCCCTGGCCCGATCTGGACGCCGAATACCGCTACGCCGGGCTCGAGGGGCGCGTGGCCGAACTGCACACCCGCGGCTATGCAGTCTGCGGCGGGCTGGCTGAGACGGTCTTCGAGATCGCCTGGCAGTTGCGTTCGATGGATCGCCTGTTCGAGGACATCTCGCTGAAGGATGAGAAGGCGCACGTGCTGCTCGATCAGATCACCGACCGGCGCGTGGTCGCCGCCCGCGCCTACGCCCGCGCCGGGGTGGATATGATTCAGTTGGGGGATGATGTTTCGATGCAAAACAGCCTGCTGATGAGCAAGCGCATGTGGCGCGCCTGGTTTCAGCCGCGCTTGCAGCGCGTCATCCAGGCGGCGCGCGAGATCAAGCCTGACGTGTTGATTGAATATCACAGCGACGGCAAGATCAACGACCTGGTGGGAGACCTGATCGAAACCGGTGTAGACGTCCTCAACCCGGTGCAGCCGGAATGTGTCGATCACGCCTGGGTGAAAGCGACGTACGGCAGCCGGCTCTCCTTTTCCGGCGGGCTGGGCGTGCAGTCGGTGCTGCCCTTCGGGACGCCGGAGGAGGTCAAGACGCACACCCAAAAGGCCATCGCCACCCTGGGGGCCGGCGGAGGCTACATCATCGGCCCATCACATGTTATCGAGCGCGATGTAAGTATGGCCAATATCTTTGCCATGCTGGAGGCGATTGATCAATATGGAAGATACGACTAGAGAGAAATGCGCCGCGAGGACATCATGGCGCGTTGGGCCGGCCAGCCGGCCTGCAACCATTTTTCGACCTGATCCCTGGAGGTAATCATGCCTGCGATTTCTGATGGCCCGGTCTCACCTTTCTTCTCCCCTCTCCCTTTTCAAGGGAATCTACCTTTATCCAGCCTGGAGCAAACCCCCGCCTCAAAAACGCTGTTGGAGGCGCGCCCGCACGCCCCGCAGGGGCAGTGCGCCGCCTGGGGCATCCCCTTCCAGGTCGAGACGCCGGTTGTTCTGTACGATCAGCCCGTGCGGGTCGAGGTCAGCCCGACGCATGCCCGCTGGTTGGTTTTTCTGCACACCTCGGATATACGCCCGCTGGAGTTCAACCAGGACGGCTTCATCCCCGCTTCGAGCGGGCATGGGCGGTTGGGTGAACACGCTGCCGATTATGTAATCTGCTACGCCGACGGCAGCGAGGCGCGCCTGCCCATCCGCCGCCGCCATCAGTTGGGCGCCTTCCAGCGCGGCTGGGGCGAGAACTGCTTCGAGGCGGTGGCGCAGCACAAACCGCACCCAATGCGCGCCGCTCACGAGCAGCTTAACCCCGGTTGGGGCTTTACGCAGACGCGCGCCGCCACCGCCGACTGGTCGCCTTTGATGCACTGGCTCTGGGCGTGGGAAAATCCGCATTGGGAAAACGCGGCGGCGGAAAAAGCGATCGTCGCCATCCGCTTCGAGCCGGTTTGTGGGCTGCTGATTGTCTCTGGCCTGGCGGCGGGCAATGTGGAGGCGCTGCCGCTGCGCTGGGAGACGCGCCGCAAGGCCTGCCTGCGCCTGCCGGAAGGTATGGCGTTCCAACCCGACCTGGACAAGAACGGGCTGTTGGCGCAAATCCAACTCGACCTGGGGCAGGTCATCTCGGCTACGCCGCGCCCGTTGTATAATAATGAAGCCTGGGAGAGCGGCTACAACAATCAGATGCCGCGCCAGGCAGCCAATGAGGTGATCATTGAATATACTGCTCACCCGCAAGCGCGCTTTCATCTGTGGGATGGGCGGCTCGCCCTCACCCACCCCACCCCACTTCCCACTTCCCACTCCCCACTTTCCGAAGAGCTCACACCCATCGAGACGGCGACGCAGGTGGTGAAGCTGCGCGTGGTGGAAAAAGAGAGCCGCAAAGCGACGCCGGTCAAGCTGCATTTGCACGGCGAGGCCGGCGAGTATTTGGCGCCGGTGGATCGCCACCGCATCCTCAACCCGGCCTGGTTTGAGGATTATAGTGTGGACTTCGCCCATGTAGATTGGGAGCGCCCAGGCCCGATGCACCCCTGCACTTACATCAACGGCGAGACGGTGGTCAAGCTGCCGGTGGGGAAAGTGTACCTGGAGGTCTCCAAGGGCTTCGAGATCCGGCCGGTGCATCAAGTCCTGCAGATCACGCCTGAGACGCAAGAGGTGGTGATCGAGATCGAGAAGCGGCTGCCCTGGCGCGAGAAGGGTTGGGTGACGGCGGATACGCATGTGCATTTCCTGTCGCCGATCTCGGCGCTGCTGGAGGGGGCGGCGGAAGGGGTGAACGTGATTAACCTGCTGGCCAGCCAGTGGGGCGAACTGATGACCAATGTCGGCGATTTTGACGGGCGCAACACGTGGGGATCGCGCGAGACTGGCGGGGACGGCGAATACCTGGTGCGTGTGGGGACGGAGAATCGCCAGCACGTGATGGGGCATATTTCGCTCCTGGGCTACCGGGGGCCGATCATCGCTCCCATGACCAGGGGCGGCCCGGATGAAGCCGCGTTGGGCGACGCGGTGGATGGGCTGCTGCTCGAATGGGCCAGGCAGTGCAAACAGCAAGGCGGGCTGGTGGTGCTGCCGCATTTCCCCAACCCGCGCGCCGAACATGCCGCCGGTGTGGTGCAAGGCGAAATTGACGCCATCGAAATGACCTCCTGGGAAAATCTATACGCCGGGATTGACCCCTATTCGCTGTCGGACTGGTACCGCTATTTGAACTGCGGCTACCGGCTGGCGGCGGTGGGCGGCACGGACAAAATGGCGTCCAGCACGGCAGTGGGCACAGTGCGCACTTACGCCCGCCTGGCGCACGATACACCCTTCACTTACGAGGCCTGGATGGAAGCTGTGCGCCGCGCCGAGACCTTCGTCAGCTATGGCCCCTTGCTAGAGTTCACCGTCGAGGGCAAACCGATGGGCAGCCGTCTGGAACTGCCCGCCAGCGGCGGAACGCTGGATGTCCACTGGCAGGTTGCCAGCGTCACTACGCCGGTCTCACGCGTCGACCTGATCGTCAACGGCGAGATCCGCCAGACTGCCGCGGTGTCAAACACTGCGGGAGATCATTGGGAAGCGGCCGGCCACTGGTCGGTTAAGGTGGACAAAAGCTCCTGGCTGGCGCTGCTGGTGCGCGGCGGCTATTCCGATCGCCGTGAAATCATCGCCGCCCACTCCTCGCCGGTGATGGCGTTGGTCGCCGGGTCGCCGCTGCTGGCGGCGGCGGACGGAGTCACGATCCTGGAGCAGATTGAGGGCGCTCTGGTTTACCTGGATACAGTCGGCACGCGCGCCGAGGATCGCGTCTACAAACGCATGCGCCTGGAATTGGAAGCCGCGCGGCGCACTCTGCACGAGCGCATGCACGCCCAGGGATACTACCATCCGCACCCGTAAGAAGAATATATTGACTTTTTTGAAAAATTTGTTATACTCTGCCTTGTAAGTACAATGAACTTACAAAGCCAACGGTGTTATATCCTGTTTCCCCACTTCTATGGAAAAAGCCACTCGCCATCAAATCAAAGAGCAAAACCGCAACCTGGTGTTGAAGACGATCTTCGAGCGCTCTGATATCAGCCGCGCCGAGATCGCCCGCGTCACCCGCCTGACGCGCACCACGGTTTCGGACATCGTCTCAGACTTGCTTGACGAGAGGCTGGTGAAAGAAGTGGGGACAGGCTCTTCGCTGGGTGGAAAATCTCCTATCTTATTAGACATTGCCGCGGACTCGCGCTACCTGATCGGGCTGGACCTGGCGCGCAACAAATTCAGCGGGGCCATCGTCAATTTGCGCGGGCAAATCTGCGCTTTCGTCAGCCGCCCGATCAAAGAATGCAACCGTGAAGCCGCCCTGCAAACGACTTGCGAAATCATTGACCACCTGATCGGGCCAGGCCTGCCGACTCACCAACCCCTGGTAGGGATTGGCATCGGCGCTCCGGGCCTGATCAACAGCAAAGACGGCGTCGTGATCAACGCCGTCAACCTGGATTGGGTCAACCTGCCGCTGGGCAAGCTGCTCGAAGAACGCTATCACCTGCCGGTCTGCCTGCTCAACGACTGCCAGGCCGCCGCCATGGGCGAATACATCTATGCCGCCGATCTCTCGGAGGCGCGCAACATGGTGGTGGTGCGCGTCGGACATGGCATCGGAGCCGGCATCATCATCAATGGGCAGATCTTTCAAGGCGATGGCGGATCGGCAGGGGAGATTGGTCATATCGTTGTAACCACCGACCAGACCTTATCCTGCCGCTGCGGCAACGTGGGCTGCCTGGAGACCCTGGCCAGCGCCAACGCTCTGGTGCAGCGCGCCGAACTTGCTGTGATGCGCATCCCCCCATACCCACAGCCAACTGCCCTGGCAAAGCACGCCGGTTCGATCACGCTGGAACTGATTGAGCAGGCTTTTGCTGAAGGCGATGCATTGGCGCAGGAGATCGTGCTGGAAGCCGGGCGCTACCTGGGAATCGCCCTGGCAAATTTAATCAGCACCCTCAATATCCACAAAATCATCCTGATCGGCGATATGGCCTGCTTCGGCCAACCCTGGCTGGCCGCCATTCAAGAAACGATGTCGCAAGCTACCCTGGGCCGCCTGGCGCAGGAGACCAGCGTGCAAATCGGCGATCTGAAAGATAATGATGTCATCCTGGGCGTTTCGGCGCTCATGGCCAGTAACTATTCTTTGCTATTTCAAAAACAATGATCTTGAAACGGAATCTGCCGCATGAAGCAATTCTTCAACCTCATCCAACCCAAATATATCCCCCCGCTGGACAGCGATTTCATCCCCGCTTCGTTGATCAACCGCGCCTTTCGCAGCGCCGCCCAGGCGGAGGGCGTCCCGCTGGTGATCGGCCTGGAGCGGAATAACGGCGAAGTCTCCCGCTTTGAAACAGTCGTCCTGCCGGCGCAGCATCCCGCCGCGGCCGCCAACTTCGACTACGTCGAACGGCTGGTCAAGTTCTTGCTCTGGCAGCGCGGCGGCTGGAAAGTGTACATCGGCGAACTGCCCGACCGCCAAGGCGAACGACCGATCGGCGCAGCCATCCGCCAGTGTTACGCCCCCGGCGGCCAGCGCGCCTTCGACTATCACTTTATGGGTCAGCAGGTCTACGAACAGGATTTCACCGTCGTTTGCTGCAACCCGTCTGCAGTACCGCCAGCGCGCGAGATCGCCAAAAACCTGGGACGGCACCTGAACGGCTGCCGCATCGGCTTCGACCTGGGCGCGTCCGACCGCAAGGTGAGCGCGGTGATTGACGGCCAGGCCGTGTACAGTGAAGAGGTGGTCTGGGAGCCGCGCAAACACAGCGACCCTGAGTACCACTACCGCGAAATCATGGCAGCGCTGCAATCAGCGGCGGCCAAAATGCCGCGCGTGGACGCCATTGGCGGCAGTTCGGCCGGCATCTACATTGACAACCGACCCATGGTGGCCTCGCTGTTCCGCGGCATTCCAGCGGAACGCTTTGGCGAGATCAAAAACCTCTTCTTGCGCATCCGCGACGAACTCAAAGTCCCGCTGGAAGTGATCAACGACGGCGATGTGACCGCCCTGGCGGGTTCGATGTCGTTGGAAGACAATGGCATCCTGGGGATTGCGCTGGGTTCCAGCGAAGCCGCCGGTTATGTGGACATGCACGGCCATGTGATGAACTGGTTGAGCGAGCTGGCCTTCGCGCCGGTGGATTACAACCCGCAGGCGCCGGCAGATGAATGGTCGGGCGACATCGGCTGCGGGGCGCTCTATTTCTCGCAGCAGTGCGTCTTCCGCCTGGCCGGCAAGGCTGGCATCGAACTGCCCGCCGGCGTGACCGACGCCGAAAAACTTAAATTCGTCCAGGGGAAACTGGAAGCCGGTCACGAGGGCGCGCAGAAAATCTGGCAGAGCATGGGCATTTACCTGGGCTACGCCCTGGCGCATTACGCCGACTTCTATGAAGTCAAGCACGCGCTGATCCTGGGACGCTGCACCTCAGGCAGCGGCGGAAGCCTGATCCTGGATTACGCCAACCAGGTGCTGCAAGCCGAATTTCCTGACCTGGCCGCCCGCATTCGCGTGCAGTTGCCCGATGAAAAGAGCCGCCGTGTGGGCCAATCCATCGCCGCCGCCAGCCTGCCAGAATTAATCTAATCGCCACTATCCAAGCAACTTAGATCGGTTTACAATACAAGAGCCTTGTGTGTTCAAAAGGAAAAACTATGAATTTTCATCTTCCCACGGCTGAAATTTTTATCCCCGATGGTCTGCCGGTCGAGCAGGCCCTGGCGCGCACCACACATATCGCCATCGCCGCTCACCAGGACGACATCGAAATTATGGCCGCGGCGCCGATTATCGAATGCTTCCAGCAAATGGATCGCTGGTTTAGCGGGGTAGTAGTCACAGACGGACGCGGCTCGCCGCGCGCCGACATCTACCAAAACTACACCGACGAGGCCATGCGCCAGGTGCGCTTTAAGGAGCAAAAGAAAGCCGCTATCGTCGGCGAGTTTGCCGCCCTGGCGCTGCTCGACTATCCGAGCAAGAGTGTCAAGGATGGACGCAACCCACAGCCAGTAGAAGACCTGGCCGCTCTGCTGCGCGCCGCGCACCCCCAGTTCGTCTACACGCACAACCTGGCCGACAAGCACGATACCCACGTCGGCGTGGCGCTGAAAGTGATCGCCGCCCTGCGCAGCCTGCCGGCGGAGGAACGCCCGCAGAAAGTTTACGGCTGCGAGGTATGGCGCGACCTGGATTGGATGGTAGACAACGATAAAGTGGGCATGAATCTCAGCCAGCACGAAAACCTGCAATCCGCCCTGCTCGGCGTATTCGACTCGCAGATCGCCGGTGGAAAACGCTACGACCTGGCCTCCATGGGCCGCCGGCGCGCCAACGCCACCTATTTTGAATCCCATGGGGTAGATAACGCCTTCGGCTTATCTTATGCGATGGACCTGACCCCGCTCATCGAAAATCCCCAACAAGATGTGGCTGCCTTCGTGCAAGAACACATCCAGCGTTTTGCCCAAGACGTAGCCAGCCGTCTGCAACGCGTGGGCTAGGGGTTCCTGGCCCGGAAGGAAATCATTCATCCCCCGCCAGGGAGAAGGAGGTGTCTGCCAGCCAATATTCTCATCCACGTTGCTCCGATCCACCCGTGTTCTCGTGAGGCCACCCCGGCCCACAGAGAGAAAACCGTTATCCAACCTTTTTTCAGTTTGACCCAAATCATCTATTTTCAGGAGGCAGATTTTATGAAGAAGTTAACCCGACGTGACTTTTTGAAGACCACCGCCATGGTTGGCGGCGCGACCGTTTTGGCAGCCTGCGGACAGCCGGCAGCGGCCCCCACCGCTACCACCGCCCCCAAGGCTGAGGAACCGAAGAAGGAAGAGCCGACGGCAGCCCCCAAGCTTGACCTGCCCTTCGAAGTCGCCGCGGACGCCGTCAACCCACTGAAGATGCCCGAACCCGTCACTGCCGAGGGCGTTTTCTTCTCCGGTGGTTATGGTCACGCCTACATTCAATATGGCGCCGATCTGTTTGCCAAGGTTCACCCGGGCAGCAAACTCACGGTTGAACCGATCCAGGGCGTTGGTGAAAAACTCCGCCCACGGTTCGTCGGCGGCAACCCGCCCGATGTGATTGACAACAGCGGCGCGGGCGCGTTGGACTACGGCGCGCTGGTTTCTGAAGGTCAGTTGCTCGACCTGGCCCCCCTGATGGCCGCCATGTCGCTCGACAATCCCGGCAAAACCTTCGAACAGTCGCTCTTCCCTGGTTCGCAGGATGGCAACTTGATTGATGGCAAACTGTACGCCGTCAACGTGGGTTACACTGTGGCCGGCATCTGGTACAGCAGCACCCTGTTCAAGGACAAGGGCTGGACTTATCCGAAGACCTGGCCCGAAATGTTGGCTTTGTGCGAGACAATCAAAACCGCCGGCATCGCCCCCTGGACTTACCAGGGTAAATACCCCGGCTACATGCTCTTCGGCTGCCTGCATCACATGATCTTCAAGAAGGGCGGCATGAAGGCAATGATTGACATTGACAACCTGGAAGACAAAGCCTGGTACAGCGATGCAGTGGTCAGTTCCGTTAAAGAGATGTACCAACTGTACGAAAACAAGTACATCATGGAAGGCACCGAGGGCCTCAACCACACCGAGTCGCAGGCGGAATGGCTGAAGGGCAAAGCCGTCTTCATTCCGTGCGGCACCTGGCTGGAAAACGAAATGAAGAGCTCGACCCCCGAGGGCTTCGACATGGTGATCAACCAGGTCCCCGGCGAGGGCGATGCCTGCCTGGCAGCGGGCGGCGAACCTTTCATCGTTCCGTCCAAAGCCAAGAACCCCATCGCGGGCATGGAATACCTGCGCTGCTTGATGTCCAAGGACAGCGCCAAGTACTTCGCGGTCAACGTCAGCTCGATGATGCCGGTCTACGGCGGCACCGAGGGCGTCAAGGTCAGCGCCGGCATGGAATCCGCCGTCAAGCTGGCCGAAGTCTGCGCTGGCAAGACCTTCCCCTGGATGAACTACGGCGGTTGGTACAGCGACCTGGGCAAGGAAGCGGACGCCAAGACGGGCGAACTGCTCACTGGCAAGATCAACCCCGATCAGTACATCGAAGCTGTCCAAAAGATGGCCGATAAGGTCAAGGCCGATCCTGAGGTCACCAAGTTCAAGCGCACGAAATAATCCCGTGTAAGGCTGAACAAGGTTTGATCTATTCTTCCGGGATGGGGAAGCTGTTCTCAGGCTTTCCCATCCCGGAAATCCATGATCTTGTTCCTAAAGGCAAAATTACCTGGTAGGGAGACCACCTATGTATAAGCATAAATATCGCGTCATTATCCCATTCCTGGCGCCAGCCGTCATTTTATACCTGGTTTTCGTGATCTACCCGTATGCACGATCCATGTATAACTCGCTCACCAGTTGGAAAGGCGTCAGCGCCAACCAGCCCTTTGTTGGGTTGTACAACTATGTCCGCATGATCAATGATGAATTTTTCTGGAATGCCTTAATTCACAATCTGCAATACCTGCTCTTCCTACCGATTATCATCATTTCGTTGAGCCTGTTCCTGGCCTTTATGATCAGCCAGCGCATTCGCTTCAGCAAATTCTTCCGCGTGACGTTCTTCTTCCCGCAGGTCATCTCGATCATTTCGATCGGCGTGCTGTGGAGCTACGTTTACCACCCCACGATCGGCATCCTGACCTCGCTGCTGCAAGCCGCCCACCTGGAATGGTTCTTCCAAATCTTTGGCTTTGAAGGCATCCCGGTCTGGGTGGGAGATGAACGCACCGTGCGCATCGCCATTGGCGCGGTGGTGGTCTGGCAGGCGGCCGGCTTTTACATGGTCTTGTTCCTGGCAGCCATGGAAGCTATCCCGCAAACCTTCTACGAAGCCGCCATCATTGACGGCGCCAACCGGTGGCACCAGTTCTGGAATATCACCATCCCCCTGCTGTGGGACACGATGCAAACCGCCCTGGTCTTTTCGGGACTTGGCGCGTTCGATATGTTTGCCATCACTCGCGTGATGGTGGTCAGCGGCTCGTCGCAAACCCGTCCAGCAGACGTGCTGGCCACCTACCTCTATGAGCAAGCGTTTGAGGCGAGCCGCTTTGGCTATGCTACGGCGATTGCAGTATCGCTCTTCCTGCTCATGCTCACCCTTTCGGCGCTGACGATGCGCGTCACCCGCCGCGAAGCCGTAGAATATTGATCGCCAGAGAGGTAAACCATGGAACGCCAAGGATCGCCAAATAAACTGCTTGAAATTATCATTAACACCGTCATCTACCTGTTTTTGGCAAGCTGGACGATTATCGTCGTGTTTCCAATGCTGTGGGTGATTGTCACCTCCTTCAAAACGGATAAGGAGATTTTCTTAAGCCCCTGGCAGCTGCCGGCCCAGTTGATGTGGGACAACTTTGTGCGCGCTTTGACCAAGGCCAATATCGGCCTGTACCTGGTCAACAGCCTGACCGTCATCCTGCCGTCCATCTTTTTCACCCTGCTCTTCTCGGCGATGGCGGGCTATGTGCTGGCGCGCTACGAATTCCCCGGCAACCGCATCATCTTTTACGCCTTCATGGGCGGCATGTTGTTCCCGGTCATGCTGGCCTTAGTGCCGCTCTTCTTCCTGCTCCAGTCCATGAAGATCATTGACACCCATTTTGGGTTGATCCTGGTGTATATCGCCTATTCGCTGCCGTTTACAGTGTTCTTTTTAACCGGCTTCTTCAAAACGATTCCCTCCGATTTGATTGAAGCGGCGATCATTGACGGCGCGAATAACTACCAGTTGTTCTTCCTGATCGTGATCCCCCTGGCGCAGAACGGCCTGGTCAGCATGGGCATCTTCAACTTCCTGGGGATGTGGAACCAGTACATCCTGCCGCTGGTGCTGCTCACTTCCAGCGATAAATATGTTTTGTCGCAAGGCCTGGCCTTTTTGCAGCATCAGCAGCGCTACCAAAGCGACTGGAGCGGGCTGTTCGCAGCGATTGTGATCGTCATGCTGCCGACGCTGATCGTCTACGTCATCTTCCAGAACCAGATTCAGCGCGGCTTGACGGTTGGGGCGCTCAAAGGCTAAACTCATGACTGAACTACGCAGCGAACCCCTCACCATCCCCGGCGCGCCGCTCGGAGCGGAAAATCCCCTGCCCTTCTTTCGCGATCCGGCGATCAGCCTGGAGATCAAGACCCGCCCGCCTTTCCCCGAGGCCAAGCTCGCCTACCTGGGCTGGGAAACGGCTTTCCGCGTCCTGCCCTATCGCATGCAAGACGAGTACACGCGCCAGCGCCAGGCGCTGACCTTCCGCTCGGTCGTGCTGGAAAATGAATTTCTTAAGGCGACTTTCTTGCCCGAAGTGGGCGGACGCCTGATCTCACTGGTTTACAAACCGCAGCAGCGCGAACTGCTGCACCGCAACCCGGTCTTTCAGCCGGCCAACCTGGCGATCCGCAACGCCTGGCTCTCCGGCGGCATCGAATGGAATATCGGGCAGGTGGGGCATACCTTCGCCACCTGCTCGCCGCTCTTCGCCGCCGCCATCCAGGCCGCCGACGGTTCGCCCGGCCTGCGCCTGTACGAGTTCGAACGCTGCAAGCGCCTGCTCTGGCAAATTGATTTTTACCTGCCGCCCGGCTTTCCTTTTTTGATCGCCTACACCCGTGTGGTCAATCCGAATGACGCCCCCACTTCGATGTATTGGTGGACGAACACCGCGGTCAATGAGCGGCCCGGCGTGCGTGTGCTTTCGCCGGCGGCGCAGGCCATCTACGGCGTGTTCGATGTGAACGGGGCCGCCTTTGGCGTGACCGAAATGCCCCACCTGCCCTCGCTGAACGGGGCGGATGGCACGTATTCGCTCAACTCCACCTTTGCCAACGAGTTCTTCTTCCAGTGCGACGATACGCCCATGCCCTGGGAAGCAGCCCTGGACGAAAAAGGCGGCGGCTTCATCGAGGCCTCAACCAGCCGCCTGAAGTATCGCAAGCTGTTCTGCTGGGGGACGCACCCCGGCGGGCGGCACTGGCAAGAGTTCCTGGCGCAGCCCGGCGAAGCTTATCTGGAGATTCAAGGCGGCCTGGCCCCGACGCAAGTACATGGGCTGCCCATGCCGGCCAATACCACCTGGGACTGGACACAGATCTTTGGGTATGTGGAGGCGGAAGCGGAACGCGTGCACGGACAGGATTGGACGGCCGCCTGGCGGACGGTGGAACAATCGCTCCATGCCCAGGTATCCGTCGCCGCGCTGTACGATCTCGAGGCAAGCTGCCGGCAGCGCGCCGATCACGCCTCGTCAGTGATCTTACAAAGCGCCTCCGGTTGGGGGGCACTGGAGGCCAGGCGGCGGGCGGCGGCGGCGGAAGCGGGCCTGCCGCCAGCGTTCGTCTTCCCTGAAACCAGCCTGGGCGCAGAGCAGAAAAAATGGCTGGCGCTGCTGAATGAGGGCGCTTTGCCGGCGCAAGAGGCGGCTGACCTGCCAGGGGAATGGATGGTGCAGGATGAATGGGTGCAGCGCCTTGAACAAGCGCCGCGCAACTGGTACAGCCTGCTGCATCTGGGCGTCATGCGCATGGAACGCTTCGACGAAGACGGGGCGGAACAGGCCTGGCAAGAATCGATCGCCCAGCAGCCCTCAGCCTGGGCCTACCGCAACCTGGCGATCTTGAGCCTGCGGCGCAAGGACGCCGCCCAGGCCAATGCGTATTACGAAAAGGCCTGGCAGTTGGCCGCCCAGGCGGGCAATCCGCCAACCGGCCTGGCCATCGAATACCTGGAAAAGCTGGCCGAGACCGGGCAGTGGGCGCGCGGCATGGCGGTCTACGCCGGGCTGCCGCCGGCGGTGCAGGCCTCCGACCGGGTGCAGATTTTGCGCGGGCGCTTCGCCCTGGCGCTGGACGACCTGGCGGCGGTCGAAGAGGTCTTGCAGCGCGAGTACGCCATCGTGCGCGAGGGCGAGGTGACTCTGACCGACCTGTGGTTCGAGCTGCAAACGCGGCGCGAAGCCGCCCGCCGCGGTGTGGCGCGCCAGGAGATCTCTCGCCAGGAGATGCAGGCGCTCTATCCGCCGCCGGCGCGCATTGATTTCCGCAGCATTAACGACTAGCGGCGCAGGCTTTGCTGCCGCCAAAATTTCACCGCAGAGACCGCTGAGCACGCCGAGAACAACTCAGCGGTCTTTGTACTCTCAACAGCGTTATTTTCAGCGTTTATTTTTTTGCTATGACAGGATATTTAATCTCTCTTGAGGGCGGCGGCACACGCAGCCAGGCTGTATTAATGGACTTGAGCGGGCGCGTGCTGGCCGTCAGCCATTCCAGTGATGTCAATACCAATTTCGTCGCCTTTGCCCAGGCGCAGCAGGCGGTGTACAGTGCGGTGCAAGAGGCGCTGCAGACTGGCGGGGTCGAGGGCAAAGCGGTCGAGCATTTCATTTCGGGGCTGGTGGGGCCGCGCTTTGGGCCAGAAACCTTCAGCGAGCTTTGTCCCAACGCGGCCTATCGTTATTACAATGAAAGGGACGTGGTCTTCGCTCGCGCCGGCGTCTACCGTCCACATGGGGTGGGCGTGGTGGCGGCGACCGGCGCGACCGCCTGGGCGATCCGCGCCGACGACGGGCGGCAGTCCGCCTGCGGCGGATGGGGTTCACTGCTCGGCGACGAGGGCAGCGCTTATGCGATGGGGCTGCTCGGGCTGCGAGCGACGGCGCGCGCCTACGAGGGCCGCGCTGCGCTGCCCACCCGCCTGGTGGAAGGGGTAGCGCAGCATTTCAACCTGACTTATGAAAACTTTCACCGTGGGTTGGTGCACCTGGCGTACCAAAAGCCGCTCAGCCGCGCCGAGATCGGGGGGGTAGCGGCGGTGGTGACGCGCCTGGCGCAGGAAGGCGACCCCCTGGCCAGCCGGATCACAGCCAAAGTCGCCGCCGACCTGGCCGCCCTGGGGCTGCACGCGGCGCGCAGCCTGTTCACTCCCGCCGAGACGTTCACGGTGGCGGCGGCCGGCGGCCTGCTCAACGCCGGCGAACTGATCCTGGCCCCCCTGCGCCAGGGGATATTGGATGAGTTCCCGCAGGCGCGCTTTCTCCTGGGCAGCGAAGCGCCGGCGATCGCTCTGGGGAAGATGGCGCTCTATGATTTAGGAAAGTGAATATGATCTGCCGCCATGAAGCATTGGGACCATCCTCTTACTGCTCCTCTCCTGGGCAATCCTGAGCCTGTTCCTGGTTGGTTATGTCCAGGCGACTTACCCCTGGTGGGACACGATTACCGCTATTTCATCCCGCGCATGTTGGACACGGAACTGCACTTTCGCATCAATGGCTTGCAAATGCAGTGGTACTCGACTTCGTCAACCGCCGCCAGCCGGCGTGGCAGATGCCGGCGGCGCAGCATTTTTTCAATCTCTTATCCCTTATTCCCCTAATGGCCAGCGCCGCCGGCAGCCTTGCCCTGGGCGCGCGCCAACGATACTTTCAAAGGAGTCAGCATGTTAATCGAACGTTATTTTGAAACTTTACAGGCCAAAATTGCCGAAATCGCCGCCGATACCGAACCGATCAAGGCCGCGGCCAGGCTGTGCGCCGATTCGCTGGCCAACGGCGGAGCGATCCACATTTTCGACAGCGGCCACATGGTTTCCAGCGAACTGATCCACCGCGCCGGTGGATTGGTGGCCCTGAGCGCCCTCACTTTTGGGCTGAATGTGAACAACCTGGTGCGGACGCGCGCCGACGTCCCCCTGCCTGCCGGCAGCGACCTCTCCTACGGCTACATCAAACATGTCTTCGATACCAACCAACTGCGCGCCGGGGATGTGCTTTTCGTCGGCAGCGTCTCAGGAAAAACGGCGAACGTGATCGAAGTCGCCTTGCAAGGACGCGCCCACGGGCTGAAAGTGATCGCCCTGACCGCCCTGGCCTACAGTTCACGCCTGGTTTCGGAGCATCCCTCCGGCAAGCATCTTTATGAAGCAGCCGACCTGGTGCTGGACAATCACGCCCCCTACGGCGACGCGCTGCTGGAAGTGGAAGGGCTGGATTACCCGGTCTGCCCCGAATCGGGCCTGGGTGCGGCGACCACCATGTGGGCGGTAGTGGCCGGGACGATCGAAGAAATGCTGGCGCGCGGCCTGAAGCCGACCGTTTATCCGAGCGTCAATCGCCCGGACGGCGCGTCGCTGGTCAGCCAGGTAGTGGCGGAAGGACTGCGAAAGGGGTATTAGATGAACTATCTTGATCAGGTGATCCGTTTGTTGCAAGAAGTGCGCGACACGCAGAGCGAGGCGCTCGAACAGGCCGCCCAAAAAGTGGCCGCGGCCATCGAAAGCGAACATCTGCTGTACGTGTTTGGCGCTTCGCATGCCGGCATCCTGGCGCAAGAACTGTTTTATCGCGCCGGCGGCATGGTGCCGGTCAATCCCATCCTGCCGCCCGGCCTGACCACCGATGTGCGCCCGGTGACGCTGACCAGCCGGCTGGAGCGGCTGCCCGGCTTCGGGACGCAGATCATCGCCGAATCGGCCATCGCTGCCGGCGACGTGTTGATCGTCCACTCGGTCTCCGGGCGCAACGCCGTGGCGGTGGAGGTCGCGCAGGGCGGCAAGGCCCGCGGCGCGTATGTGATTGCCCTGACCTCAGTGGCCTATTCCAGTTCCGTCGCCCCGCGGGCCGCCGGCATGCCGCGCCTCTTCGAGGTCGCCGACCTGGTGCTGGATAACCGCGCCCCCATCGGCGACGCGCTGGTGGAACTGCCCGGCCTGCTGCAAAAGGTCGGCCCATCCTCCACTGTGACCGGGGCGGCCATGCTGAACGCGGTCATCGCCCGCGCCGCCAGCCTGATCCTGGAACACACCGGCGATACCCCCGTTTTCTTAAGCGCCAACCTGGACGGCGGCGATGCGCACAACCAGCGTTGGCTGGAGCATTACCGCGGCCGGCTGACGTACCTGTAACAAGTCTAAAGGTCTAAAAAAAGACAAACCCTAAAGGTCTAAGAAGACCTTTAGGGTTGTCCGGGCAAGCGCACTAGAACATCATGGAATTGATCTGCTGCATCGTCTCCGGGGCGGGACGCAGGCGGCTCTCTGGCAGACGGTTGAGAGCGGTATCCGGCAGATCGTAGAGGTCTATCAAAGACGGCTCCTTGGGAGCGACATACAACAGGCCGGTGAGCAGGCAGTTGCAATTGTTCGACTCTTCCAGGATGCGCAGCGCGGCCGTTTTGTTGGTGGGATCGTGATCGTGGCCGATTTTCTTTAAGATGATGTGCGATCCATCGTGCAAGGTCACATCTTTGTCTTCACCTTCTTCGTACTCGACGGTGATCTCTTCGGCCGGCGGGACGTAGGCCACATCGTGAATGGTGACCTCATGCTCTTTGCCCCAGGCGTACGAGTGCAGGGCGGTCTCCTGGTTATTAAAAGTCACGCACGGGCTGATGATATCCAAGACGGCGATGCCGCGGTGACTGAAGGCAGCCTTGATTAACTCTTTGACCTGCTTGGGATCGCCCGCAAAGGAGCGCGCGACAAAGGTAGCGTTGCCCACCAGGGCCTCCCAGGCAATATCCACCGGCATGTAAGGGTTGACGCCCTGGTGCTTGAGGCTCAAGCCGACCTCGGCGGTGGCTGAGAACTGGCCCTTGGTCAGGCCATAGACGCCGTTGTTTTCAACGATGTAGACCATCGGCACGTTGCGGCGCACCATGTGCTTGAACTGGCCGAAGCCGATGCTGGCCGTATCGCCGTCGCCGCTGATCCCCATCCCCTTGACCGTGTGATCGGCAAAGAGCGCGCCAGTCGCCAGGGAGGGCATACGCCCATGCAGGCCGTTGAAGCCAAACGAACGGCTGAGGAAATAGGTGGGGCTTTTGCTCGAACAGCCGATGCCGCTGAACTTGACCACATTTTCAGGGACGATATTCAACTCGTAGCAAGCCGCAATGATCTGGCTGGCAATCGAGTTATGGCCGCAGCCCTGGCACAGGGTGCTGGGCAGGCCGCGATAATCATTTTTGTTAAAACCGACCAGGTTGACCTGGGCGCGTGGTTCAACCGGAATTTGCTGACTCATGGCTACTTCTCCTGGGTTTCAAATGCCTTCTCAATCCAGCGGGCGGTCATTGGCAAACCATCCAGGTGAGAAAGCGAGGTCAGGCGGCTGACCTCCTGCGGCAGATCAAGGCTCAAAAGCTGGTGCATTTGCCCGTCACGGTTCAGTTCAATCACATAGTTGCGGGCGTGGCTGCGGATAAAGTCGCCGACCTGCGCCGGGAATGGGTACGCCCGCAAACGCATATAATCGGTCTGGATGCCGCGCTGCGCCAGGTGATGGCGCGCCTCTTGCACAGCCGAGTCTGTCGAACCATAGGCGATGAAGCCAATCTCCGCGCCGGGCGTCGTCTCAATGACGGGCGGCGGCACCAATTGGCGGGCGAACTCAAACTTCTTCTTCAAGCGGTCGAGGTTCTTCTCCCACACTTCGGGGGCCTCGCTGTAAGTGGCCTGCTCGGTATGCCCCGTGCCGCGGGTGAAATAGGCGCTGCGCGGGTGGCGGTTGCCCAACACGGTGCGGTATGGGATGCCATCGCCGTCAACATCTTTGTAGCGCGCCCAATCGCCATTCAGCCGTTCCAGATCGCCCTCCCACAAGATTTTGCCGCGATCCATGGGGACATCGGGGTAGCGGAAAGGCTCAGTCATCCACTGGTTCATGCCAAAATCCAGGTCGGAGAGGATAAAGACCGGCGACTGGATGCGCTCGGCGATATCGAAAGCCCGCCAACCATGCTCAAAACACTCGTTGACCGAGCCAGGCAGCAGGACGACTTGCTGCGTATCGCCGTGACTGCAAAAGGCGCATTCGATCAAATCGCCCTGGGCGGTGCGGGTGGGCATGCCGGTGGCCGGCCCAATCCGCTGCACGTCCCAGATCACCACCGGCACCTCAGCGTAATAGGCCAGGCCGATGTACTCGTTCATCAGGCTGATGCCAGGGCCAGAGGTCGAGGTCATGGCGCGCAGACCGCCCCAACCAGCGCCCACCGCGACGCCGATCGCCGCCAGCTCATCTTCGGTTTGCAAGACGACGCAGGTAGTTTTGCCGGTTTCAGGGTCTTTGCGCAGCTTGGGGACATATTCCAGCACGGTCTCCGCCAGGCTGGAAGCGGGGGTAATCGGGTACCAGGCGCACAACTGCATCCCGCTGTATAACGAACCCAGCGCGGCGGCGGTGTTGCCATCGGTCATGATCAGGCCGGCGGTCTTATCCATCTGCTCGACGCGGTAGCGGTTCTGCGGTGAAAAGGTCTTCTGGGCGTGCTGATACCCGGCGTCCACCACCCCATAGTTGAGGTCAATCGCCTTCTGCTTGCCCTTGAAGTGAAACTCCAGAGCCTGGCATAATTTCTGCATATCAATGCCCAGTAAATAAGCCACCACCCCTACATAAACCATATTGGACGTGTAATCGCGTAAATTGGAGGGGACGTTGAAATCGCGGATGATCTTCTTCACTGGCATCGGGTAGGTGAGGATATCTTTGCGCTCAATGGGGGATTTGATGCTGTCATCGTAGAGAAACAACCCGCCCGATACAACATCCTTCACATCCTGGGCAAAAGAGGCCGGGTTCATGGCGACGACGATCTCATGTTCTTCACGCCGGGCGACAAAACCGTCCTTGCTCACCCGGATGGTATACCAGGTGGGTAGGCCCTGAATGTTGGAAGGAAAGATATTTTTCCCTGACACGGGAACGCCCATCCTGAAGATGGCGCGCATAATCGTCAGGTTCGAAGTCTGACTGCCCGATCCGTTGACAGTAGCCACGGTCAGCGAAAAATCGTTGACGACCGGGGTCTCCGTTTGCGGAGAGGGGCTTGCGCTAACGCTTGGTTCCATAGACATGCTCACTCCTTTGGTTGAGTTTGTAAAAACAACAGTTTAGCATCTTCAAAAGAAAAAGTCAACTTACCGCCAATAACTGCGGCAGATCGCGCAGGGCGCGCGCCAGGCGCGTGCCATGCCAGGTGATCAGACTGCCATCAAAATGGATCAGGCGGCCGTTCCTCACCGCCGGCGTCTCCGCCAGCCACGAGGCAAGCTGCGCCTGCTGCTGCGCATCGAAGGCAAAAGGTTCGTCCGGCAGCAGGATAACCTCCGGCTGCGCCGCGCAGACCTCGGCCAGCGGCACGCGCGGGTAGCGCGTGTCGCGCCCGGCGGCCGGCTGCGCCTCGGCGCGGCCCAGGTCAGCTTCCAGCGGGTAACGGCGGCGGCGCTGGGCGAAGACGTTGCGCCCGCCCATCAAGCGCAGCAGATCGTGCATATACGTGAATTCATTGAACGTAATCCACCAGGGCGACTCGTCCGCTTCCTGCCAGAGGGGGCAAAAATAGGAAAACGAGGACTGCTCGGCGTCAGCCAGCCAGTTCAAGGTAACTTCCAGGGTTTGCAGGCGCGCCGAAGCTTTGGGATCGCGAAACAACTCGACCATCTTCCATAAGATATCCATCGCCTCGCGCACCGTGCAGGGCTGAGTCACCCAGACGGGGACGTTCTCGGCCTCCAGAGCTTCAACCGCCTCGCGCGTATTCTCATCCTGGTCGGCAATCACCAGATCGGGCTGGAGCGCCAGGATATCGGCCAGGCGCGGCGTGCGCGGCCCGCCAATGCGCGGCAAATGCTTGAGCGCCTCCGCCGGGTGGACGCAGTAATCGGTGATCGCCGCCACCGACTTGCCAAAGCCAAGCTCGAACAAACTCTCGGTCAGCGAAGGAACGAGAGAGACCACCCGTTGGGGAACCTGGGTAAAATAAAGCTCTTTTTTATGCCCATTGCTGCTCATCGCTTACCTCCGACCCTCCCATGAATGGGGAGGGAGAATCTTGGCGTCCACAAGTCATCATCCGCTAACCGGCGCTTCCCGCGAGCGGCGAGGGAGAGCCCAACAAATCCACCGCCGCGGCGCTCATCAAGGCCGCGGCGCGCGGCAGAACTGCTTCGTCAATATCAAAACGCGGATGGTGATGAGAAAAGTTCAAACCTCGCTCGGCATCGGCTGAACCGGCGAAGATAAAGCAGCCAGGGATCTGCTGCATAAAGCAAGACATATCTTCGGATCCCATGGTGATGAAATTGGTGTGCAGCTCAACCCGCGGCAAAGCCTGGACAAGTGTCTGGCGCACGCGGGCGGACACGGCAGGATTATTGACCACCGCCGCGGTGAGCGGAATGATCTCGATCGCGGCGCGACACTGCATCGCCTCGGCCACGCCTTGAATCACCTGCTGAAAACGATCCAGGACGCGCTGGCGCGTGGCAGGGTCGAAGGTGCGGATGGTGCCGCTCAGGTTAACTGCCTGCGGAATAACGTTGAACGCCTCGCCGCCATGAACCGTGGTCACACTGACCACCGCCGCTTCCAGAGGCGAAACATTGCGCGAGACAATCCCTTGCAAAGCTGTAATGACCTGCGCCGCGGCCAGGACGGGGTCTATAGCCAGGTTGGGCAGTGCGCCATGCCCGCCCTTGCCGCTGATCTGCACTTTGAAGATTTCGGCCCCGGCCATGATCGGGCCATCGGTGATCGCCATCCAATTTACCGGGCGATCGTTCCACACGTGCAGCCCCAGGGCAAAATCGGGGCGCGGATTTTCGAGGACGCCATCGTCAATCATAGACTGCGCCCCGCCCATGCCTTCCTCAGCCGGCTGAAAGACGAACTTGACGTTCCCGCCCAGTTGAGCGCGGTTGGCTGCCAGCAGGCGGGCGACGGTCAGGCCAATCGCGACATGCGCATCATGGCCGCAGGCGTGCATCAGGCCGGGGGTTTGCGAGGCGTACTCCGCGCCGGTTTCCTCCGTAATCGGCAGAGCGTCCATATCAAAGCGCAGCAGCAGCGTGCGCGGCGGCTGCGCCTGCCCGCTCGCGCCGCCCTCGAGCATCCCCACCACGCCAGTCTTGCCAACGCCGGTGGATACCTCAAAACCCAGGGCGCTCAGTTCACGCGCCACGATGCCGGCCGTACGCACTTCCTGAAAGCCCAATTCGGGATGGCGGTGAAAATCACGCCGCAGAGAACGGCTAAATTCATACAGTTCATTCGCCTGGGCGAAAAAATCGGTCATATTAACTCCTCGAGGCTTTGGCCTGGCGGACAATTTCGGTGATCTGCGCCAGGTGCGAATCGTCGTGGCGCAGCCCCATGATAAAACGGCCCTTGGCGTTCACCGGCGGCGCGCCCGACCAGGGTTCATATTGGATATCCAGATCAGGATTAGCGGGCCATAAATCCAGGCTGGCCAGGCGCATGCGGCGGCTCTCTTCCAGGCGAGCGCGGCACTGCTCAATCGCGGTGATGCTGCGCCAGAGAACTTCGGCGCGCGAACGGCCGTGATGATTGACGCCGCGCGCCATCTCCGCCGCCAGGAAGGCCGATTCTTCGGAAGAGGCGGTGGTATGTACAATGACATGCGCCAGGGTCCAGGCGGCGTTGGCATCTTCTGGGCTCGTGGCGTACTGATCTTCCGCTTCAGGGTCCACCGGCAAAAAGATGACATCGGCGTCGGTGCAATCGGCGATCACAGCCAACATGCGATCAACCATCTCATTGGTCAGGGCGCGCAAATCGTCCACGCTCAGACCAGCAGCCAATTGGTTTGTGGTAAGCTGTTTTTTACGCACGGGGGTAAAGTCAAGCATGATTCACTCCTTTCAACCAAATACCAGGCGGCGAAATTTTTCCTCGTACCGAGGGTTTTCAGGTGTACTATCGGCGGTGTGGCGCGATTTCATCCGCTCCGTAAATTTCTCGCGGTCGCTGCCGATCTGACTGGCGTGTTCGTAGAGGGCGCGAATTTTAACCGGCCAATGCTCGGTGACATCGAGAGTGACATTGGGCTGGCTGGTGAGGGTGATCCACACTTCACGCGGGCTGTGAGGCTCAAGCCCTTCAGTACGCCACAAATCTTCAAAAAACAGGTGACTGCCGGCGCCGGGGAAGAAAGCATCCAACACAGCCTGGCCGGCGTAGCGGTGATCGGGATGATTGATATAACTCTCGCCGATATACAAATTGGTAGGGTCGGAGGTGACGAGGATATCGGGCTTCTCCTGGCGGATGATGCGCACAATATCGCGACGCAGTTTGAGATCGGGGATAATGTAGCCATCGGCGTAGGAAAGAAAAGAGACTTTTTGCACACCCGTCACCGCGGCCGCGGCGCGCTGCTCGCCCTGGCGAATGCTGCACAGATCGTCGGGAGACAGATTGCGATCTTTGGTGCCTTTATCGCCGCAGGTGAGCAGGCAGTAAGAAAGCGTGTGGCCGTCGGCGGCCCAACGCGCCAGGGTCGCGCCGCAAAAGAAATCAGGGTCATCCGGGTGCGCTAAAATGACCAGGATACGTTGAGGGGTTTGCCAATTTTCAGGGGTTAACATAATTTTTGGATGAAAAAGTAAGGAACACGATCAGGATTCGGGTGGCTCATCGTCTTTCGGCGCAGCCGGTTTCGGAGGACGCCGCGGGCCTTTCGGAACTTTCCCACGCGCCGGTTCAGTCCCGCCTTTCTTAGAGAGACGCTCCTGGCGCGGCGAATTCGGACGCCGCGGCGCCGGCCGTTCACCCTCCGCCGCATCAGACCGGGCGGCGCGATCGGGCTTATGATCCGCTGTGCGTTCCGGCGGCGCAGGACGTTCAGCACGCGGGCGCGGCGGCCTGGGAGCAGGTGGACGAGGGGCAGATGGTCTTTCTACTGAGGCTTTATTGATCGCGGCGCGGGATGTGGAGGGCTTTTTGCCTCGTTCAGCCGGAGAAGATGCTGCCTTATCTGATGGCGTTTGCTCAGGCGCCAGGCGCGACTCTGGACGTGAGAGGATCAAATTCTCGCCTTCAAATTCCATGAATTGATCGTCATCTTGTTCTTCAACTTCCAGCGGCAGATTTGCTTCAGCTGGCGCGGGCAGCAATTGGCAGTTGCAGCCGCCTTCAGGATGCCTGGGGCAGGGGAGCTGCGCCTTTTGCTGTAAGGCTTGCAGTTCGTCCCAGGGTTGAAGATCGCTGTTGGGAAAAGTATGTGTGACGCCATTTTCCAACAAGACCAACACCGCCTGCTGCAGAGGGAACACGTCTACGACTTTCCCTTCCCCGGCCGGCGTCATCACCCGTTTGTTGCGTTTCGGCAGGGTCTTGCGCGCCTCGACATACTGCTCATATTCATAAACCAGGCAGCAGCGCAGGCGGCCGCACATCCCGGTGATCTCAGTGGGGGTGAGCGAGATGCCTTGTTCTTTGGCCATCTTGATGGAGATAGGACTGAAATCGGTGAGGAAAGTTGAGCAGCAGCGCTGCGCCAGGCCGCACGCCCCCATCCCACCGAGCAGCTTGGCGACATCCCGCGGCCCGATCTGGTGCATCTCCACCTGGGATTGGTGATAGGCGCGCTGTAAGACGCGCTTAAGCGAGGTGAGATCGACCTTATCGCCCTCTTCAAGACCGTACAGAAATGAGAGGCGGCTGCCATCAAAACTGTATTCCGCAGCAAAGAATTTGACGTTGAGAAAATTTAACTCTTTCGCCTTTTCGCGGCACGAGGCAAGCGCCTCGGCCTCACGCTGCTGCCAGGCCTGGCGCAGCACGAGATCGCGAGGCGTCGCCTTGCGCTGAACCGGTTTCCAGGCGCCATCCGGCGGGCGCTGTGGGTCTTTGACGACCAGGATCACCTGCCCAAGCTGCACGCCGCGGCTGGTTTCCACGATGGCAAAATCGCCTGGGATCAGATCGGGGAGGTGAGAAGCATCGAAGTGATAAAGTTTGCCAACGGTTTGAAAGCGAATTCCGAGAATATACATACCGCGCTATCCGATCAGGTTAATCGGGATAAAGCTATCCTGCGCCATGGCTGCGACGCTGAGGCGGGCTGCCACACTCTCCGCCACACTGCGCAAAGCCTTAGCCGACGGCGCATCTGGTTCGCTGATCGTGATGGGCTTGCCCGTATCGCCGCCAATCCGCACCGCCGGGTTCATCGGGATGGCCCCAAGAAAAGGCGTGTTCATTTCGGCAGCCATCTGCTTGCCACCGCCCGCGCCAAAGACATCCATGCGGGTACCATCCGGCAGTTCCAGGTAGCTCATATTTTCGACAATGCCCAGGATCGGCACTTCCAACTGGCGGAACATTTCCAGCGAGCGGACGGCGTCTTCACGCGAGACAAGCTGCGGCAGGGTGACGATCACACCGCCAGAGAGGGGCAGCGACTGCGCCAGGCTGAGGGAGGCGTCGCCTGTGCCGGGCGGTAGATCAATCACCAGGTAATCCAGTTCTCCCCATTCCACATCGCTCAAAAACTGGCGGATGGCTGAATGCAGCATGGGGCCGCGCCAGATCAAAGGCTGGCCGGGCTTCACCAGGAAGCCGATGGACATGACTTTGACGCCATACGCCAACGCCGGGGTCAGCTTTTCTCCCTGCATGGGAGGCAGGCTTTCGATGCCCATCATGGTGGGGATGTTAGGGCCATAAATATCCGCATCCAGCAGACCGACGCGCGCCCCGCTCTGCGCCAGGGTAACCGCGACATTGACCGCCACGGTGCTTTTGCCCACGCCGCCTTTGCCCGAAGCAATGGCAATCGCGTTGCGGATCGGCAGATTGAGCAGGCCGCGCGGGCGTCCATCGTTGGGAACATTGGCGTCAAATTTCACTTCAACTTCTTCGACGCCAGGGATGGCCGCCACCGCCGCCCGCGCTTCGGCTTGAATTTGTGAGCGCAGCGGGCAGGCCGGCGTGGTCAAGACAACTGTAAAATGGACTTTACTGCCATCAATCTGGACATCGCGGATCATCTTCAATGTAACGAGGTCCTTGTGCAATTCTGGCTCTTGTACTTTGGACAAGGCCGCAAGAACCACGTCTTGGGTAATTTTCGATTTCGACATGAGAGACCTTTCTGTATCGTTCAGAGATCAATTGTGGAGCTATTTTATCGCTTTTTGCGCCGATACACAGGGCGAAATTCCAAACAAAAATGATGGGTTTATTTCCCCTCTTTTGGCAACACCCCAAAGGATGAAAATTGCACCGCGGCGAAAGCAGAGACCGCTAAGTTTTTCTCTGCGGTCTCTGCAGTGAAATTTTGAATGGCGCTATTTTCAGAACGAGAAAAAGCGCAATCTTCAACCGCGCCAGGACACTTTCCTTCAGGCGACTTCGACGCCGGCCATAATTACTGGCGGCCCGCCAGAAGAAACACGCACCGCGTCCTCGGCCAGTTCCACCATTGCCGGGTTGCTCAATCCCTCCTGCAGCGCCTCTGCCGAGGGGAAAGTCATTATAAACATCTGGTAGAAAGCGGGCTTCCCAACGGGGATCTCCACAAAACGCGTCACCGAATACGGCTTGACGCCTTCGGGAAGCTGCAGCTTCTCGCGCAGCAGCCTGAGATGCGCTTGATAGTCACGCTCGAACTGCTCAACATCGGATGGATAGGGATACAATGCAATTAATCTTGCTTCAGCCATGTCAACCTCTTCTTTCTTACTACACATTCGATAAACAGACAATGACCCCATTTTACCATAATACGATAATATTTATCAATATTATCGTATTATTAATTCTGCGATTGTCCCATCTGGACGAATGCGGTATGATCGGGGAATGGACACAAATACATCTCCCTCGATTCTTCAACCTGCGGCCAGTGACGCTTCCATCCCCTGGGAGCTGGCCGCAGTGGATCAACCGCCGGCAACCTGGCCGGCGACCGAACACCGCGCCCCCGGTGTACAAGGTCTATTCTTTGAAAACATCCCCTGGAAAGACCAGCCGACCCGCGTCTTTGCCTGGATGGGACTACCCTACCTGCCGCCCGGAGGGCGCTGCGCGGCGATGATCTTGCTGCACGGCGGCGGCGGAACCGCCTTCGATGAATGGGTGCGCATCTGGAACCGGCGCGGGTATGCTGCCATCGCCATAGATCAGTGCGGCTGCGTCCCTGAGAAACCACAAGTTCAAGATGGCGTCTCTCACGCCCGCCACCCCTTCGGCGGCCCGCCAGGATGGGACGCGTCCTTCGATGCAGCCGGCGAAGAAATCCGGGATCAATGGGTTTTCCACGTCATGGCGGCGGTCAGCCGGGCGCGCGCCCTGCTGGCGGCGCAGCCGGGGGTGGATGCCAGCCGGATCGGCGTAACGGGGATTTCGTGGGGCGGCTATATGACCAGCATCACAGCAGGGGTTGTACCAGGATTGAAATGCGCCATCCCGGTCTACGGCTGCGGCTTCTTGGGCCACAACTCGGTCTGGAATGACACTGTCTTTCCCAACCGCCCACCGCATTTGGTCGAACGCTGGTTAAAATTGTGGGACCCATCCGTCCACTTGCCAGCGGCGCGCCTGGCGCTGTGCTGGGTCAGTGGCACCAATGATTTTGCTTACCCACTGGACTCGCTGCAAAAATCCTACCGCCTGCCGGCCGGCGACGCTACCCTGTGCATTCGCGTGGAAATGCCGCACAGCCACGCCGATGGTTGGGCGCCATCTGAGATCGGCGTCTTCGCCGACAGCCAGCTAGGCCAGGGAGCGCCTCTGCCGCGCCTGGTCGCATGCGGACAGGAAAGCGGGCGTCTATGGGCGAAATTTGACAGCGCCCGTCCGATCCTCGCCGCGGAGATCAATTTCACGCGGGCGCTTGGGCAGTGGCAGGATCGCAAGTTCAACCGCCTGCCGGCGAAATTCGATCCCCTGACAGGCGAGGTAGAAAGCGCCATCCCCCTGAACACCAGTGTTTGCTTCTTGAACGTTTTCGATGACCGGGGATGCGTCGCCAGCGCGCCGCATGAAGTGTTGGTTTCGTAGTCCCTACAAGCGCTTTAATAAGGACAAATATCTTCAGAAGGCTCGATAGGTTTGCACCTGGTTGCGGCCATTGTTTTTGGCGGCGTAGAGGGCGCGATCGGCCTGCTCCAGCAAGAGGTCCATCGTCTCACCGCTGTACTGCATCGTGGCAACGCCGATGCTGAGCGTCACATGAAAGCTTGCCTCAGCAACGCAGATTGGATACGTGGCGACATAATCGCGCATTCTTTCAGCCGCCCCCAGGGCGTGAGGCAGATCGGATTCGGGCAGCAGGATCACAAACTCGTCGCCGCCAAAACGCGCCGTCACATCGGCCAGGCGGATCGAATGCCTGATCGCATCAGCCAGATGCCGGATCGCCTGGTCGCCAACCAGGTGCCCATAAGTATCGTTAACCTGCTTGAAACGGTCAATGTCCAGAATAATAATGGAAAGCGGGCGCTGATAGCGCACCGCCTGGTTGAACAACGCCTCGGCAAGGTTGAAAAAATGACGCCGGTTGTGCAAACCAGTCAATGGATCAGTAATGGCCAGTTCCTGCAAAGCCTGCTCCACCCTCTTGCGCTCTTCGATCTCGCGCAATAATTCTTCATTGCGCAAATGATAGATTTCCGCGTCACGTTTGGCGGTCTCAACCTGGTGGGCTACTTTGAGGATCGACATCCGCTGGCTGGTTCTTTCGTTGTGCAGTTCTTTGTAGAATTCGTGGAAGGCTTTATGATAGGTAAACGCCCGCTGCCAATCGCCCTTCTGCTCAGCCACACGCGCGAGGGAATGGTAGGAATCCATCTGGATGGGACGCGCGCCGATCCTGGCGGCGACTTCCAAAGCCTGGAGGAAATCCACCTCGGCGCGGGCGAAGTCTCGCTGCGAAAAGCGCAGCCCGCCCAGGTTCAATAAAGTATATGCCTGTCCCAAATCCTGCTGCGTTTCGCGGTCGATCGCCAATGTTTCCAGCATCAGTTGTTCGGCGCGCGCCGGCTCTCCCATCTGCTGCAAAATCTGCGCCAGCGTGTCCGCAACATCCGAACGCTGCTTATTCAAGTTCAACCGCCGCACAAGCTCCCAGCTTTTCATCCCGCGCTCCAGGGCGCGTGCATACTCCTTCTGCTCTAAAAGGACGTACGCGTTGTTGTTCATCACAATGGCTTCCAAAACCTCATCATTGACCTCGCGGGCGAGCTGCAGCGCCTCTTCATGCTCATTCAAAGCCTGGTCAACGTCGCCTGAGGCGGCATGAATCATCGCCAGCGCATCCAAAACCGAGGCTTGTTGTAAACGATATCCACCGGCGCGGGCAAGAGCCACGGCTTTTAGACTATAATCCAGGGCGTTGGGATGATCGCCCAGGTAGTAATAAATCCAACTGATCAAACGCAAACTTTCAATCACCACCCGGCCGGGTTTTTCCGCATCCACCAAAGCCAGCGCCCGAAAGCATTCATCCAATGCAAGGTCTAGTTTTCCCTGCCGGTGGTCTATATACGCCCGCGTGATCAAACTCATCGCCGCCCCCAGCGAATAGGGTTGAGCAGAATACTCACCGTTGGTTGACCACTCACAGGCGCGCTGCGCCAGTTCCAGGGCGCGTTCCGTCTGATAATTGCGTAAACTCCAGGCGAGATCGTTTAGCGCATCAATTTGTTCGATAAGCGTTTGGGCTTGCGCCAGGCGCTCTTCAAGTTCTACGATTGAATCAGGCATTGTCTACCTCATTGCCGGGCAATTTTCCATGGACAACCACACACGAATTTTGTATGCCCTTATTTTGACTGGCTTTTGCGATTTTGACAATGTTAAAATAGGGCATCCTTTGAAGATTTGATCAGGAGTATCAACATGACAGAATTAACTTCAGATTTCGATGGGCCTCGCCTGATGCGAGGCAGTGAGAGAAGCGCCTGCAGCCGCCTGGCGCGCCTGTGCTTTGGCGACGAGGCCAGCGGCGACGAGGCCAGCGGCGACGAAGCCGGCAGAGAAGAGCCGGACGAATCGGTCGCAGACGAGCCAGCCCCGCGCAGGGGGGGACTTTATCTAATCGCCTACCGGGGTCAGCCGGTCTCGCAAATCGGCATCTTCCATCACCGCCTGAAAGCGCCGGATGGCTTGATTCGCGTGGGCAGCGTCGGCGGCGTTTGCACCCACCCGGAGTTTCGCGAGCAGCGGCTGGCCGGGCGGCTGTTAAAGCACTGCACCCAACAACTGATGTTGGAAGGGGCGCGGCTGATGCTCATTTCCGGCGACCGCGGGTTATATACGCGCGCCGGATGCGCGTTGAGTGGGCGCTACCTGGATTTCGATCTGCGGCCAGGGCAGTTGCAGGTGGAGACCCGCGGCCTGGCCCTGCGCGCCTTGAGCAGCGCCGATGCGGTGCGCTGCAGCCAACTTTACCAGGCGGAGGGAATGCACTTCCTGCGCCGGCCCGATGATTTCGCCAGGGCGCTCTACCAACCGAACGGCTACATCCACGCCGATCAGTGGATGGTAGAGCGAGATGGACAAGCCGCCGCCTATCTGCTGCTGGGCATACCCTGGGACGCCATGGCTGCCGGCGCGCCCAAAATACGCCATCTGAGTGAATACGCCGGCAGCCGCGCCGCCCTGGCCGGCGGATTAAGCCTGGCGCTGGCGCAGCATGGAATCAGCCAGATCTCAGCGCCAGTCGCCTGGCAAGACGCTGATCTGATCGCCCTGCTTGAACAAGGCGGCGGACGCAGCCAACTGGCGAGTCTGCGCGAGCATACCATGCGCATCATCAATTTCAGCGGCTTGATGGCCGACCTGGGCGGCTATGTGCGAGGACGGTTGGAGAGCAAACTGCGGCGCGGGCTGCGTTTCAGCCAAAACGGCTCGCTGCTGGCCGGCAACGACGACGACCGCTGCACCATTCAGCGCGGAGCCGATCGCCTGGAACTGGATACGGCAACGATGACGCGCCTGGTGATGGGCGATGCGGCTGGCGTGAGTTTCAGCGCCCCTGGAGCGCTGGCCGAGGTGATCGCGGCGCTTTTCCCCTTGCCGGCTTTCTTTCCGGGGTTAAACTATCAATAATGGGAGATCATTTGTTCCAGAGCGAAGATGAGCGCCTGGCGCAGCACGGCTGGATCAGAAAACTCAGAGGCAAACTGCCCTTCCAGGTAGAGAGAGACAAAACCGTGAACAAGACTCCAGACGCTCATCGCCATTAGCACAGGTGAGCCAGGTTTAAGCGTCCCCACAGACTGGCAGCGCTGCACAATTTCAAGCACCAACTCAAAGCTCTTGTGGGAGAGTTCCACAAAGGCGGGATACTCTTTTTCCATTTCGACCGCGCCGGAAAGCGTGATCTTAAAATGGGCCGGATCGTCCAGGGCAAACTGGACATAAGCCCAGGCGCCCTCGAATAATTGGCGCTGCGGATCATCGCGATAAAGCTGCACCACGGCATACATTTGATCGTACAGGCAGCGGTAGCCCTCCGTTGAAATCGCCGCCACCAGGGCTTGCTTATCGGCAAAATGGGCGTATGGCGCGGCATGACTGACTCCCGCCCGCTGGGCGACCTTGCGCAGGCTGAGGGCGTTAAGGCCTTCTTCGGAGAGAATCGCGATGCCGGCCTGGATGAGGGCGTTTTTCAAATCGCCGTGATGATACTTTTTATTCTCTAACATTCTTTTTTGACCATTAAACTAGACAGCGTCAAGATTATCCCCCAAAATCTTGACGCTGTCAAGTTTAAAATTTCACAGGAATATCTAAATAATGTGCATACGGCTTCTTAACAATTTCTAAACAATTGCCTTTTATACTGAAAGTTGGCAGCAAAGAAAGATTGAGACTTACAACGAAGACACAAAGGAGAAGATTATGGCTCGAAAAATTGGTTTCTGGTTTATCGTGGCAGTTTTGGTAGTTGTCACAGGTGGAGGCGGGTATTTATATTACAACAAAACGCAGGCTGCGCCGCAAACCAGCACTGAATCTGAGGTGCAAACTGCAACCGTGCGCAAGGGCAATCTGATCATCTCAGCCAGCGGTACCGGATCGGTAGTATCTGCAGCGGAAGTCAAGCTAAGTTTCAAAAGCAGCGGCCAATTAACTGAGCTGAATGTCGCAGTGGGCGACGAGGTGAACACTGGGGATATCCTGGCCACGCTGGAAAGCACCGAATCATCCGCCACGCTGGCCGCCCAATTAAGCTCGGCGGAACTGGCGGTGATTAAGGCGCAAAAGACGCTGGATGAATTAAAAGCTGGCACTGACGCAGTCACCCTGGCGCAAGCAGAGGTGAACCTGGCCAAATCGCAGGAGGCGCTGGATACGCTGCTGAATCCCTCTGAAAGCTCTATCGCAGCCGCGGAACTGGCAGTGATCAATGCTCAGGATGTCGTCACCGAAGCGCAAAAGGCGGTTAACTATTTGAATTACGACCGCGGCAGCCAGGAACAGGTCGAAGCCGCGCGCGCCGCCTATTTGTTGGCGCAAGAGAAAGTCGATCGCATGCAGGATATGTATGACCGCACCGGCGGAACCCCCGAAGAGAACGCCAATAAGGCGCTGGCTTTGAGCAACCTGGCTGCATCCAAAACCGAGCGCAACCGCGCCCTGGCTAACTTGAACTGGTTCCTGGGAACGCCCACTGAGGCAGAGATTGCCGAGAAAAAGGCAACCTTAGCCAAGGCGCAAGGAGAATTATTAAAGGCGCAAGAGACGCTCGAGGCGCTCAAAAATCCGCCGGCGGTGGATGTCGCCCTGGCCAAGGCGCAGGTGGCTGAACTGGAGCAGAAACTCGCTGATCTGAAAGCGGCGCCCGATGAATACGATGTCAAACTGGCAGAGGCGGAATTAGCCAACGCCCAGGCGCAACTGGTGGTCAAACAAGAGGCCATTGCCAGGCAAACCATCGTCGCCCCGTTCGACGGCGTTATCTTAGCTGTCAACGCCCAGGTAGGCGATAACGTGAGCAGCAGCCCCATCATCACGCTGGCCGATATGAAACAGCCTATGCTCGAAGTGATGGTAGATGAATCGGACATGAACAGTGTGGGACTGAACTACGCGATCGAAGTGACCTTCGACGCCCTGCCCAACCAGACCTTCACCGGCCATATCACCCGTATAGACCCCAGCCTGACCTCAGTGCAAAATGTGACCGCAGTGCGGGCGCTGGCCTCGCTGGACTTGACCTCTTTTGCCAAGCCGCAGACCCTACCCATCGGATTAAATGCCAGTGTTGAGATCATCAACAGCAAAGCCGAAGGGGTGCTGCTGGCGCCGGTCGAGGCGCTGCGCGAATTATCCGCCGGCAAATATGGCGTCTTCGTGATGACCAATGGCAAACCTGTTCTGCACATTGTCGAAGTCGGCATCATGGATTTGACCTATGCTGAGATCAAGTCCGGGCTGAATGAAGGCGATATTGTGACCACAGGCATTGTGGAGACAAACCAATGAACAGCAGCATTCCTGAGCCAGGGCCGGGCGGCAAACCCATCCCGACCCCGGCGAAAAACAATATCATCGAAGTGACCGAGATGAGAAAAATTTACCAGATGGGTGATATGCAGGTGACAGCGCTGGATGGGATCAATTTACACATCCAAAGCGGCGAATTTGTCGCCATCATGGGCCCTTCTGGCTCAGGCAAAAGCACCCTGATGAACATCCTGGGCTGCCTGGATCGCCCCACCTCTGGCGCATACCGCCTGGCCGGCGAGGATGTGAGCAAGATGAATCGCACCCAATTGGAGCACATCCGCGGCCAAAAGATCGGTTTCATCTTCCAGTCGTACAATCTGCTGCCGCAGG
>CAIQJJ010000829.1 GCA_903872065.1 uncultured Anaerolineales bacterium | reverse complement strand
TCGGAACCTACGCGGGCATTTCTGGAAGCCAGGCGCGGCGAAGCGCTGGCTTTTTTGACGCGCGCCTGGCTTTCCAGTGCAGAGCTAAACGATCTGCGCCATGTCGCCGCCCTGCGCTGCGATGGCGAGTGGCAGAACGATCCGCTGCGCGCCCGGCGCGCGGTGCTGGATTTTTTGTCCAGCGCGCCATCCGGTTGGTGTTCGTTGAACGCCTTTATCGCCGATATTCATCAGCATCACCCCGATTTTCAACGTCCGGCCGGCGATTACGATTCGTGGTACATTCGCGAATCTCAAAGCGGCGAGTTTTTGCGCGGCTTTGAACATTGGGGTGCTGTGGATGGCGCGTTGATCCAGTATCTCATTACGGGCGTGCTGCACTGGCTAGGGGTTTTAGACCTGGCGGCCCCCGACGAGGAAGGCCCGATCACGGCTTTTCGCTATTCTGAACAGGCGGCGTGGTTGTTGGGCGGCGAGAACCCGGCTGAACTTGCGCCGGAAACGGAACTGCTGCAAGTTACCTCGAACGCTCGCTTACGTGCGCCGCGCCTGACTGCGCGGGCGGTGCGCTACCAGGTAGCCCGCTTCTGTGAGTGGGACGCCCCCCAAGGGGATGTCTATCGTTATCACATCACGCCGGCTTCCCTGGCGCGCGCCCGTCAGCAGGGCCTGACCATCAATCACCTGCTGGCCCTGCTGCGCCGCAACACCGAAACGATCCCTCCCAATCTGGTGAAGGCGTTAGGACGTTGGGAGCAGCAGGGGCTGGAAGCGACCATAGAGCAGGCGACGATCCTGCGCGTTTCATCGCCGGATTTGCTCAATACCCTGCGCGCTTCGCGGGCCGCGCGCTTTCTGGGTGAACCACTGGGGCCAACAGTGATCATTGTCCGTCCAGGCGCCTGGGAAAAGGTGCTGGATGTATTGGCCGAACTGGGGGTATTGGGCGCCGAAAAGATCACCTGATGCGCTAATCATCCATGTGTGCAATGATGGCATCGCCAAACTCGGAGCACTTGAGCAGTCTGGCGCCATCCATCAGGCGATGGAAATCATAAGTGACGGTCTTGGCGGCGATTGCCCCTTCGACGCCTTTGATAATCCGGTCAGCCGCCTCGCCCCAGCCGAGATAGCGGAACATCATTTCACCGGAAAGGATTACCGAGCCTGGGTTGACCTGGTCTTTGTCGGCGTATTTGGGCGCGGTGCCGTGGGTGGCTTCGAAGACCGCGTGTCCGGTCTCGTAGTTGATATTGCCGCCCGGCGCAATGCCAATGCCTCCCACCTGGGCGGCCAGGGCATCTGAGAGGTAATCGCCGTTGAGGTTCGGTGTGGCGAGAACATCGAAATCGCGCGCCCGCGTGATTGTCTGTTGAAAGACAATATCGGCAATCACGTCTTTGATCAACAGCTTGCCGGCCTTCAGCGCCGCGTCTTGCTCTGCATTGGCGGCTTCTTCCCCTTGCGCCGCCTTGGTGCGTTCCCACTGGCTCCAGGTATAGGTTTGTTCACCAAACTCTTTCTCGGCGACCTCATATCCCCAGTTGCGGAACGAGCCTTCGGTGTATTTCATAATATTGCCTTTGTGCACCAGGGTGATGCTGCGGCGCTTATTTTCGAGCGCCCAGCGGATGGCTGCCCGCGTCAGGCGATAGGTGCCTTCTTGTGAAATGGGCTTGATCCCAATCCCGGCGGTCTCAGGAAAACGGATTTTCTTGTATTCTGCCGGAAAGGCCTCTTGCAGCAGTTGTTTGAATTTGGCGTTGCCCTCGCTGCCGAGTTCAAATTCAATGCCGGTGTAGATGTCCTCGGTATTTTCGCGGAAGATCACCATGTCCACATATTCGGGATGTTTAACCGGAGATGGCACGCCGTTGAAGTACTGCACCGGACGTTGGCAAACGTACAGGTCCAACAGTTTGCGCAGCGCGACGTTTAGGGAGCGGATGCCGCCGCCAATCGGTGTGGTTAGCGGCCCTTTGATGCCCACCAGAAATTCTTTAAAGGCTTCAACCGTTTCGTCGTGCAGCCAGGAGCCAAATTGTGTATAGCATTTTTCACCCGCATAGACTTCCATCCAATGCACCTGACGCTGCCCCTGGTAAGCTTTCGCGACCGCCGCGTCAAACACACGCACCGAGGCGCGCCAGATGTCGCGCCCGGTTCCGTCGCCTTCGACAAACGGGATGATTGGATTGTCAGGAACCTGCAGTTGGCCGTTTTGGATTGTGATCTTGGCGCCGCCGGCTGGAACTTGAACGATAGTGTAGGACATAGAAGAACTCCTTTGGAAAAAGTTGATTTACTGCGAACAGAGAAACTTTTAGGTTGATAGTTCCGATTATAGCAAATCCGGTGAAAAACGGCTTATCCAATTTGAGGTTAGGGTTTGTTAAGAGAATGGTTGACGTTATAGATTGCCCGTGCTATCATGGGAAAGTTAGTAACTGCTTTCCCGCAGGGCATTTATTATTCTATTTATTCGGGAAATTGCACTTTTCTAAATGGAGGAGTTCCTTTATGAGTATTGAGTTTATGTTTCGATTGGTAGGGATGATCGTTTTTTCGATGATGGGGGCCTACCTGGGGGTGTATCTGGCCAATACACTTTCAATTGCTCCGCAGGGGTATGGCTCAGTTTTTGGCCTTTTAGGCGCTCTGTTTGGTTTGATTATGACTCCATTTCTGACTACCAGACCAGTGCGCGCGTTGCGTTCGCGCATTATGCAGCTTTCTCCGCAGGCATTGACGGCCGGCATGATCGGTTTGATTGCCGGGTTGCTCGTTGCTGCATTGCTGTCATTTCCGCTCTCTTTGATGCCGCAGCCGTTTGGCCAGTTGCTGCCTTTTGCTGGTGTGATTATTTTTGGCTATTTTGGCGTTTCCATTTTTATCATGCGCCAGGCCGACTTATTTGTTGTCTTGCGTTCCTGGTCGGGGCGCTCGGCATCGACGGACGAAACGACAGGCGAGGCCGCGGCCCCCGTGCGAACCGTCTTGCTCGATACCAGCGTGTTGATTGATGGACGGATTGCAGATATTGCGCGCACTGGCTTTTTGGTGGGCATTTTGCTGATCCCGCGCTTTGTCTTGAACGAATTGCAATATATTGCTGATTCGCCGGATAGTTTGCGCCGTCAGCGCGGCCGGCGCGGCATGGAGGTATTGGGGCGATTGCAAAAAGAAACCACCGTTCCTGTGCGCATCAGTGATATTGATGTGGATGGGGTGCGCGAAGTGGATGATAAGTTGGTAGTTTTGGCGCGCCAGTTGCGCTGCCCCATTTTGACCAATGACTACAACTTGAATCGTGTGGCTGAATTGCAAGGCGTGGCGATATTGAATGTCAATGAACTGGCCAGCGCGGTCAAATTGGTGCTTTTGCCAGGCGAACAGTTACGCGTCAGGCTGATCCAGGATGGCAAAGAGGCCGGCCAGGGAGTTGGCTATCTTGATGATGGGACGATGGTTGTGGTTGAGGATGGGCGTTCTGCCATGAATAAAGAAGCGGTGGTCAGCGTGACCAAAGTGCTGCAAACCGCGGCTGGTCGCATGATTTTTGCTCGCTTGAGCGAGTAAGTTTTACTTTTTTGAATTTTTGAGGAGTTTTTGGATGGCGATTAAACTGTATAATACACTTACCCGCCAAAAAGAGGTTTTCGAGCCACTGCAGCCGGGCAAGGTTTCGATGTATGTCTGTGGGCCAACCGTTTACAGTAAAGCGCATGTGGGGCATGCGATGTCGGCTTTGGTATTCGATATTATCCGCCGTTATTTCTTATATCGCGGCTACAATGTGATGCATGTGATGAATTATACCGATGTGGATGATAAGATCATCCAGCGCGCCAACCAGGAGGGGATTGACCCGATCAAGCTGGCCGAACGCTATATCGAAGAGTATCGCCGCCACGTTGCTGATTTGAACTGCTTGCCGGCCACCCATTACCCGCGCGCCACCCAAGAGATCGGCCAGATCATTTCGATGATTCAGAACCTGGGTGAAAATGATTATGCTTACGCGGTTGAAGGAGATGTGTATTTCCGCGTCACCAAAGATCAGGATTATGGCAAGCTCTCTGGTCGCAAACTGGAAGATATGCAAGCCGGCGCCAGGATCGGCGTGGATGAGCGCAAAGAACATCCCATGGATTTCGCCTTGTGGAAGTCGGCCAAGCCCGGCGAGCCAGCCTGGGACAGTCCTTGGGGCAAAGGCCGCCCTGGCTGGCATATCGAGTGTTCCGCCATGAATTTGCATCACCTGGGCGAGCAGATTGATATTCACGGCGGCGGCAATGACCTGATTTTCCCCCATCATGAAAACGAGATTGCGCAGAGCGAAAGCCTCACCGGGAAGCCTTTTGCGCGTTATTGGGTGCATAATGGCATGATGCAGCTTGCCGGCCAGAAGATGTCCAAGTCTCTGGGGAATCTGGTGACGATTGAGGAATTCCTGGCGGCGCATGAGGGCGATGCGCTGCGGATGATGGTGTTGAATTCCAGCTATCGCAACCCGCTCACCTTTGGCGAGGATGTGATCGCTCAGGCAGAGAGCGCCCTGGAGCGCCTGCGCAATGCTTTGCGTCCCGCATCGGGCGGCCAGGCCTCGCCCGAATTACAACAGCAGGTCGAAGCGACTCGCCGCGCCTTTGAAGAATGTATGGATGACGATTTCAATTCCGCTGGCGCATTGGGCTACTTGTTTGAACTGGCGCGCACGATCAACCAGGGTAAGGACGCCGGGCAAGATGTCGCCGGCGCGCAGGCGGCGCTGCGTGAATTGATGACGGTTTTGGGCTTGCGCACCGAGAAACCCGCAGCCCAAGGAGCGGCTGCTGCGCCGTTTATCGAACTTTTGATCGAAATGCGCCGCGAACTGCGCGCTCAAAAACTATGGGCGCTTTCAGACCTGGTGCGCGATCGCCTCGCTGCGCTGAATGTGGTCATCGAAGACAGCAAACAAGGCACCACCTGGCGCTGGAAGTGATTGGCTGCGTTTTATGAAAGAATGGCTTTCTGGCCGTAATCCTGTCTATGAAACTTTGCGCGCCCGCCGCCGGCAGGTTTTTCGCCTGTGGCTGGCGCGCGGGGCGCAGGAAAAAGGTCGCCTGGCAGAGATTCTTAAGCTGTGCGCGGAACGGAAAATCCCGATTGAGGCGGTCGAACGTTCCCGCCTGGAGGCGCTCTCGCCTGGCAACCAGGGGGTAGCTCTCGAAGCCAGCGCGTATCCGTACACTACCTTGGTGGATATGCTTGATCTGGCTGAACAGCGCCGCGAGCCGCCTTTTTTGCTGCTGCTGGATACCTTGCAGGATCCTCAAAACCTGGGCAGTCTGCTGCGCACGGCTGAGGCGGTTGGCGTTCATGGCGTTTTGCTGCCTTTCAATCGCACCGCAACGGTGACGCCGGCGGTAGTGCATGCCTCCTCTGGCGCTTGTGAACACCTCTTGATTGGGCAGGCCAACCTGGCGCAGGCGATTGCTGAACTGAAAAAGGCCGACATCTGGGTGATTGGCCTGGAAGATGCGCCCGAAGCCCATCTGCCGGCGCAGGTGCGCCTGGACGGAGCTTTGGCGTTGGTCGTGGGCAATGAGGCCGAGGGAATGCGCCTCCTGGTGCGAAAATCTTGTGATATTCTGATGCGCCTGCCGATGCGGGGACAGATTGAATCGTTGAATGCGGCAGTGGCAGGTTCAATCGCGTTGTACCTGGCTTCTACTTTTCGCAATCAACAGGCAGTGTAAATATGCCCGATTCGGATGTTTTAATTTCACTCCACGATGTGACCAAGGCTTATAAAACCCCGGCCGGGGATTTTTGGGCATTGAAAGGAGTGGATATTGAAGTTGCGCCAGGGGAATTTGTCGGTATCTTGGGGAAATCTGGGGCTGGCAAGACAACCCTCGTTAACCTGTTGACGGGTGTTGACCACTGTACAGGAGGGGAGATTGAGGTAGACGGCGTGGCGGTTCATCGTTTGAAAGAGAACCAGGCCGCCAAGTGGCGCGCCCGTAACCTGGGTGTGATCTTTCAATCCTTCCAGTTGATGCCCAGCCTGTCGCTGCTGGATAATGTGACCCTGCCGATGGACTTTGCCGGTTTGTACCGTCCCATTCGCTCGGCGGAGCGCGCTTTGGAACTTTTGCGCGCGGTCGAAATTGATGAGCATGCTTTTAAGCTGCCCTCGGATATTTCGGGCGGACAGCAGCAGCGTGTAGCCATTGCTCGCGCCCTGGCCAATGATCCGCCGATTATCGTCGCCGACGAACCCACTGGTCGCCTGGATTCTTCAACGGCGGAGACCATCTTTGCCATCTTTGAAACTTTGGTGCAGCAGGGAAAGACAATTTTCATGGTTTCGCACGATCCGGGCTTTGTGCGCCGTTATTCGCGCGTGATTTGGCTCGCCGATGGTTTGGTCACCGATGAGCCGCAGTTCGATGTGAAATGAGCACTTCTGACCGCCCTCTAATTCAGCTTACCAATGTCCACAAGACTTTTAATACCGCCGCTGGCCAGTACAATGCTCTCAAGGGCATCAACCTGACTTTTTCGCAGGGTGAATTTACCAGCATTATGGGCAAGTCGGGGAGTGGCAAGTCAACCTTGTTGAATATGGTCACCGGCATTGATCACCCGACTTCGGGCGTGGTGCGCATTGGCGACGAAGAATTGCACCGGATGAATGAAAGCCAGATGGCGGTCTGGCGCGGGCGCAATTTGGGCATTGTGTTTCAATTTTTTCAACTGCTGCCCACGTTGACCATTCTCGAAAACACCCTCCTGCCAATGGATTACGGCAACATTTATCCGCCGGCGGAACGGGAGCCGCGGGCGCTGGAACTGCTGCGCATGTTAGACCTTTCGGATATGGCTGATAAGCTGCCGGCGGCCCTTTCTGGCGGCCAACAGCAGATCGCCGCGATTGCCCGCTCGCTGGCCAATGACCCCCCGATCTTGGTGGCTGACGAGCCCACCGGCAACCTGGATTCACGCACCGCGGAACGCGTGTTGGATATCTTTAATCAGCTTGCTTTGCAGGGCAAAACGATCTTAATTGTCACTCACGACAGCAGCCTGGCGCGCCGCTCAACGCGCCGCGTGTTGATCTGTGATGGCGAGTTGGTGAACGAGCATATTGCCCATGCGCTTCCCTCGCTGTCGCACGTCCAGTTATTGAAACTGACCAAATTGATGACTCCCCGCCGGTATGAGACGGGGGTGACGGTGGCGCGCCAGGGTGCGTTGGACGCGGGTTTGTTTGTGCTGACCGGCGGCCGGGTGGATATCTTGCGCCAGGGAGAGGCGAAAAGCCTGAGCTTGATTACAACCTTGCTGCCCGGCCAATATTTTAGCAACCTGGAACTGCTGGAGACAGAGCTTTGCGACCTGACTTTTCGCGTCACATCGGATGGGCCGGTAGATATATTGTGCTTGCCCCTGGCGCAGTTTGACCAGTGGTTGGTTGAAAATCCATCCGCTGAAAACGCGCTGCGCCGTTCGGCAGCGGAGCGCAGCGGTTTTTATTGTCCACAGCCGCGCGCCAGGCCGCAAGAACCGCGTGTGGCCCCCTTTTTGGCTACCTCGTACCAGGATCCGCTCCAGCAAGAAGGATGAGACATAATGCGTTCCTTCCAGTTCACTCGCTCCCTCTGGCGGCCGCGCTGGCATAAAGTCACTGCTGACCTCTGGGGAAATAAAGTTCGCTCCTTTCTGGTTATTTCTTCCATTGCGGTTGGTTTATTTGCCGTCGGCTTGATCACCAGCATGTATGTGCTGAATGGCGAAGATATGGAAGCGGGCTATTCTTCGGTCAACCCGGCCAGTATACAAGTTTTTACCAGTTTGTATGAAGAGGATGTCCTCACCCATATCCGGCATGTCGAAGGTGTGCGCCAGGTGCAGGGCGAATATATTTTTTCTTTGCGCGTGCGCCGTTCTGGTGGAGAGTGGAAGCCGATTGATATCCATGCGATCCCCAGTATTGAACAGATGGATATTAACCGCGTCCACCTGGAAAAGGGAGTTTGGCCGCCCAGGGATAAAGAGATCGTGGTGGATAGTTACAAGCTGCCTGAACTGCCCGTGGGAGTGGGAGGCCTGCTGGAGCTTGAACTGCCCTCCTCGCGCACCCGTTCGCTGCGCCTGGTCGGCGC
Organism: uncultured Anaerolineales bacterium; assembly: GCA_903872065.1. GTDB lineage: Bacteria > Chloroflexota > Anaerolineae > Anaerolineales > UBA4823 > CAIQJJ01. Next base: position 6,124 of record CAIQJJ010000829.1, on the reverse strand, counting down.
CATTAACGATCAAACAATTGGCTCCACCGGCGGCGGCGGTTTCTTCCTTGCGCCGGCTCAGGGATACATTACCCTGGAGACGCTGGACTGGCTGGAACTTCCGAATAACCAGATGAATGTCATTTTTGTCACCGTGGATCGCAGCCCCAATGATTACGCTTATTTGCGTGAGGTAGGCAACCGGGTGAGCGACGCGGTCGAACAGAGCGGCGTCACCGTGTACAGCACGGCCATCCGCGCCGCCAACGATCACCCCAACCGCGTCTATGTGGACGCGATTTCGGCGGTCTTGTTTGTGTTGGGCTTCCTGGTTATGTTTTTGAGCGGTTTCTTAATTACCAACACGCTCTCGGCGCTGCTCAACCAACAGGTGCATCAGATTGGCGTCATGAAGACGATCGGCGGGCGGCGTGGGCAGATCATGGGCATCTATATGGTGCAGATTTTCATCTTTGGCCTGCTGGCTTTCAGCATTGCTATGCCGCTCTCCAGCCAGGTATCTTATTCACTGCTGGGTTATTTTTCGCAAGCCGTCAACACGCAGCAGCAGGGCTTTCGGGTGGTGCCGGTCTCGGTCGTTTTGCAGCTTGTGGTGGCGTTGATTGTGCCTCAGGTGGCGGCGTTTATCCCTATCTTGCACGGCACGCGCATTTCGGCGGTGGAAGCGATGAGCGGCTACAGCCAATCGAATCCCCCCAACCCGAAAGGCTGGATCAATCAGCGCCTGCATGATGTACGTGGTCTCTCGCGGCCCTTGCTGCTCTCCCTGCGCAACACATTTCGCCGGCGAGGGCGTTTGTTTCTCACCCTCTTCACCTTAACTTTGGGCGGGGCGATCTTTATCGGCACTTTCAATGTGGAGCGCTCGTTGTCCAGCTATATTGAGCGTATTGGCCGTTACTTTATGGCCGATGTCAACCTCACCTTTAAACAATATTACCGCATTGAAGAGATCGAAAGCGCCATCAAAGAAATTCCCGGCGTCAGGCAGGTGGAGGGCTGGACCGCCGCCAGTGGAGAATTGATGCTGCCGGACGGTTCGGTAGGCGAAACGACCCGCCTGCTAGCCCCTCCCAGCCAGAGCGAATTGGTCTCGCCGATTTTGCTGGAAGGTCGTTGGTTGGGGCCAGCCGACGCGGATTCGAACGTGATCACCGTCAACGAGCGTTTTCGTGAAACTTATCCCAATCTGAAGCCTGGCGACATCATCCAGGTGAAGATCGCGGGGCGAGAGCGCGATCTGCAGGTGGTTGGCTTTTTCCGCCTGGCCGGGAAGAGTTCTGGCTACCTGGCTTATGGCACTTACGAATACCTTTCCAGAGTGATTCATCAGCCTAATCGGGCCAATACATTCCGTGTGCGCTCAGAGCAGCCCAGGTTGAACTTGCAAGAACAACAGGCGATGGGGCGGCAGATTGAGACGCACCTTGAGGCGCTTGGCTATCAGTTGGCTGATGTGGAAGCCGGCGAGTCGCTGACTGCAACAACGGCCGATGGTCTGAATATCTTAACCATCTTCTTACTGATTATGGCGCTGCTGATTGCTGTAGTCGGCAGCATTGGCCTGATGGGAACCATGAGCCTGAATGTGATGGAGCGCACGCGCGAGATCGGCATTTTACGCGCGATCGGCGCCTCTGACCGCGCGGTGATGGAACTGGTGCTGGTTGAAGGCGCGTTGATCGGTTTGATGAGCTGGGTTTTTGGCGTCTTGCTGGCTTTTCCGATCAGTTCGCTTATGTCAAACGCCATTAACCTGGCCCTTTTTGGCGCGGCTGCTGATTTCACCTTTACCCCCACCGGCGTCTTCCTTTGGTTGGGAGTAGTATCGGTTTTGTCTGTGTTAGCGAGCGTTGGCCCGGCGCGCAACGCGACTCGCCTGACGATTCGTGAAGTATTGGCCTATGAATAAAGAAAATATGGAGAACCCTATGAAAAACTTGATTGCAATTTTCCTGCTTGGCGCGCTTCTCTTGTCGGGATGTCAACAGGTTGCTCAACTGATCAACCCGGCCCCGACAGCCGTCGCGCTTGTTTCGGCGGGACAGCGTTCCAGTGAAGTGATTGTTGAAGGGCGTATCATGCCCAATGATAACGTCGATCTGTTCTTTACTATCGCTGGAAAGGTGGACGAAATCCGTGTTGCCGAAGGTGATATGGTGCGCAAGGGTGATGTCTTGGTGCGCCTGGGCGATCGCCAGTCGGCGGAAGCTTCGGTGGCTTCAGCCAGGTATGAACTGACCAAGGCGCAGCAAGCTTATGACGATCTCAAGCAAAAAGCTTCTCTGGCTTATGAGCAAGCCGCGGCGGATGTGATCGCCGCCGAGCGCGCCCTGACCGAGGCGCAGCAGAAATTGGACGACCTGGACACGGATGATTATCAAAAGAAAATTGACGATGCGGATGTCAAGGTCAATGACGCCAAAGATACTTTGAATGACGCACAGGATGAGTTTGACAAATATAAAGACCTGGACAAAGATAACGCCGATCGCAAAGATGCAGAGACCAAGCTGGAAGATGAGCAGAATGCTTATGACCAGGCGGTGCGCGAACGCGATCGCCTGATCAATGACCGCGACAAGGTTCGGGCGGATGCCGCGCTGGCCGCAGCCAACCTGGACGATTTGCGCCTCACCCGCGACGCTCGCAAAGATGGCCCAGACCCCGACGACTTAGCCCTGGCGCAGGCGGCGGTAGATAATACCACCGCCCAACTTGCCGCAGCGCAGGCGGCGCTCGATAAGTACGATCTGACGGCTCCTTTTGACGGCAAGATTGTCAAAGTCGATCTGACCCTCGGCGAGCAAGTGCTTCCCAACCGCAATGTTTTGGCTCTGGCGGATTTTTCGCGCTGGTACGTGGAAACCAACGATCTGACCGAAAATGATGTTGTGCGCATCAGCGCTGATAAGCCGGCGACGATTATCCCGGATGCTTTGCAGGATGTTGAACTGACTGGAAACATTGAATCGATCAGCGATATATATTCTGAAAAGTCTGGCGATATTATCTATAAGACCAAGCTTTTGCTCATCAGCCCGGATGGCAAAGACCTCGACGCGCGCCTGCGCTGGGGGATGACGGTGGAAGTGCGTTTTCCATCGGTTGAGCCATAAAATGAAAATTGCCCTCTGATCTGGCAAGCGCATTCTCAAGCACTGGTGTAGAATAAAGATGATGTTGTAGAGGTATGAAGCGTTTGTTTCCAGTCCGTCACCCTGATTTTTACCGTGCAATTCCTAAGGTGGAGTTACATCGCCATTTGGAAGGTTCACTGCGCCTGACGACTTTGTTGGAGATCGGTCGTTCACATGGCCTGGATGTGGCCGGCACCGCCCGGCTGCGTTCATTGGTGCAAGTCGGCAGCAGTGAACCTTATACATTTGAGAATTTTCTCTCGAAATTTGAAACCTTGCGCTTGTTCTATCGCTCGCCAGAGGTAATCAGCCGCGTTGCACAGGAAGCGATTTCGGATGCTGCCCTGGACAATGTGCGCTATATGGAACTGCGTTTTACCCCGATGGCATTGAGCAAAGCGCAAGGTTTTTCATTGGCGGCGGTAATGGATTGGGTCTGTGAAGGCGCGCGCCTGGCGGAACAGGCCACCGGCGTCAAAATACGCCTGATTGCCAGCGTCAATCGCCACGAAAGCCTGGAGATTGCCGAGCAGGTCGTTTTGCTGGCGATCGAACGGCAGCACAAGGGGATCGTGGGAGTGGATTTGGCTGGCAATGAGGCCCACTTTTCGGGTCTGCCATTTGCCGGGCTGTTCACTGACGCCCGCCAGAGTGGGATGCACATCACTGTCCATGCCGGTGAATGGGCGGGGGCGCAAAATGTAGCGGATGCGATCTTACAATTGGGCGCAGAACGAATTGGGCATGGGGTGCGTGTGCTGGAAGACCCGTATGTGATGGGCATTGCGCGCGAACACAGCACTGTCTTTGAGGTTTGCATTACCAGCAACTATCAGTCGGGGGTTGTCCAGGCCCTGGAAGAACACCCGCTGAACCGGATGTTGGCGGCCGGCTTGAAAGTGACGCTCAATACCGATGACCCATGCGTCTCGCAGATCACTTTGGGAAATGAATATAAGATCGCTTGTGAGTTTTTGGGGTTATCTATGGATGCCTTGCAGGAGCGTATTCTCATCAGCGCTCGGGCGGCGTTTCTCCCGCCGGATGAACGAGATGCGTTGATCCGCGAGATTATGGTTCAATGGCAGACCTGGGAAAATGGCGGGGGGACAGATTAACTTTTGGGGAGGGGCAGCCAAACGGTGAAAACGCTGCCCTGGTTGGGGGCGCTTTCGACCGTCAGCCGCCCGCCAAGATGCTCAACAATTTCTTTGGAAATCGAAAGACCCAGGCCCGTGCCTGGCGCGCCGGTTTGCCGGCTGGCTGAACCGCGGTAAAAACGCTGAAAGATCAAATCAATCTCTTCGGGCAAAATCCCCACACCGTTGTCGCTTACGCTGAGCGTCACCCAACGTTCGCTGCTTTCCTGCGTTGCGTTGGCGCTGACGCGAACGACGCCGCCAGGCGGTGTGTAACGGATGGCATTGGTCAGCAGGTTCGATAGGCATTGGCTGAGCAGCATGGCGTCGCTCTGCACGATGGGCAGGTCGGGAGAAGCCTCATACAACAAGGTAATGCCTTGTCCTGCCGCCATCAAGGTGCGGTCGTAGGTTAATTCGTTGAGCAGGGAATGCAGTGTGACGGGCTGAATTTTGATCGGCAGCCGGCCGGTCTCCATGCGCGAGATGGTCAAGATATCCTCCACCAGATGCGCCAGGCGGCCAGTCTCGCGTTGGATCACTTCCATGTAATTGCGCCGTTTGGCGGGGTCTTCGATGCTGTTGAGCAGATCGAGATAGAGGGACAGGTTCGCCAGCGGCGTGCGTAGTTCGTGCGAGACATCCGACACAAACTGATCTTTGGCCCGCTCCAATTCTTTGAATTGGGTTACATCGCGCAAGACAATCACATAGCCGGCGCGGTGCGAGGCGATCTTCATCGGCGAGACGCGCCCATGATAGGCGCGCCCCTGGATTTCAAGCATCGCTTTTTCTGGCTGTCGTTCATTGTCCTCAGAGAGACGACGCAGAAAGTCTGTTTCCAATAAAGAAAGGCCCTGCGTTTTGGCTCGCTCCAGTAAGGTGCGTCCAAATGGATTGGCCTGCAGCAGTTGGTAGCGTTCGTCCAGCACAAAAACTGCATCTGGCAGAGAGGCGACCATCGCCTCGGTGTGTTCCTTAGCCGCCTGAAGTTCGACCGAACATTCAAAAGCGCGCTGATCGGCTTCGATAGCCATGTTTTCAAGCTGGCTGCGCTGGCGAGCGTTTTGAATCGCCTGTCCCGCAGTGTGCGCCAGGTGCATTCCCACAGCCAATTCGCTCTCAGAGCATGGATGAGGATGGTGGTAATACAGGGTTAAAACGCCGACCGGCTGTTCTTGCGCCAGCAGCGGCAGCGCCAGCAAGGCGCGCCAGCCGTGTTCAGCAACAAAGTGAATGCGCTCTTGAAAAACCGCGTCATTCAACACTTCTTCTACATACACCGCCTGCGCCGTCTGCACAGCCCTTTCCGCCGGCAGCCCACGGTGTTCCGCCGCGGCGCGTTCGAGATAGGCCGCCGACAGGTTATGGACATAAGTTTGCGCCCTGGCGTGTTCCTCCGCCGCCGGCAAAGAGATGCTGCTGGCCTCCGCATGCAGAAGTTCCTCCGCCGCAGCGAGAACCGCGTTGGCGATCGGCTCCACTTCGTGCAGCGTCAGCAGTTCCGCCAACAAGCGATTGAGCGTGGCAAGCTGCGTTTTAGAAAAACTGGGCTTTCCATCGCGCCTGGCGAATAGGCCCAGGCGGTGCATCCAGCTTGCAAGACGATCCAAGAGAGACATAGCCCAATTATACATGGCGTGGGCAAATCGTGCGTTTTTTTTCTTACAGAGAAAATGCAGCGTGAATCTCACCAAAATTGATTGACGAAGAGCGGGGGTGGTGGTACAATGCCCCGCGCTTAAGCAATTAGTTGCTGCGGGCGAAGTTTGCCCCCGTCGTCTAGGGGCCCAGGACGCGGCCCTCTCAAGGCCAAAACACGAGTTCGAATCTCGTCGGGGGCAC
>CAIQJJ010000828.1 GCA_903872065.1 uncultured Anaerolineales bacterium | reverse complement strand
CTCCCAACCTGGTACGCCGCGGAAGAACCAGTAAGAGCGGAAGCCCGCCAGGCGCAGCAGCTGCGGCATCTGGGCGTGATGGCCAAAGGTATCCAGCGGCCAGCCCACCGTCACCTCCAGGCCCAGCTTTTGACGGAAATAGCCCTTGCCGTACAAGACCTGGCGCACGAACGACTCGCCGCCCGGCATATTGACGTCCAGCATCACGTCCGTGCCGCCCACGATCGCCAGCCGCCCCTCGGCCGCGAACTGGCGGAAAGCGGCCTCTTGCTCTGGGTAGCGCTCTAAAAATGGCCGCACATAACAGACCTGATCCAGGACAAAGCGATACTCTGGATACTGCTTGAGCAGTTGCAGCGCCCGCAAGATATTGGGCAGACCCATCTGCAAATACTCCTCGCGCGTCTTAAAGACCGCCCCTTCCCAATGGGTGTGGGGGATAAAGAAAAATGTTTCGCCAGGTTTTTCCATCGTGTCAGACCTCTCTGAGTGTCTGAGATCGAAAGATGTCAGACCTCTTCACCCAGTTTCAAAGCCTGGGTGATTTGTAAATGCGCCATCGAAAACAACATAAACGCCAGGGTCAGCAAGAAGACCGCGCCAAAACCCAGGCACAGCCAGGCCGCCTGCTGCCATCCGATCCACACCGCAAAGGGCGGCGTGGCCGCCGCGCCGGCCAGTCCCACCTGCAAAAAGGGCAAGAACATCTGGCAGGTGGCAAAACCGACTCCCGCCCCGCCCAAGAGCGCCATGCTCATCAGCAGAACCTGCTCCAAGGCCAGGCTGGCCTGCGTCTGCCGCGCCGACAGCCCCAGGGCTTGCAAAATGCCGAACTGCGTCGCCCGCTTGCTCAAAGAAGCAAACGAGTACAGCACAAAGCCGAGCGCCGGCAGCAGGCCGGTCAGCAAAAAACCGACATTCAACACGCCAAACAACCCCACCCATTCCGGCTGCTCCATCCCGGTGCGGATTCCATCCAGGGCGTTGCCCAGCACATCCACCAGGATGAAATCGCGCCGCGCCTGGGACTCCAGATCATCCAATACCCCGCTGGCCGGCGCGCCGGGGCGCAGCTTCAACCAGACATCTACCCCCGTCACGGCGTCCGGCGCGCCGAACAGGGTATCCAGGCTGGTAATCAGGGTGGGCGTCTTGCCGGCGTAAACCGTGGGGAAATAGCGGTAAATCCCAACCACGGTCAGGTTGCCCACCACCACCTCGCCCGCCACGCCGATCGCCGCCTCCACGCGCAGCGTGTCGCCGGGCTGCAGGCCGGTCTCGTCTGCCAGGCTTTGCGGGATCAGCGCTGCCATCGTCTGGCTGGCCAGCGCATTCATCAGCGCTCCCAGGGATTCATCCGCAAAATCGCGCCGGAAAAAGCCCGTCGTCGGGAAGGTCAGGCGGTCAATCCCCATCACCTGGCACTCCTGCATGCTGGCGCCGTAAGAGAAGCGTCCCGGCCAGCGCCCGACATAAGTGGCGCTTTGAATGTCCGGCTGCTGCAAATGCCTTTCCAGGCTGATGATCGCCTCGACCGCCCGCGTGGAGCCAGAGGCCGGCGGCTCGGCGCTCGCCGCATTATAGCCAGGGCCGCCGCCGTTGGCCGGCATGGCGTATTCTTTCACCGCCAGGTCCGCGCCGGCGCGGTAATACTGCGCATCGCTCAACCAGTGTTCCATCGTCAGAGCCATGGAGGCCGAAAAGATCGAAAAGCTGAGCGAGATCATCACCAACAGCAGCGAACTGGCATGCTCGCGCGGCCGGCGGGCGATCTCTTGGACTGCCAGGTAGAGCCAGACCTGGTTCATGTGGGCGGTTGCCGCCGCCAACAGGCGCAGGAGCAGCGGGTAAATGCGCAGCGCCAGCAGGCACAACGAGAGCGCGAACAACGACGAAGCGATGAACATCAGCGGGTCATACGCCGGCTGCGCCGCGCCGCCGGCCAGGCTGGTAGATGCAGTTGAAACTGCCGCGGTGGATTGGGCGGCGCGTGAGCGGGCGGACATCGCCCAATAAGCGTAATAGGCCGGGATGAACAACATCAGATCGAGGGAGAGGCGCTCCCAAAGCGGCTTTTTGAGGCTGCGTGAGCGTTCCTGTTTGATCGAGAGGATCGAGGCGCGGCCCCAGCCCACCTGGGGCAGCAGGCGCGCCAGGATGATCCCCAGGATGGACAGGCTCAGCCAGGGCAGTTGCACGTCGCGCAGCGAAAAGTTAAACTGGCTGCGGCGGGTAAATTGCAAGAAAAGCTGCGTCTGCCCCATCAGCGCCGCCGCCGCCCAACCGATCAGCAGCGCCGCCGGCAGCGCCGCCAGGATCAAGGCCAGGCTTTCCGCCAGGTTGAGCCAGAGAAAATCAAGCTTATGCCCGCCGCGGGCGCTTAAAATGGCCGTTTCTTGCTCATACTGCCCCACCGCAATCGAGGCGGTCAGCCAGACAAAGAGCAGCGCCAGGATCAGCGTCGGCGCGCCGGCGGCGTAAAAGAGCGCGATCATGGTCTGCAGGCGGCTCTCGTAAGCCTTAAGCATTTCCAACGGCGAATAATCTATCGCTCCGCCGGGCAGCAT
>CAIQJJ010000827.1 GCA_903872065.1 uncultured Anaerolineales bacterium | reverse complement strand
TGCCGGGCGAGTTCATTGATTGTGAGAGTCATGGTTGCATCCTTTCGTAGGTTTCCCCCGATTCTACCCGCGATTGTCCTGCTTCGCGGCGAGGTTTTTGCGCGCTTTGCTTGACCGGCGATGCCGTTTATGTGAACTGGATGGACTCGACGAAAAAGTGCAAGGCTTAGAAGGGGGCGGCCTCGTCCAGCAGGTAAGCTGGCGCACTCTCGCGCAGGGAGAGCGGCGAGGTGGATGCTTTTAGGTCGGCGTCTTCCGGCCCTTCGTTGAATTCACCGGTGCGTTCCAGCCAGTGGATGAGGGTTTGCTGTTGGTGATGCGTCTTTTGTTGGGTGACGTACGCTTCGGCGACGGGGCGGTGGCGTTCGCCTACGGTCAAGACGCCGTAGCCGCGCGCCCAGGTCAGGGGGAATCCCGCTAACTCAAGATCGTGTGAGCTGCTTCCCTTAAGCTGTTTGACGAAATCGGCCACCGCGATCTTGGGGGGGATGGCGACGATCAGGTGGATGTGGTCGAACCAGCCGTTGATCTGGTAGACATACGCCCCCATCTTGGCGGCCTGCTTCACCAGGTAGGCGAAGAGGCGCAGTTCCAGTTCCGGTGTGATGGATGGTTCATGATTGTGGGTGCACCAAATGATGTGGTAATAGGTTCGCCAGAAAGACATATTTCTCCTCGATTCTGTCCAGCACGTCGGTCGCGTCCGGCGGAGGCTATCGCGTCGCGCCGTGTTCGAGGCTGCGATGTTCAAGTCTACTTTGTTCGAATCCGCCGGTTCAAACCGGCGGTTGGTACGGGAAACACGTTGGAAACGTGTTTCGGCTGGCCGGAAGCCGCGCCTCGAACGAACCGCGCCCCTCTTCAACGCACTTTTAGTGCGTTTCCCATATCATCCGATGAATTCTATTCATCGGCCTCCCTCACTGCGCAGCCGGATTCTTCGCCAAATAATACGCCGCGTACTTTCGATCTGTCTTACCGATGTGATTGATAATCCAGGTGAACGTATCGGTGAGCGCCTTGCGGAAAGTCGCATCGTCATACGACTCGAGCAGCGGCATCGAAGCCAGGAAAGATTTCTTGAAATTCTCGTGGATTTTCTTGTGATCCTCGATCTGTGGGAAACCGACGATCTCCATGAACCTTTCTTCATGGGCGAAATGCGCGTGAACATAGCTCGAAAGCATCTGGCGAAAATATTGGCACGCTTCCGCTTTTTGCCCATCGGCCAGCAAGTTATAGACCTGGTTGAGCATCTCTACCAGCCTGAGATGCTCATTATCCATCAACTCAATCCCCAGTTTAAACTCTGCTTCGAAATTAAAAAGACTTTTAGCCATGTTTTTCTCCTTCTCCCCCATTCTAGCATAATTTTTAGCAGCCTGACCACTTTGTTGGCAACCTACCAATCTTGTAAGTGATTTCCTGTAAAAAATGTAAAATCATTTCGTATATCAAAAAATTATGCCAATTCGTCTGCTTCATCGCTCCTGTCAGAGTCGAACACAAACCTGGTCGGATCCTCCGTGAAACTGTTCCAGGCCATCACCTTATAGGGCGTAATCTCAAGCAAACCGCCGCTGTCCCATGAATCCGGGGCCGGGGCGTAGCCGAGCGCCGCGTATTTGCGGGCGTACTCCTGCGCCAGCGCCGCTCCCAATTCGGGCGCGGGGCGCAGTTCCTGGGAGCGGCCTTCCAGGATGACCGCCTGGCTGCCGCTCTCCAAATGCACACTGGCGAAAGGATTGCGGGCGAGGTTCCGCGCGTGGCGCGTGTCTGGACTGCCGTCGGCGTAGATGCGGCCGTTGACCCACACCGCCCACTTGGGAATGGCATGCGGGCGTCCGTTGGGGCGCACACTGCAAAACCAGTAGTTGATGGCGTCGCTCAATTTGCGATCCACCTCCTCCCAACTTACCCAGGCGTGCGGATGGTCGGCGTAACCCGGCGGAAACTGCGGCCGGCTGATGTGTGGCGTTGGCATGGTTTTCTCTCCTTTGATCAATATTCTCCATTGCGCGAAACCGCCTGGCGCAGCGGCGGACGGACGCGGTGATGATAAGGGTCGTCGGTCTCCATCTGGCAGTGATAGATTTCCACCAGCCGGCGCATGGCGGACTCGGCGGCCGGCGTCTCCAATCCGCCGCCGGCGAAGCGCTCGTGATCCAGGATCGCTCGCAGGTGCAGGATTTCCCAGCGCCAGTTTTGCCGCGCCCAGGCCGGCAGGCGCGCCTGGATCTGCTCCGCCAGCCGCGCCGCGCGCTGCACCGGCTCGATCTCCACCGCCTGTTTGAGGTAGGAGCGCCCGGCCGTCTCTTCGAGCAGATCGATCAGCGCCAGCGTCTCCTCGACCACCGCCGCATCGAACTCATAAGCGATGTACTCGCGCAGCGTCGTCTCGGCGCGCTGCGCCCCATCCCAATAGAATTGGGTCACGATCGCCTTGTTCATATCCTCGTAAATGCCCTCGCTGTAGGGGAAGCCGCCTGAGACCGCCCCTTTGACCTGATCCCACAGGCGTTGAAAGCGGGAGGGCAGTGGATTGGCCCCGACCCCGCCCCACGGCCAGTTGCCCCACATGCTGATCTCTGGGAAGTTGATCAGCGGCTTGCCGGCCGGCGAGCCCACCTCCAGCGGGTAGCGCGGGAAATCCTCGTGAGCGTCGGCCAGGATGTAGTCCACCCAACCTGGGTCTTGTTCCAGCGCCGCGCGCAGCCCCTGCCACTCGCCTTCGGGCGGGGTGTCGAACATCCAGGTCGAGAGGATCGTCTTCACGCCGGGGAAATAGCCGCGCGCCAGGTCAGTGAACTGTTGCGACAGGCGCAGGTAGCCGCGGCTGCCCCACGGCTGGCAGTTCTCACAGGCGCAGCCGCCCTCGTCGTAAGGCCAGTAGCACAGGTAATCCACCCCCACATCCGCCAGTTGGACGCAAAGTTGGCGGGCGTTGTCCAACAGGTAGGCCAGCCCTTGCGGGCTGCTCGGACAGATCGGGTGTCCGCTGTTGCCCCGCCGCCCGGTCGGGTCGGGCAGGGGCGTCGCCCGCAGATGCGGCGGCGCGCCTTTGAACATGGTGTTGTTGAGCGCCGTGGCAAACCCCATGCCCAGTTCACGCGCCGCGCTGGCGTACTGGCGCACCATCTGCATGGCCGGGGCGGCCTGCGGGTCATCCCAATCTTGCAGATTGATCATCGGGAAGATGACCATGATCGTGTTCACCCCCCACAGGGCCAGGTCTTCCAGGTAGCGGGTAAATTCTTCGGGCGGGGCGACGTGATACCAGTTGTGGAAATGCGTGGCGAAGTACATGCCGCGCAAGCCGCCGCGCGGGGCCGAGCTTCCCTGCCAGGTGGAGGGCTGGAAGCCGGGATGGTAGCGGCTGGCGCGCAGGAATTTGCCCACGCCGTAGAGCAGGCCGCGTCCCGACCCGCCTGTAATGCGTGTAGCCAAAGTGTCTGTCTGAATGGAGAAGCCCTCCGCCGGCAAATCCTCCGCCAACGCCAGGATGATCTGCCCGGCCTCGTTCTCGGCGCTGCTCGCGACGACAGTCGAAGCGCAGCGCTGTTCGATGCGATCTTTGAGGATCGCAAAAGTGCGGGCGGCCAGCGGCTCGCCCGGCGCTTCATTTTTGACCATAATGGTAGGATAGTCCGTCATTTTTTTTCTCCGTGTCTTCATATTCTATAGTGGTTCCCTTTATCCCCTCAAGGGAGGCGTAAGATCGTCGGTTGGTGTAGTAAGCTCGAATCATCCCCAATAATGAAGGTACCTGGGAAGCGGTCGAATCCCTCACGTTCCATCGCCAGCGCCAGTGGGGCGACCGCCCCTGTCGCGTCGAAGCGGCGGGTTAAGCTGATCGCCTGGCCGGCTTCCAGTCGGGTGTTGAAAGGGATCGCCTGTGGATCAGCAAGCGCCTCGAAGCGCTGCCCCTGGGCATCCAACAGCGCCAGCTTGATCCCGTTTTCGCTTTGCGCCACCCGCCGCGCCCGGTTGGCGATATGCAGTGTCACCGTATAAAGATTGCTTTGGGTTGCGCCGTCGGGCCCATTGGCCGGGCTTTTGGCTATCGCGTCAATGCCCATGCACCAGTCATCGAAGCAGCGCTCTTCTCCAAGCTGCAGGGAGCGCGGCGGAGAGGCCAGAGATACTCCTATCACGACCCCCAGGTAGAGCGCCAGGCAGACGCCGTAGAGAATGCCGATGTGGGCGGCTTGCCGGAAGCGCCTTTGCAGAACCCGGACGCCGGCCGCCATGAGCGCGGCGGCGGAGGCCAGGAAAGCGCAAAGAAAGATCAGGTCGAAGATGGTCATCAGCGGGTGATCAGCGGCAAGAAGAGGTAGATAAAGGGAAACCGCGCCTCAGGGGTATGCGTCGGCGTCAGGGTTGGTGTAGGAGTGATTGTACCCGTGATAACCGGTTTTGTGGGAGGGGTGATTGTGGCTGTCTGTGCCGCATGGGGAGTAAGATCAGATTTGCCAGGGCATCCACAGCCGCCCTTTGAGGGCAAAAGCGATAATTTAAAGGGTATGTTCGGCGGCGACGATTTCCATAGACATTGCCAGTTTATTCCCTGTTGAAATGTTTCCTTAATGTCCAGGTATTTTGTTCATTGTCGCGGCGATGAGAAAATTCATCCATCAGGTTTTTGATGATCGCCATGTCATATCCCCTTTCTTGCAAGGCGAGTGGATCCGGCGCTAAAATTGTGTCCAGATCGAGAAAAGCTGCCTCTCCGTTATCCTGGGTCTGGATCAAAATCTCAGCGCTGTTCACTTGTAAGTGAACGCCGATCTGACCGACAGAGTTGTCATGGTAGGCGTGCTTCACCAGGTTTATCAGCAGTTTTTGCAGCGCCAGTTCACATTGCTCGATGGTCTCTTCAGGAACCCCGGCCTGGTTGCATAACCGGCGTAAAACCTGGGCCGGCAGGCGCAGGTGTTCATAATTGGCAAAAATGTTTAAATCGGATTGTATGATTTCGGTTGCCATCCCACAAGCCATCCCACAGGCCATCCCGCAAGCCATTTCGCGGGCCATCCCGCAAGTAATTTTCAGAACAATCAGGGTGCGGTCGTCATCTTGGGGGCGTCCGCCGGCATAGTCGCTGACCGTTTTGAGCAGTCCATCGGCGATCTCGCGTGCATTCAGGAATGAGAACTTGAGCAGTGCTTCTTTAAGGCGTTCGACGCCGAAAAGCTCGCCGGCCTCGTTACGCGCTTCATTGAAACCGTTGGTCATCGCGACGAAGACATCGCCGGGACTGAGCTTTAATTCATGGGAGGTGTAAAGATGGTTGTCGAAGATGCCCACTGGCGTATCGGTGGCCTCGATGAGAACCGGTTCGCCTCCGGCAGAGAGGTAAAGGACAGGGCTCTGCCCGGCGTTGGTGTAGAAGAGGCGGCAGGGGGATTGTTCCAAAACGCCCACAAAGGCAGTGGTAAACATGCCGGCCGTGGAATAATCGTCGAGCAGATCTTTGTTCAGGCGCTCCATCACCTGCTGCGGGGTTTTGAAGGGCATGTAGCGCACCGCCGAGTGAGCTACAGTGCGCGTCATGGTCATCAGCAGCGCAGCCGGAATCCCTTTGCCGGTTACGTCGCCGAGCAGGAAAACCAGCGGATGAGCAGACGAACTCGTAACGTCAAAGAAGTCGCCGCCTACCTGTGAAGCCGGGGCTGAGACGCCGTAAATATCTACCCCATTCAGACGCGGCATGATTTGCGGCATCAAGGCCATTTGCACCTGGCGCGCCAGGTGCATTTCGGCATCCAGGCGGGCGCGCAAGATGGCTTCCTGGTAGAGCAGGGCGTTTTCAAACCTGGCGCCGGCCTGGTCAGTGATGGCTTTTAGCAGCTTGGCATCAGGGGCGGTGAAATCGCTGTTTTTGTTGAAGACCCCCAGGCAGGCGAATACCTGCTCGCGCACCGGCAGCGCGGCAATGATCAGATTATTCAGGCCGAGCGGGTGGATTTCGCTCTCTTTGAAAGCGCGCCGTCCCGGCTCGCGGCGGTAGAGGGTGGTCGCCGCCAGGATACATTCCTTGGGCAAAGGCTGCTGGCCATGCTGGCGGATGATGGGCGGCTGCCCGGGCAAATACGCCACTGCAAACGCGCCGGCGGCGTCGAGCAGGCGGCGCGATTCGGCGGTGAGCAGGTCGAGCAGGTCATTGACCTGAATTGCCCCGCGCGTGGCGCGGGTCAGGTCATACAGCGCCGCCAGGCGGTCTTGCATTTCGACCAACGAGGCGGTCAGCATCTCCATATCTTGTTCTGACTGCAGCGCTCGTCCCAAGATATTGACCTGCCAGTTGGCGCTCTCTTGCAGCGCTGCGTCCGCCAGGCCATGCACGTGCAGTTCCAGGCCGCTTGACGCGTCGCACGCGATCAACCCGGCCGGCTGCTCCGGCGCTTCAAGTGGGACGGAGGCCAGCGTTTGCCCATTTTCCAGCAGACGCACCGCGCTGGCCCCCAGGCGCGTCCAGGCCGCTGCCAGGGCGTCGAATTCTTGTTCGAGAAAGAGAATCTTCATAGGACTTCGCATAGAATGATACGCCATTCAGCCAAGTCCTACCATAAAGGGCTGATAAACTTTACTATGCGCTATTCCCCCTTGCTTTTTTGTTAAGTTGTCGTTGATTGTAGTAACGACTTCAGTCGTTTTGAACTGACTGGACGACTGAAGTCGTCACTACAAAAACTTTTTCGTCGTTCAAGCAAGCGCCAACTGCTCTTGCAGCCAGCGAAATGCTGCGGTTTGCATCTCCAGATCAAACTTATGCTCGCCAGGATAGAACTGCCCACAGTAGGCCGCCGGCGCGCCGGCCTGGCGGTAGTGGGCGGCAATGCGTTCATCGGCGGCGTGCATGCCTTCTGGCGTGAACAGCGGGTCTTGATCATCGTACTGCACCAGCAGCGGCAGCGGGGCGCGCGAGGCGGTGATGTCCGGCCAGTCGCCGTAACGCGCCCAGCCATGTGGGAACAGCATCCAGGTATGATTCATGACGTTGTGATCGAGCAGGCCGGCGTAGGTGCTCATCAAGCCCACGATCACCGCCGCCCGGATTGCCTCGTGCGTCGCCAGCAGCAGCGCTGTGCGGTTGCCGCCGCCGGAAAGCCCCAGGCAACCCAGGCGTTCAGGCAGCACATCGGCCCGCGCCCGCAGGTAATTCAGCGCCACGCGATCTTCATAGCTGACCACGCCGGCCATCGTTGTTCCGAGCAGGGCGCAGTATTTCTCTACCCACAGCTCGTGATGGAAGGCGACCTGGTTGTACTCGGCGATCTCGTCGTATTCACTCCCGCGCAGGTCGGAACGGGCTTGCTCGATCAGCCCTGGCGGAATATCCTCTAACCCGAAGCGGCGGCTTCCCCACAAGAACGTGTCGTGGATCAGCACGACGAAGCCCTGTCTGGCCAGGGCGTTGGCGTAGGCGCGATCTCCGTAGCAAGAGCGGAAAGCGACCACCGCCGGGTGCGGCGCTTCGGGGCCATCGGCGATCTTTTCCTTGCCGAACCATTTGAATCCGCCGTGATCGTGCAGCGCAACCAGACCGGGCAGGGGGCCGGCGGCGTTGAGCGGCTTCAGCACGTAGGCGTGCGTGCGCGGCCCATAGCCCACGCTCCACGAGATTTCCTCCCCCGCCAGGCCGTCTTGTTCCCAGGCGCGCTCCACCTGCACCGCTTGCGGACTCTCATCGCCATCGCAAAAGCCCAACACTTCACAGAGTTTTTGCCGCGTTGCCGCGCCAGGCGCGGCGTTGGGATACAACTCCCGTTTGCGCCCGGCGGCCTCGACCCAATCGCTAAATTTTCCCAGGTGTTGGTAATGGGTTGTCATTGCTTCCTCCGAGATTTCTTAAATTTCAGCTTGAACCATTTCGACCATTTTTTCATAATTGCGCAGGGCCAGTTCGGGTAGCTGCCGGCCATAAGGGCAAGAAGATGGCATCAGCACCAGGCCGCGCCCGCGAGGGCCGCGGCCCTCGCGCAGGGCGCGGGCGATGCGCTGCGCAAATTCGGCGCTGGGTAAAAACTCCAGTTCGCTGGCTTCCAGGTTGCCGAACAGCACCATTTGCTCGCCGTAGCGCTCCTGCACATACGATAGCTCCACGTCGCCTTGCGGCGGCGGCTCGATCGGGTCCAGCCCGACGCAGCCCGTGCTGGCGATGTCGTCCAGGATCGCTCTTAGTTTCCCGTGGCAGTGCAGGCGGGCGAAGCCGCCATAGCGTTGGATCGACTCGACCATCGGGCGCACGTAGTGAACGACATACTCGCGAAACAGGCGCGGCGGCAGGTAGGGCGGCGAGGCGTATTCCGGCCCATAGATGCGCCACAAGCGGCCAGGCAGGGCGCGGGCGATGGCCTCGGTGCGCGGCAGCAGCGTGGCTGCAAAGCGATCCAATAATTGGCGAAACAGCTTGACCTCTGTCAGGGCGATCACAGTGAAGGTTGCCATATTAAAGAGGGCGGCGGCCTGGCAGAGTGGGTCGGCGGTGTCAATCAGCACAATCCCCGAGTCGCCCAATTCGCGCTCTACCTTGAGGATGGGTTCAGGGTCGGGCGTTCCGCCAAATTCCTCCGCCGGCAGCGCCAGGAATGCCTCAAGGTCGGCGGTATCCTTGAGCAGGTGTTCGTAGATCCAGGTCGTGTCCAGGTCACGGTCGCGCCGTCCGCGTTCGGTCAAGACCCTGTCGCCGCAGCGGATTGTCGTAACCGTCGTGCGGCTGTCGCCTTGCTCAATGACCTCAACGCGCCTCAACCCGGCCAACGCATCTGGCGGGGCGTCGCGGAACGGGACATCACACATCACAATGCGGTCGCTTTGCTCGCGCGCCAGAGTCAGCAGCGGCTGCCAGGATGGGTGCGTGTAGATATTATAGGGGTCAGGGTCATCGCTGCGCTGCCGGTAGCCATCAATTTCGTAGAAACAGACCGCCGGCCGGTCAACGCTCTCGCCGCGCAAGGTAGCCATTAAGCGTTCTCTTCGGTTCATCTCACCTTCGCTTTCTTTAGATTGCTGTGTTTCTGTGGTTTACTCCTGCAAATAAGACAGGTGCGGGTAGATAGATTGTACTATAATTGTCCTGACCCGCATCAAGCGGAAAAGCAGGGATGCTTCGACAAAGCATGCCCATATTTGAGATTGTGAGGCCCAAATGACCCCCTTACGGATTGCCGGCGCGCAAATTCCCGTCTCCAGCGACATCGAAACGAACGTCGCTGAAATCAGCCAGGCGATTGATTTCGCCAGCCAGGCCAAAGCGGACATCCTCTTGACGCCTGAGGGATCGCTCAGCGGTTACACTCATCTGTTCGACGCCCAGCAGGCAGCCGACGCCCTGCGCCGCGTCACTGCCCGCGCCGCGGCTGCTCACGTGGGCCTGGCCCTGGGGACCTGTTTCATTGAGCCGGACGATCTGAAGTGTTACAACCAGGTGCGCTTCTATGCGCCAGATGGGACTTTTCTCGGCTTCCACAACAAAACTCTGACCACCGGCAGCATGACTCAGCCTCCGGTGGGGGAGATCAACCATTATGCGGTGCGCCCGCTCAGGACTTTTGAGTTTCAAGGGCTGCGCGTGGGCGGCTTGATCTGCAACGATCTGTGGGCCAACCCGATGTGTACGCCAATGCCTGATCCCCATCTTACGCAGCAGTTGAGCGAGATGGAGGCGCGGGTCATTTTCCACGCGGTCAACGGCGGGCGCGACGCCTCAGAATGGGCCGAGATCAACTGGCATTTCCACGAGAGCAGCTTGCGCATGCGCGCGGCTGCCGGCAAGCTCTGGATTGTCACGGTGGACAACTGCGCCCCGTTGGATCTGCGCTGTTCAGCTCCTTCGGGCGTGGTCGCGCCGGACGGGCGCTGGGTTTGCCGGGCTGCGCCAGTGGGCCGCGATTATTTTGTCGCGGCGATAGATTGTTAACCAAGTGAGGTCTTATGAATATTTTGGCTGTCGGTTGTCATCCTGATGATCTGGAAATCGGCTGCGGCGGGACGCTCGCTCGCTATGCCCAGGAAGGTCATCGCGTCACTTTATGCCATGTTGCCAACGGCAATATGGGGCATGTCATCCTCCTGCCGGAGGAACTGCGCCGCATCCGCCTGGAAGAAGCGCAGCGCGCCGGGCGGCTGCTTGGCGCAGCGGAAGTGGTCACGTTAGATATCTCCGATCTGGCGGTGGATTCGAATAATCCGCAAACCGTGCGGCAGATGACCGAATTGGTGCGCCGCGTCCAGCCAGATGTGGTCATCACCCATCCCCCCGAAGATTATATGAAAGATCATGTCGAGGTCAGCAAGCTGGTCTTCGACGCCAGTTTCTCGGCCAGTGTGCCGCATTTCCCGCCCGAGACTCTGGGTGAACCCGGCCCGCGGGTCGCCAAGATCACCCCGCTCTATTACATGGATACGGTGGCAGGAGTGAATTTCCTGCCCAGCGAGTATGTGGATATCAGCGCCTTGATCGAGATCAAGCTGCGCGCTCTGGATTGTCACCAAAGCCAGATCAAGTGGCTGGCCGATCACGACGGCATAGACTTTCTCGATTTTGTGCGCACTGCCTCCAAGTTTCGCGGCCTGCAGTGCGGCGTTGCCTACGCTGAGGGGTTTCGCCCCTGCCTCACCTGGCCGCGGTTGACGACCAAACGCCTCTTACCTTGAGATGATCTGTTACGATTGGAGAATCCCATGAATTTCCTCGATACTGTTCAAGATTCCCTGTTGGAAAATTTCTTCCCCGCCGGTTGGGATATGGCTAAAATTGACGCCTGCTGCGCCAACCCTCCCGCGGCCGTCACTGCCCGCCAGGATCACTGGCACCCGGCCTTCACCCCCGTCCCCTGCCATTCATTGTCCGATTTCGATACCATGCTCGGTCATGAGATCGCCTGGCAGATCAAGCTGGCCCGCGACGAGAGCAAGCGATTGGCCTTGATCTTCCCGGTTGGGCCGATGGGCATGTATCGCTGGGCGGTCTACTTTCTTCAAGAGTGGGGCGTCCCCTGCGATCATGTCTACGGCTTCAACATGGATGAGTGGAGCGACGCCGCCGGCAATACGCTCGATCCGGCGGATCCGGGCGCTTTTCAAAACGCCATGCAGCAGGCCTTTTATGGGCCATTGGGACGTTTGACTGTTCCGCCGGCGCAGCGCAACTTTGCCACCCGCGCCAACCTGCCTTCCTACCCGCAAAAGATCGCTGATCTCAAGGCGCAAGGGGCGCGCTTGATCACCATCTTTGGCATCGGGCGGATGTTCCATATTGCCTTTTGGGAGCCGCACTTCGCCGCCGAATTTGCCAGCCTGGACGAGTGGAAGCAGCAAACTTATCGCCTGGGGGCCAAACTGCACCCGCTGACGATCGAACAGAACGCCATCACCAGCTTCAAGAGCCGCACCACCCTTGTCCCCTGCCGCGCCAACACGATTGGGCCAGGGCTGTTTCTGCAATCGGATTGGATCATCGGCGGCTGCGACGGCGCACTGGGGCGGGGGATGCAGTGGCAAGGCGTCTCGTTGTGGGTTACGCTGCGCTACGGGCCGAATATGTGGATTCCTTCGTCTTTCATGCCCACTTTGCCTGGCAAGCTGTTCTTCTTGCAGGAATTGGCCGGGCCATTGGTCGCCGAGTGCAATTAGCCTGGAGGAATCATGAAAACCTACGTTTTGTGCGGCGCCAGTTCACGTGGGCTGGCGATGTATGCGCAGCCGATTGTCCAATATTTTCGCCAGAGCGCCCGCCTGGCGGGTATTTACGATCCCAACCAACTGCGGGCGAAGGTGGTCAGCAGCCGCGCCGGCGATACGCCGGTCTTTGATAATTTTGACGCCATGCTTCAGCAGACCCGCCCCGACTGTGTGATTGTGACCACCATGGATCGCTTCCACCATGAGTACATCATCCGCTCGATGGACGCCGGCTGCGATGT
>CAIQJJ010000826.1 GCA_903872065.1 uncultured Anaerolineales bacterium | reverse complement strand
GGGCGGATGAATACGCCGAGGGCGGCGCAGCCGCGGCGGCAAGTTGGGCCAGGGGGCTGCCGCCGGCGATGGATGCGGTGGATGGGGCGCTGGACGAGGTGGAAGGGGATGTGGGGTTGATCGGATCAGAGATGGCGCGCTACAACACACCGCCGCAGGCGCAGGATGATGCGCTGGCAGCGAGCGCCGGAACGGCCGTGGAGGCGGTTGTGTTAGCCAACGATTGGGATATGGAGGGCACAATCCAGTTGATCGCCTACACCGGGCCGCAGCATGGAAGCGTGGAACAACGCGGCGACAACCTGATCTACACGCCGGACGCGGGATACCAGGGCGAGGACAGTTTCACCTACACGATCAGCGACGGCAGTTTGAGCAGTGCGGCGCTGGTTACGATCGAAGTGGAAGGAACGCCCTCGCCGTCTTACAAGATGTTCTTGCCTTTGCTAAACAGGTAAACCGACCGTAGTCCTGGAGGCGGCTGTCCACCAGGCTATTTTCAAGCGCCTGCCATGTTCGGCAAATGCTCGCGTCCCATGCAAATCCCCAGGCAATTCGATTATAATAAAAACGAACTATCACTTTTTACAAAGTTTGTTTTTTTGTCATCAATTTTGTTTGTAGTTCGACCAGGATAGCAGATTATGTTCCAATCTCATATCTCTTCTCCTTTGTCCTTTGCGAAGACCTTCAAGCTAAGAACATCCGGCGACGCTCAAAAAAATAGCGCTCTTCTGAGCGTTATTTTTTTAAGCGCCATTCTTTTGTTGGTCAATAACAATCTTTTCCATGCAGACCAGGGCAAAAACGCTCGAGCGGCGCTCTCAATCCCTGGAGGAATAAACTCCCACCAGGCTGCCCCACAGGCGAGCCTGGAAAACGCCAGGCAAATGACAGAACCCGCCAACATTCCAACCTGGATCACTGAAGGCGATCAAGTATCCGCTTACTGGGGACGGGCTGTGAACACGGCCGGCGACGTAAATGGCGACGGCTATCAAGACGTGATCGTGGGAGGCTATTTGTTTGATAATGGCCAAACCAACGAGGGAAAGGTCGCGGTTTACTATGGGTCAGCAGGTGGTTTGAGTCCTGTTCCTGATTGGGTGGCTGAAGGAGAGCAGGCCGGCGCTTATTTTGGCTATGCAGTAAAAACCGCCGGCGACGTCAACAGCGACGGCTATGACGATATCCTTGTTGGAGCATACGGCTATGATCAAGGCCAGGCCAACGCCGGACGCGTCTATGCATATTACGGCTCCGCTTCAGGGCTGCACTCTAGCCCAGATTGGGTAGTCGCAGGCGGACAGGCCAACGCGTCTCTCGGATATGCCGTCAGCGGAGCTGGAGATGTCAACGGCGACGGCTACGATGATATCCTGGTGGGCGCCCATCTTTATGACAACGGCGAGGTTGATGAAGGGCGCGTTTTTCTTTACTACGGTTCTGCGCTAGGCCTGAGCGCGACACCCTCCTGGACGATGGAAGGAGATCAAGGCAGCGCCTATTTTGGCGCAGCGGTCAGTTCTGCCGGGGATGTAAATGGCGACAGTTATGACGACCTCCTGATTGGGACATACGCGTATGATAGCGGACAAGAAAATGAGGGAAAAGTCTTGATGTATCTTGGCTCGCCTGGCGGCCCAAGTATATTGCCTGACTGGAGCGCTGAAGGGGATCAAGTCAACGCCTATCTCGGCGTCTCGATCAGCGCCGCCGGAGACGTCAATGCGGATGGGTATGATGATGTGATTGTAGGCGCCTATAGCTATGACAATGGCGAGGAAAGTGAAGGACAGGCCCTGCTTTTCTCCGGCTCTGCCACAGGGTTGAGTTTGACGCCCGGCTGGGCGGCGGAAGGCAGCCAGGCTTACGCGTACTTTGGGCGTTCGGTAAGCGCCGCTGGCGATGTAAACCAGGATGGCTATGACGATCTGATGGTTGGCGCGTATGGTTACAATAACACCCAAGTGGATCAAGGACAGGTATATGTGTACCTGGGTGGAGCAGACGGCATCGCCAGCGCGGATTGGATCATTCAACAAGAAAAGAAAAGCGCTTATTTTGGCTTTGCTGTGGCTGGCGCGGGGGATGTGAATGGCGACGGCCTGGACGAGGTAATCATCGGCGCGTATGGCTATGATGATGAAGAGACGGATGAAGGGGCGGCTTTCGTTTTCCATCGCGAGGCAGATCAGCCCATCACCGACCTGATCGTAACCAACAGCAGTCCGACAATTTGGGACTGGCCCACCAACAACACCACCGTCTTCACTGCGACTACCGTTGGCGGGGATGGCGTCATCACCTGGGATTTTGGCGATGGCGCTTATGGCAGCGGAACGGTCGTCACTCACGCTTATCTACAGAGTGGCGACTACACTGTGGTTGCGACTGCAACCAACAGCATCAGCCAGGCCGCCGCTGCAACCACCGCCACCGTTTTCGACGCTGGAGGCTACGCGTCTCAAGTATCCGTCGCTCAGGGGGAAAGCATTGACCTGTACGTTTCTACTGATGTCTCGCCATACACCCTGACGGTCTGGCGCGAGGGAGCAAGCCGGCAGTTAATGACAACCATTGAAGGGCTGGAAGGCGCGACCCACACTTGCGTCAACCATTACAATACCGGCTGCGATTGGCCTGTCGCTTACACACTCAACGTGCCTGCCTCCTGGCCCTCCGGAGTCTATACGATCGATTTCCCAACCCGCCAAGAGACTTATCAGATCATCTTTTGGGTGCGAGAAGACAATCCCGGCTCCACCTCCAGGCTGCTCATGCTCTCGGCAGTGACCAATTACCAGGCCTACAATCTCTTTGGCGGCAAAAATATCTATTACGGCCTGCCCTACACCGACGGCGCGCCAGGCTCTCACCTGAGCTTCAACCGACCGTTTATTAATAACGGCCTGGGTGATTTTGCGCTATGGGGAGAAAAACAACTGTTTTCCTGGGCTGAGAGCCAGGGATACACCATTGAATATGCAACCGATTACGACCTCGAACACACCCCCGGTCTGTTAGACTCGTATGATGTCGCCGTCATTAGCGGGCATGCTGAGTATTGGAGCTGGAATATGCGCCAGGCGCTCAAAACCTTTGTGTATGATCGCGGCGGGCGCTTTGTTAACCTGAGCGGCAATACCATGTGGTGGCAGGTGCGCTTTGAAGACAATGGCCGTACGATGGTCGGATACCGCTACCATTACTATGATACAGAAGATGTGCTGACGCGCGAAGGGGCGACCTGGAATCCCTGGGATTACCCCATTTTCGACCCCGAAGCCAGTCTCTTGGGAGCGCACTGGCTTTACGCCAGCTATGCTGGCGAGGGCAATAAAGCCTACGACGATAACGGCTACTGGTCAAACGCTCCCCAGTACAGCATGGGATACGGCGGGTATTGGGTGCAGCGCGCGGATCACTGGGCGCTGGCCGGAACTGGCCTGGCTGACGGCGAGATTGTTGGCCGAACTGAGTATTACACCAGCAGTGCAATCCAGTTGGAGGTGGATGGCGCAACTTTCAACTGTGCGCCGGATGGCAGAACCATTCTTGGCCCACAGACCAATATCGGAACTCCCAATAATTTCACGATCCTGGCAATTACACCCGCCTTCCATGACCGTTTTGGCTTTGCGCCAATGGGAATTTATACTACGCCGGGAGGAGGAGCTGTATTTTCGGCCAATTCGATGGGATGGGCGCGCGCCACTCTCGATCCCCAGATCGCCCAGATCACACGCAATGTTTTTGATCATTTCCTGGCCAATGATTTTCCACCTGAATCGGTCAGCAGTTCTGACGCCAATTACCTGTTTTATGACCGATTTAATTGCAGCAATCTTGATCATCAGGGAGTGTCAGACTCTTACCAGGGAGGAAAATGGTGGGAAGGTGTTCCAGTTCACAATTACTTGAAGAGAGGTTCAAGCGATCGCTACCAATTGTTAAAATACACACCGGCTTGCGGTGTACAAGGCTCTGGGTTGGCGATCACCCTGAGCGATCAAAAAACTTTCAACTTACAAACTCAGCTTTATTCCGATTGGCGCGCAACCGCTGTGCTGTACACCCGTCTCTATCTAAACCTTGCCGGGTTGACGATGGCGGAGGGTGAACAATTCTTACTGACCCAACAGGTCTATGATGACCGGCGCACATCGCCGCTGCCGCAAGCCGGATTGGAGATACGCCGGCAAACGGGGCAGTTTGAAATTCGGCAGGTGGACATCCCCAGTGGTCAAGGCACGGAATGGGCGGCCGCGCCATCGGATCGCCCATTTTTGCTGGAGACGGCGTGGGATCAGCCCAACAACCAACTCACGCTTTGGATCGATGGATCAGAGTACGCCGCCAATATCGATCTCTCTGCACGCCAACCGATGAATCGCGCCGATCTTCTGCTGGCGGATTTGGACGCTGGCACGCAGGGTAGTCTGTGCGTTGATGAAATGGCGCTCGATGAACAAAAAATTGGCGCGCTGCCCGATCTCATTTTGACCAATTCCACCAACCCCTCCGCTGCGCAAACGCAGCCTGCCACGTCAGTTCTGCAAACAGGATCGAGCGTCATCCAAAAAGGTGGGTTGTACACCTTCGATGACAGCCTGCAAACCAACAACGTCCAATACGATTGGATCGATGCTTCCGATGGCGTCCAATTTGACCTGACCGATGATGGCGTCAAACCGTTGAAGATGCCTTTCCCATTCACTTTTTACAATGTCACTTCAGATGTCCTCCTGGTGAGCAATAACGGCGGCATTGTCTTTGGCGTAAATGGGGGCGCCAGCCTCTTCTACGAAAACACAGCTCTCGATGCAGCGTCGCTAAACCAGATAATTCTGCCGTTTTGGGATGATATGACCACAACAACCGGACATTTGTTTTACAAAACCATCGGGGAGCCGCCCAATCGCCGGTTTGTGGTTGAATGGCTGCACCGTTCCAAGAAGACCGGCTCGATTGGAGTCACATTTGAGGTGATCTTTTACGAGTCGTCGAACAATCTCAAGTTCCAGTACAAAAATACGCGCTTCTATAACAGCGTCTGGGACTATGGCGGCAGCGCTACAGTGGGTATCCGCAGCGACAACGACAACTTGCTGCAATATTCATTTCTTGAACCGTCGCTTGAGGTTGGAAAAGCATTGTGCTTTCGCCAACCAGGCGCGCCGTTCTGTGAAAGCGAACATTCTTGCTTCGCAACTTCTGATGACAGCGTAACGATTTACAGCAGCCTGGATGCGAGCGCAGTGCAGCAGGCAGTGGATGCGGCATCGCCTGGAAGCATCGTCAAATTGAGCGGGTATTGCCCTGGCGTGCAGGCGCGCAATGGATACAATCAATCTATCTACCTCGACAAAACGCTTACCTTGCGCGGTGGATACAACACTACTTTTAGCGCCTGGGATGCGAGCAAATATCCAACCACCATTGACGCGCAAGGGGCGGGACGGGGACTGTATATCACCGGAGATATCGCCCCGGTGATTGACTCCCTGCATCTGACGGGCGGCAGCGCCCGCCAGGGTGATCCTGCTGCGCTTTACGCTTTTGGCGGCGGGGTGATGATCAAGACGGCGGCCGCGACGCTGCAAAACTGCGTCATCGCCGAAAACAGCGCCGATTCGGGCGGCGGGTTCTTTGTGCTCTCTGCGCCGGCGACGCTGCGCAACCTGGAGGTCATCTCCAATACGGCCGCGTATTATGGCGGAGGCGGCTATCTGTATTACAGCAATGCTACTTTGGAAGACAATCTCTTGAGCCATAACACAGCCGAGCGCGGCGGCGGGTTGTACCTGTACTACGCCGCGGCGGCGCTGCGGCGCAATGAGCTGCGCGCCAATCTTGCAATTGCCAGCGGCGGCGGCGCGCTGCTTTCGCACAGCGAGGCGCAGATGGTGGATGGCCTGGTAATCAGCAACACTGCCGGAACATACGGCGGCGGGCTGTGTCTTTACGAAGGCGCGCCGCGCATCGAGGGCGGGGCGCTGATCCAGAACACGGCGCTGGCCGGCGGCGGAGTGTATCTGTATCAGAGTAATGGGATACTGAGCGAGACTCAGGTGGTCTCCAACACAGCCGCTTACTATGGCGGCGGGGTGTACCTCTACGCCGGCGCGCCGCAGTTGGTCGGCAACTGGCTGCGAGACAATAACGCCATCAGCGGCGCTGGCGTCTTTTTGTATGACAGCCAGGTGGCGCTCTCGACCAACGAGGTGATCGGCAACCGGGCGGCGGAATTTGGCGGCGGGCTGTATGTGGTGGATGGGACGCCGGCGCTGCGCAACAACCAGGTGAGGCAGAATGAGGCGCGCAGCGGCGGCGGGGTTCTGTTGTATCTCAGCAATGGGGTAATGGAAAGCAACTTGATCCAGGCCAATGCGGCGAGCGCGTATGGCGGCGGGCTGTACCTGTACAACAGCCCGGCCGGCCTGCGACAGAACGCGATCGAGGAAAACACGGCGGCGCTTTCGGGCGGCGGCGGATTTGCTTACGCCAGCGCCTCGACCTGGGACGGCGACAGGCTGTATGACAACACGGCAAGCTACTACGGCGGCGGGTTGGTGCTTTATCACAGCCCGGCCTGGCTGACGAATCTTGTCGCGGCGGGAAACCAGGCTGCCCTGCGCGGGG
>CAIQJJ010000825.1 GCA_903872065.1 uncultured Anaerolineales bacterium | reverse complement strand
GGGTTGGCGCGAGGCCACACGCCGCCTGGGCATGCCGCTGCACTGTCACTACAGCGGCGTGTGGGATATCGCCGCCGGCGAAAAGCATCCCGAATGGACGCTGGTAGATAAAGATGGCAAGCTGGCTGGGGCGCCTTTTGGGGCGAACAGCGGGGCGGCGACGCCGGAGAAGATGTGCCCGCGCAGCCCCTACCTGGATGAGTTGATGATTCCGCAGTTGTTGGAGTTGATTGACCGCTATCAGGTGGATGGCTTTTGGATTGACGGCGATCTGTGGGGTTCTGAGCCGTGCTACTGCGAGCGCTGCCGCGCCGAGTTTACCGCCCGCACCGGCATCGCCGAGCCGCCCAAAGAGCCAGGCGAGCCCAATTGGCCGATCTGGTTCAAGTTCGCCCAAGACAGCTTTAACGAATACGTGACGCGCTATGCCGAAGCGGTGCATCGCCACAAGCCGGGGGTGCTGGTCTGCTCCAACTGGCTGCAAACCTTCCGCAACCCGGGCCAGCCCAACGCCCCCACCGATTGGATCAGCGGCGACAATACCTGGGTCTGGGGCATGGATGGCAGCCGCTGCGAGGCGCGCTTCATCTCCACCCGCGGCAAGCATTGGGACATCATGCTCTGGTCGTTCTACTGCTCGCACGGCATGGGCGACCCCACCTCGCCGTGGACCTTCAAGCCGATTGAGATGCTGCAGCAAGAGGCGGCGGTGACGCTGGCGCTGGGCGGGGCGCTGCAGGTCTATGAGACGCCAGGCGGTGTGCGCAACGGGCAGTTGATCCCGTGGCGCATGAAGCTGCTAGGAGGCTTGGGCGAGTTCGCGCACGCCCGCCGCGAGCTGTGCCAGGATAGCGAGACGATCCCGCAGATCGCGGTGCTGCACTCTGAGACGCACGCCCACGCCCACAGCGGGCGCAACCTGATGTGGGGTGTGGATACGGCGGCGGTGCAGGGGGCGGTCTACAGCCTGCTCGAAGCCCATTACAATGTGGATATTTTGGATGAGTGGGCGCTGCTGCCGCGGGCGCAAGAGTTCCCGCTGATTGTGGCCGGCGAACAGACGGAGATGGCCGCCGAGATGGTTGAGGCCTTAAAGCGCTATGTGGAGCAGGGCGGCAAGCTGCTGCTCAGCGGGGCGGGCATGTTCGAGCGCTTTGGCGGCGAGTTCCTGGGCGTCGAGGCCGGCGAACTGCTCGGCAAGGGCAGCTACCACATCCCGGGCGGCGAGGGCGCGGCGCCGGTGTACAGCGAAACGTGGCGGCTGGTTCAGCCGGCGGCGGCCGAGGGCGTTGGCCGCCTGGGGACGACTTCGCTGCTGGATGAGCGCCTGTTGAACGGGCCGGCCTGGACGTATCGCCAGGTGGGGCAGGGGGCGGTGGCGTACATCCCCTACGATGTCTTCCGCTCGTTCGAACATAACCGCTACCCGCGCGTGCGGCAGTTCATCGGCGAGGTCGCCAGCAAGCTGCTGGGCGCGCTGCCGGTGCGCGTCTGCGCCCCTACCTGTGTGGATGTGGTCTTGCGCAAGAAAGACGATTTGACGCTGGCGCATCTGATCAACCGCGCCTCCGGCCTGCCCAATGTCCCCAACAGCGGGGCGATTGACGAAATCCCCTTGGTGGGGCCGATCACGATTGAGATGGAACTGCCGCAGGCCCCGGCGCAGGTCTGGCTGGCGTTTGAGGACTCGCCGCTGCAGTGGGACTATGCAGATGGCTGTCTGAAGGCGCGCGTGGAGCGGGTGCATATCCATGCGGCGGTGGTGGTGAAGAAGTGAACAGTGAGAAGTGGACAGTGGAAAGTAAAGAAATGAGGATAGGAAGATGACGAATTTAAATCTCAGTGAACCGACAAATACGGAATGGTTTATTCAAGATCGCTTTGGCTTGTTCATCCATTGGGGCTTGTATTCGGCCGCGGCGCGGCATGAATGGGTGAAGAATTACGAGCGCATCCCCGATGCGGAGTATCAGAAATATTTCGATCACTTCGACCCCGATCTCTATGACCCGCGGGTGTGGGCGCAAGAGGCGAAGAACGCCGGGATGAAGTACGCGGTGATCACGACCAAGCATCACGAGGGCTTTTGCCTGTGGGACAGCGCCCTGACGGATTACAAAGCGCCCAATACGCCGGCGCGGCGCGATCTGCTGCACCCGTTCGTGGATGCTTTCCGGCAGGATGGCTTGAAGATCGGCTTTTACCATTCGCTGCTGGATTGGCATCACCCCGATTTCCCCGTGGACGGCCTGCACCCGCAGCGCGACGATGTGGAGTTCCGCCAGGCGACCCAGGGGCGGGATGTGCGCCAATACGCCGCCTATCTGCACGGGCAGACGCGCGAACTGCTCACTCAGTTCGGCAAAATTGACATCCTGTGGTATGACTATTCGTACACTCACCTGGATTGGGGCTGGGCGAAGGGCAAGGGCAAAGACGACTGGCAGTCTGAGGCGCTGGTCAAGATGGTGCGCGAGCTGCAGCCGGGCATCATCCTCAACGACCGGCTGGAAGTCGGCGGCAACCTGGTGACGCCGGAGCAGTATCAGCCGCGCGAGTGGATGAAGGTGAACGGGCAGCCGGTCTTGTGGGAGGCCTGTCAGACGCTCAACGGCAGTTGGGGCTATCACCGCGACAACCAGAACTGGAAGTCCACCGAGGTCTTGATCAAGATGCTGATTGACAGCGTCTCGAAGGGCGGCAACCTGCTGCTGAATGTAGGGCCGAACGCCCGCGGCGAGTTTGAACCCAAGGCGCTGGAGCGGCTGCGCGGCATCGGGGAGTGGATGCGCGTGAATGGGAGATCGATCTACGGCTGCACCGCCAGTGAGTTCACCGCCCCGCCCGACTGCCGCTTCACGCAGAACGGCAAGCGTCTCTACCTGCATGTCTTCTCCTGGCCGCTGCGCCACATCCACCTGGATGGGATGGGTGGCAAAATTGCCTATGCGCAGCTTCTCAACGACGCTTCAGAGGTCAAGCTGATCGAGTACGATCCGAGCCGCAAAGCTTACCTGACCTCGATGAGCGGCACGCCCGGAACGGTGGCGCTGGAACTGCCGATCCAGAAGCCTGAGACGACAGTGCCGGTGATCGAGCTTTTCCTGCGCTAGAAGGATAACTGCATGACTGGCGAACCGATTCGCGTTTTGTTTGCTGCGCCGCGCATCTTTAACGAGGCGCGCGGCGTCTATCATTCCACCCCCCTGCGCCTGCTCAACGGCCTATGCAAGAAATGCCGCGCCTATGCGCGCCTGGATGTGCTGGCGACGCCCTCGCTGGAACACCTGGCCGACAAGCTGCGCCAGGCCAAAGAGGCCGGCCAGGGCTACCAGGTCTTGCACTTCGAGGGCCTGGGCATCTATGACCGCCCCATCACTCTGGCAGCCAGCGGGCGCGTGTTGTGCATCAACGAGGCCCCGGCCAATGAGAAAAACGGCTACCTGGTCTTCGAGGCGGCGGGCAAGCCCGACCTGGTAGATGGGTCTTTCATCGGCTCGCTGCTCAAAGAATACGGCGTCCAGGGCCTGGCGCTCAGTTCGCCCTACGCAGTGGATGCGGCGGACGATCTGGCGACGCGGCGGGCGTTTGAGTTCGTGGCCAAGGCCAGCCTGCCGGTTGGCATGACGGCGGCTTTCTATCTGCCCTATCACCTGGAGCAGGAGGCAGGGGCCAGGTTCTTCGGCGATGTGTACGCGGCCCTGGCGCAAGGCGCCAGCCTGGGCGAGGCGGTGGAAAGCGAATGGAAGTTCATTACCGCGCCCAAGAACCGGAGCAGCAAGAGACCGCGCCTGCCGGAGTGGCTGGCGCCTGAGGTCTTTGAGGCGCAGCCGCTGCGCCTGGCGCCCAAGATTGACCTGCCCGGGGCGCGCATTTTGCGCATTTCGCTGGTCAAGAAAGAGGCCGAGGTTGCGCCGGAGAGCCTCGATCGCCGCCTGGCGCGCTGGATTCCCAAGACGGGGGCTTATGGGCGAGATGAAATGCTGTTCATGATCGGGCGCGCTTTCGATTTTCACGGGGTGGTGCTGCTGCACGGCGAAAACGGGAGCGGCAAGACGACGCTGGCGGCGGAGTATGCGCGCTGGCATGTCAACGCCGCGCGGACGAGTGAGTCCACTGTGCTGTACACTTCGTTTGAAACCTGCCACAGCCTGGGGGATGTTTTTGAAAGCCTCGGGCAGACTTACGAAAAGGCGCTGCGCGGGCGGCAGATCCACTGGCAGGGGTTGGAAGAATTTGCGCGCCAGAAGTTGATCCTGGATTTGCTGAAGAAGACGCCTCTGCTGTGGGTGTGGGACGATTTCGAGTTGAAGGACACTGCCTGGGCTGCACCGTGGAGCGACGAAGAAAAGCAAAAGCTGCTGGCCTTCACTCGCGCCCTCACCGAAAGCGCCGTCCACCTGCTGATTCTCTCGACGCAGGATGAGCAGGCGTTCTTGGGCGATGCAGCGCTGCGCATCCATCTGCCGCGCCTGGCGCCCGACTCGCAGGGAGAGATCCTCCAGTCCATCCTGGGAACCTCGAATGATCCAGAGGCGAAGCAGCACGCTCTGACCGTCAGCAGCCAGAATAATCCGCAAGTTCTGCGCATGGCCATCCAGCAGGCGCGCCGGGGCAAGGCGGCGCGGCAGCCGGGGGCGATGTCTTCGCTCGGGGAGGCGCTCCAGCAAAGTCTCGCCGCGCTGACGGAGGAGGAACGGGGGTGGGTGCTGCGCAGTGCGCTGTTTGCGAATGTATTCAATGAGGAGGCGCTCCTGGCGGTCGAGGAGGGGCGCTGCGACAAGCTCAGCGCGCCTGTCCTGAGGCATCCTGAGCTTGTCGAAGGATTGCCGAAGGAGGAAGAGCGCTTCGACAAGCTCAGCGCGCCTGTCCTGAGGCATCCTGAGCTTGTCGAAG
>CAIQJJ010000824.1 GCA_903872065.1 uncultured Anaerolineales bacterium | reverse complement strand
TTTCACGGCGGATCGTCCCGCTGACGAGGTGAGTCGCTTTCAGCGCGGGCAGGTCTTCGGATGGGATAACCCACTGCCAGACTTTGCCATCCAGCAGCGCGAGCAGTTTTTCGGGCGCGGCTTGTTGGAGTTTGCGCCCCTTATTGATAATGATGATTTCGGTGGCAGTAGACTCTACGTCCGAGACGATATGCGTGGATAAGATGATAATGCGCTCGCCCGATAGATCCGAGAGCAGGTTACGGAAACGCACGCGCTCTTCGGGGTCGAGCCCGACGGTCGGTTCATCCACGATCAGCAGTTGCGGGTCGTTGAGCAAAGCCTGGGCAATGCCAACGCGCTGCTTCATCCCACCTGAGTAGCTGCCCAGCGGACGTTTGGCGGCGTGTACGAGATTGACCACCACCAGCAATTCCTCGATGCGGCGGTGGGCGGTTTTCCCGTCCATCCCTTTGATGGCCGCCATGTATTCCAGGAATTCCAGCGCCGTCAGGTTGGGATAGATGCCGAAATCTTGCGGCAGGTAGCCAAGCACAGTTCGCAGGGTGTCAGGGGCTTTGACGATGTCCACGCCGTTCCACTCGATTTTGCCTGCCGTCGGCTGGGTAATGGTGGCGAGCATACGCATCAGCGTAGACTTACCCGCGCCGTTCGGCCCAAGCAACCCGATCACGCCGGGCTTGAGTTCCAGGTCAAGGTCTCGCAAGCCCCAGAAGTCGCGGCGGTATTGTTTGGAGAGGTGGGAGATAGTCAGGTTCATTGTGCAGTTCCTTGTTTGTTTTGGCGCACCTTGTCAGACAATGGGAAAATGATCTTCATGTCATACCTTCTTTCGATTTGGTTAGCGTTGTGCGCCAGCGTCATCAGGATGGTGAGCAGGAACACATTTGGCAGTGCGGGAGAATGCCTGCTCACCTTTCATCAGCGAGAGTGATCGTACCATTCAGCACATCTTCGCTCAAGATGTTCAGCGCTTTTTTTGGCTCTTCAAACAGGGGCGAGTGGGCAGAGTTCTCGAATGTGTAAAATCCTTTCAGGGGTGCTTGTAATTGGTCAAAATATGCACCGGCCAGCGGGTAAGCGCAGGTGTAATCGTATTGCCCATGAAAGAAATAGACCGGGAGGGCCAGTTCCGTCACCTGTTGGGTCAAGTCTGTGGCGAGCATGGTCTCCCACAAGCCGAAGTCACGCGAACGGGAATAGACCTTGCCGCGCCACAGGTTGACCTTCTCAGCCAGCGTGTACCCGTGGAACTGCCAGGATGGCAGAAAGATGCCTGTGACAACCGATTTCATCTCGTGAGTGGTGCCGATGCCAGCGCCGTGCATGTACTCGTCGCGCAGCGTCTCATAACCAGCCGGGAGCGGGACTGTCATGGTCGGTGGCGCAGCTTCCAGTCTGTGCACCATGCGCAAGTCGCCCATTGCCCTATACTGCGTCAGGGCATATTCATACGCCAGTTGTTCCGATTGAAGTTGATACGAAACCTGTCCCATGCCAATGTAGGCATAATACAACTCGGGTGCCTGCGCCGCGGCCTGAATACCGATGTAACTGCCCCAGGAATGGCCCAGCAGGTAGATTTTCTCTTGCCCGAAGCGGTTGAGCAGGTAACGGGTAACTTCCAGTGTATCGGCGACAAATTGCTCCGCCGTCATGGTCTCGGACGGAATACCAGGATGGTAGGAAAGACCCGCGCCGCGCTGCTCCCACCAGGCCACTGTAAAATGGCCTTCGAGGTCGGTCGGATAGCCTTGGGTTAGCCAGTATTCCGGCATTCCAGGCCCGCCATGCACGAAGAGCAGCACAGGGTTGTGGATATTCTTGCTCTGAATGAACATGCCCTGTTCCTCGCCGTTGATGTCCACATGGATTTTTTCCGAGGTGCTGCCTGCCAACGGGTTCCCATTCTCGTCACGGAAAGGCTTCGATTTGTCGGGACTCATTGCGGCAAGGATACCTATCAGAATGATGATGGCTGGCAATAAGATTGAAATCGTTATCAACATGATACGTCCTGTTTTTTTTACAAATGGTAGTAGCGTGGTTTTCACGCCATATCTTCTTTCGAGTTGGATTTCGAGCACAGGAAATACAGGTACGCGACGGAAACGATCAGACCGATGACGGTCAGCCCAATGAAGAGCGGCACGGCGTCAGGCGAAGCGGACGGATCGTGGACGTGACCGAAATATTGATCCATAGCAATGCTGGCAGTTTCAATGGTCATCATCACCGTCAACAGCCCTGTCAACAAATAGCCCCAACTTCTCTTTTGCCAGAGCCAGACCGCGCTGAAAAATCCCAACGGGAGCGTGAAGCCCAAATCCAGCACGTGGACGGGGCTGGTCAGCATGATCGTCCCAGCGAGGAAGGCGGGGGTTGCGGGGTCAGACATAGCGGGAATGATCTGTTTCAACCAGGTCATCAGGAAGAGCAGGGAGATGACCGCCAGGTAGCCCGCAAAAAAGCGGACAGGGGTTTTCTCCGCGAAGTGAGCGCGGATGGTGTCCACATCCGTTTGTGTGAGCAGCGCCACCAGCGACCAGACCGCCAATGAGAGTGTTGCCACGTAGAGCAGGAAGAGTGGATTGAACGCGGTTGCGAAAGCGAAGATTGCGGCGTTGTAAGCGATATACGTCAGCGCGCCTGTCCAGGTCAATTGCCCCCGCAGGGAGCCGCGCCGTGACAAAATCATCGAGATGATCAGCATGGGCAGGGCAACGAACAGGATGACCACATCCGTGCCGCGAGCGTTGCCAGCCGTCATCGGTGGGTCGCGGAAAATTTGCGGGTAGAACGCGCCGACTGCGGACTGGATCAGCGCCACCGCGGTGAGCAGGCTGGATAATCGATAGGCGGTGGAAAATTTGGATTGCGATGAGGTAGTGAGTTGATTGTTTGACATAGTTTCATCGAGAAGATTATTTCATGACCATCAGGAACATGACCGCCACAGACATGTCCATCAGCGCATGTATTACAGCCATATACGGCATCAGCCGCGGACGCCAACACATGACAATTGCAATCAAAACTGCAAATGGCAGGAACATTACCAGTCGGTAGGTGATAAAGCGTACGTCGGGCAGGAAGGGCGCAAACACGTGCTGGAAAGACAAGAAAAAACTTGCCAGTGCAATTGCCAACCAGGGATGCATCCCCTGTGCTTTGAGACGCGGCATGGCGTAGAGCATGTAGGTGGGGATTTCCACCAATCCTTGCAGGAGAGGAAAAAGCGCGACACTGGTCACAGCAGCCCAGGCAGGAAGCGGTTGGACGAGCAGGTCAAGGGCAACTTTTGGGTCGCCAAAAAGCCACTTGGCGCTCAGGATGTTGGGCAGGTATCCAAGCAATCCGCCAATGACCAGGAACCCGAGCAAGAATAACAAATCCTGTTTCACAAACCGCCGTTCGATCCGAAACACATCCCAAAAACGTTTGCCTTCCTGACGGTAAAAGCGGATGAGCAACGCCAGACAAACCAGATCGGTGAAAATGATGGCAAACGGCCACCACGCGGCAGAGACAGTCCAGGCGGTGGATGATCCAAGGAAAAGGATGACCAATGCGATCAAAGCCTGGAAGGTCAGGAAGAGCAGGGAACGGATGATCAACATCAGACAGGGCTTCTGGAAACTATTTTGTTTCATCGGTGTGTTCTGTGGATTCGATAGATGTCACTGAGAGCAATTCCAAATTCAGATTGCGGATTTTGTTCAAGACGCTGTGTAGGGCGGTCTGATCGGCGAGATCGCCACTTAACAGGGTGCTCCCATCGGATTCGCGATGAATCGCTAAAGGAGCAAACCATTCATTCCAGGTTTCATCGAGGGTTTGACGAATTTTAATCTGATATTGCATAAGACCGTTTCTCCTTATCTTGCTCTCAGTGTACCTGGTATCAAATCAAAAAGCCCCGCACATTTGTGTGGGGTTTTCAGCAGAAGGATGTAGTTTTATGCCAGGATGTTCAATTCGCGAGCGCGGGCGACGGCCGCCGTGCGGTTATCTACACCCAGTTTGCCGAAGATATTGCTGGTGTGGTAACGGATCGTATTCAGGCTGATGAACAACTTTTCGCCGATGTCCTGGTTTTTTAGCCCACTGGCCATCAGGCGCAGAACATCCAGTTCGCGTTCGGTTAGCATTTCGGGCAAGGTGAGTGCCTTGCTGGAAAATGGCTCAGGCGGGAATTCGGCCAGCAAACGGGCAACATGCTCTGGTTGGAGGCCGCGCCGGGCCGACTCTTTCAGCAACGCGCGCGCCGGTTCCCCGGCAGAAAGATACACCCGCGCCGCGCCAGAATCCAGCCGCGCGGTTTGCTCCAGCAGACGCGCCATGATTTCGAGAGCTGTCTCCACCTGATTATCCTGAAAATAGACCATCGCCTGGGTGATCCAGGTGCGGTACATTACCCAATGCAAGCTGTAGTTTTGCGTTACCTGCGCCATGTGCGCCAATACACGCAGGCTGAGCGCGGTTTTGCCCTGCGCCGCCAGCACTCGTGCGTACACCAAATATTCATTGCTGCGCCAGCCGATCAACTCGCTGTCGCTGACTTTTGCCAGCGCGGCATCCACATCGTCTGAGAGCCCCAATCGCTCCATGCCCCTGACCGCAGAGTCGGTTTTCCCTTCGAGTAAATCTTGTAAAGAGCCAGTCAAGATGAACAAGTTCTGGATTTTTTCGTCGCGTTTGCGAATGGATGGTTCCAGGTTGTCCAAAATGCGCCTGGCGGCGGGGTAATCGCCCTGGCCGATTTTCACCCACCAGAGGGTCAGCCAGCCATCAACGGCTGCCAGAGAGAGTGAAAGTGGGTCAAGTTGCAGCCCCATTTCAAGGGCGCGTTCGGCCTCGGACAGGTGATTCTCGATGAACAGGATTTTTCCCAACCCGACATGCAAATACAGCGTGGCTGCTTTGCGATTGTCTGACGCCGCTTCGAAGGTTTGGATAGCGTCCCGGAGCAAATCCTTCGCTTGCTGCGGGGCATTGCGGGCATTCATGACAATGGCTGCATATTGCAAGAAATCCGCTTCGAGCAACGCCAACCCCGCGAATGCATCTTGCTGCTGGCAAGCAGTCTGGACCGAGCGATACTCATGTAACGCTTCATCTAATTTTCCATCTCGCACCAACGCGCTCGCCAGGAACAGATGATTAATGCGCTGTAAAAACGAGTGGCTGCCCGGTGACATGGCCAGGGCAAGCGTTGCCAACTGCACCGCCTCGCCAGTTAAACCGTAAACGCTTTTCTGGTAGCTTTGCAGTCCCAAAACCTCCGCCCGCGCTTCGGGCGCATTCCCCGATAGGGCTTCGGCGCGTTCCAGGTAAGGGATAGCCAACTCGGTTTGGGAGGTAAAGGTCAGCGCCCAGGCGCGATCCAGGCACAGGCGCGGACGGGAGAGAAGCGCTTTGGCCGGCAGGGCCTCCAGCCAGCGCGTCGCCGTGGCGATTTGTCCCTGCAAGATGGCTTCAAGGCTATGTTTTTCGACCAAATTGAGTGGCAGGTTGGGATCGCCAGTCTGAAGCGCATGAGATAGGGCTTCATCGAACAAGCCTTGAGCTTCGAACCAGGCTGCAGCGCGCCGGTGCAGTTCTGGGGCCAGACCAGGATGGGTATGCAGGAGTTGCTTTTGGAGCATGTCGGCAAAAAGATGGTGATAACGATACCACTTGCGCTGCCCATCGAGTGGGATGATGAACAGATTGGCGCGTTCCAGGGATTCTAGCGTGTCCTGCGCGATAAGCGGCGTTTCATCTACGAGAACCGCCGCGCACAAATCTGCGTCGAAGCGTTCCAACAAACAGGTGTGCAACAGGAATTGGCGGAGGCGGGTGGATTCGCGGCTAAGGACTTCCTCCAGCAAATAGTCGAAGATGTAGCGATGCGAGCTGCCCAATTCGCCGACAAAGCGTTCCACGATCGCGGCAGAATTTGTGTTCTGGCGGCTTATTTCGCCCCGCAG
>CAIQJJ010000823.1 GCA_903872065.1 uncultured Anaerolineales bacterium | reverse complement strand
CACGGACTGTGGCCCTTCGGTCTGTATCGGTCGCCAGTATGCTGTTTTCACAGCGGTCCAGGAGCCTTACAGAACTGGCCGATATGCTGGACTGTTCCAAACAGACAATCCTGAGAATCGTACGCGATATAGAGTCTTCCTACCAGGTCCAGATAGAAAGAACTACGCTGGGGCGAGAGGCTATCTTCAGGATGAAGAGCGAGAAACCTCCAGCGGCGGCCTATCTTTCGCCATCAGAAATGAACCTTTTGTGGATGTGTCACGCATTCACTGAGAGGCTCCTTGGAAAGAAACTGTTCGAGGACGCCAAGGAGGCGCTTGACAAGAGTCGGACCCTCCTCAAGGATTCGGGTTACATTTATGACGCCAACTTTGCCTGCATGTACTCGGGGAGCATTGATTACACGAGGCATCAGGAGACCATCAGCACCCTCATCAAGGCGATGAACGACAAGAGTCTCTGCAAGGTTGTTTACAAGTCGCCATGGAATCCTAACCCAAAGACATTCTACATAAAGCCGCTGAAGCTCTTTTCTTACAAGGAGGCGCTATATCTACATGCTCTGAGGGCAAAGGACCCCTGGCAAAAAAAGTATGTGGAGCCGGAATTCGACCCTGTTCTGGCCATCCACAGATTTAAGAAAGTGGAGATCGATGAGTCAAAGGCTCACTTCGAGGTACCAAAACAGTACGATTTTCAAAAAGCATTCAATCAGACATTCGGAATAATAAAGGACGGGAAGTTCGTAGTCGAGGCTGAATTTACCGGCTGGGCCGCAGTTTATGTTGAGGAGAGGGTCTGGAGCGCCGATCAGGAAATAACCCGTGATGGGGATAAGGTCAGGATCAGGTTCACGGCTTCCAGTGAGCCGGAGATTGTGTCGTGGATACTGTCGTTTGGGGAGGGCCGGGGTGGGGTCTCCCTAAAAACCATGCTCGGAGAAGGCGATGCGGTGTCCTAGTTGTCATGCTGAAAACCCTGAAAAAGCCAAGTTCTGCCTGGAGTGCGGGGGGAAACTGATACAGAACACGCCGCCGGAACAACAGCGCAAGCAAGTGACAGTGCTGTTTGCGGATGTCTCTGGCTTTACCGCGATGGCAGAGATCTTGGACGCGGAAGAAGTAATCGAAGTGATGAACGCCCTGTGGGCGCGCCTGGATGCGACCATTACCGCCGGAGGCGGGCAGATCGACAAGCACCTGGGCGATGGGGTGATGGCTTTGTGGGGGGCCAGCGAGGTGCGGGAAGATGACACCGAGCAGGCGGTTCGCACCGCGTTGGAAATGCAGGCTGCTTTGGCCGTTTTTCATGGGCAGTATGGCGAACACCTGGCGATGCGGATTGGGCTGAATACGGGGCCGGTGTTTTTAGGGACGGTGGGGTTGACCCATGAGTTTACGGCGATGGGCGATACAGTCAACCTGGCGGCGCGCATGGAGAAGATCGCCCCGGTGGGAGGGGTGTTGATTTCTCATGATACTTACCGTCTTGTGCGCGGTTTGTTCGATGTGCTGCCGCAAGAGCCGGTCCTGGTCAAGGGCAGGAGCGAACCGGTGCAAACTTATGTGGTGCAGCGCGCCAAATCGCGCGCCTTCCGCATGGGAACGCGCGGCATCGAGGAAGTTGAAACCAGGATGATCGGGCGGGATGCGGAACTGCTGGCGCTGCAAAACAGCTTTATCGAAGCGCTGCGCGCCGAGGCTTTGGAGGAGGAAAAAGAGCGCCAGGCGCGCCTGGCGGTTGTCGTTGGCGAACCTGGGGTAGGCAAGAGCCGTTTGCTCTATGAATTTGAGAGTTGGGTGGCCCTGCGCGCTGAGCAGGTTTATCTTTTCAAGGGCCGCGCCTCGCCCTCGCTGCAGGGCGTGCCTTATGGCATTGTGCGCGATATGTTTGCCTACCGTTTTGATATTTTGGAAAGCGACAGTGCGGCGGTGGTGGCGGAAAAATTCCGCCGCGGGATGGCCGGCTTTCTGCTCCCTGAACAGGCTGATCTGGTGGGACACCTGGTGGGGTTTGACTTTTCGTCCAGCGCGGCGGTGCAGAAGTTGAGCGGCAGCCCCGATTTTGGCAAGGTGGCGCTGACGCGCCTGGTCAATTTTATCCATGCCCTGGCCGAACACGAACCGCTGCTGATCTTGCTGGAAGACCTGCACTGGGCGGATGACAGTTCTCTTGACCTGGTCGAGCGCCTGGCCTCCGCTCCGGCTTCAGTGGGTCGCCGGTTGTTGATCGTGGGACTGGCGCGCCCGACGCTGTTTGAGCGCTGTTCACATTGGGGGGAGGGGGCGGCGGCGCGCATTGACCTCAGGCCGCTTTCCAGGGATGCCTGCCGGACGCTGGTGGGTGAAATCTTGCAAAGGGCGGCGGAGATTCCCGAGGCCTTGGCCGAGGTGATTCTGGATGAGTCGGACGGGAATCCATTTTATGTGGAAGAACTCGTCAAGATGCTGATTGATGAAAAGGTGATCGAACGCGGGGCGCAGCCGCAGAGCGCCTGGCGCATCAACCTGGAGCGCTTGAAGCAGGTGCATGTGCCGGCGACGCTGACGGGCATTCTGCAAGCGCGCCTGGACAGCCTGCCGCGTTCAGAGCGGGATTTTTTGCAGCATGCCGCCATTGTGGGACGCTTGTTCTGGGATGCGGCGGTGGCGGAACTGACCGGGGCCGAAAACGAGCAACTGCGAGCCGCGCTGGAGGCCATCCGCCGGCGCGAATTGATCTTCCGCCGTGAGCGCTCGGCGTTTGCCGGAACGCAGGAATACCTTTTCAAACATGCTTTGCTGCGCGATGTCACCTACGAGACGGTGCTGCTCAAGCTGCGCCGCGGCTATCACGCTCGCGTGGCGCGCTGGATCGAAGTGCACGCCGGCGAGCGCCTGGGCGAGTATGTCGGCCTGATCGCCAATCACCTGGAGCTGGCCGGTGAGAAGGAGCGCGCCCTGGAATATCTCACTCAAGCGGCGCGCAGCGCGGCGGCGCGCTATGCCAACACTGAAGCGGCTGATTACTACACGCGCGCCTTGGCCCTGCTGCCTGCGGAGGAACCTCAGGCGCGCTGGGAGCTCCTGCTGGGGCGCGAGCAGGCGCTGAGTTTGCTGGGGCGGCGCGAGGCGCAGCAGGAGGATTTGGAATATCTGGAACGCCTGGCGGTAGAACTGCGGTCGCCGGTGTATCGCGCCAGGGCGGCGCTGAATCGGGCGCGCTATTTTGAGTTGATCAGAGAGCCGCTCAGGTGCATGGCGGCGGCGCAAGAGGCGCTGGCCTTTGCCCAGGCGAGCCGGGACGCCCCTCTGGATCCGGGGCAGGAGCCGCTGGGGCCGGCGTGGGCGATGGAAGCGGAGGCTCATTGGGCGTGGGGCGTCAGTCTCTGGCGGCTGGAGCGCAGCCCGGAGGGGGCGGAACAAGCGCAGGCGGCGTTGGGGGTAATCCAGATGGTTGAGGGGCTGCCGGCGCGACGCCTGGAAGCCGATATTCTGCGCCTGTTGGCGCATACGCTCACCGATCCTGCCCACTTGCAGCAAAAGCGCCACTATTTTGAGGACAGCCTGCGCCTGTGCCGCGCCACGGGCAACCGGCGCGGCGAGGCCTCTACGCTGACCAACCTGGGGATTATGGCTTTTACGCATTCTGATTATGGACGGACATACCTGGAGCAGGCGCTGGGCGTTTACCGCGAGATCGGCGACCGGCCAGGTGAATATTATCCGCTGGTCAACCTGGGGGACGTCTGCCGGTTGTTGGAAGAGCCGGGGCAGGCCTTGCGGTATTATGAGCAGGCGCTGCACGTGGCGCGCGAGGTGGGGAACTGGCTTGGGGCCGGGGCGACGCTGTACCGGATGGGCGAAATCATTCGCCTGCAAGGGGATTACC
This sequence comes from uncultured Anaerolineales bacterium, assembly GCA_903872065.1. Lineage (GTDB taxonomy): Bacteria > Chloroflexota > Anaerolineae > Anaerolineales > UBA4823 > CAIQJJ01. The sequence goes on along the minus strand of CAIQJJ010000823.1, from coordinate 785 downwards.
GGCAGGCCAAGGCGCTGCTCGATGAAAGTATGGATTACTTGAAGCGCAGCGGGTCGTCCATCAATCCATCGGTTTACGAGTGGCTGTGCGTTTTTTACCGCGACCTGGGCGATGATGCACAGGCCGAAGCGCACCTGGAGGAGTTGAAAAATCTTTCACTGCCCGATCGCCGCGAAAGCCTGGCGTGCTTCCAGTCTGGCTGGCTTTGCTTGCAGCGGGGCGACCCGGCGGGGGCGGGCCGGTGGTTTCAGCAAAACCTGGCGGATGCGCAAAAATTTCAAAACCTGGCCGCGGAGGCCAGCGCCTGTCTCAGCCTGGGCTATGCGAATTTGCAGGCGGCGCAAGTTGACGCCGCGCTTTCCATGTTCCAGAGGGCGCTGGAGATCCGCCAGAGCTTGAAGCAGTCGCATGGCATGATGGAGGCGCAGGTGGGACTGGCCGCGGCGCGAGCGGCGCAGGGCGGCGGGCAAGGGCGCGAGGATTTGGGGGATGCGCCGGCGGCGTTGGAAAACGGCGAGGCGTGGTGCATGGTCTGCCCTGAACTGGCTTATCTGAACTGCTGGGAGGCGCTGCGCCTGGCCGATGCGTCTCTTGCCTGGCGCATTTTGCAAGCTGCTTACCAGCGCCTGGAAAAGCGGGCGGAGACCATCCCCGGCGAGGCTTTGTGCCAGAGCTACTGGCAAAATGTGCCCTGGAATCGGAAGGTTCGGGATCTGTACCTGGCGCAGGCCGGTCGCGCAGCATTGGATGAGGCGAGGAATGAGGCATGAGGGAGCAGAAGGTAT
>CAIQJJ010000822.1 GCA_903872065.1 uncultured Anaerolineales bacterium | reverse complement strand
TCGCTCTGCTTGACATTCCAGGTATAGCCCGAAAACTGGATGGTGCGCAAAACTGCCGGGCGGTCGGCGATCACATAGTCTGCGGCTTGAGTGTAGAGTTCCGCCGGCAGCGCCTGGCCTCCGCTCATTGCGGGAGGAGTGTAGCCATTGGGCAGCAGAAAAGCCGCGATCTGCGTCGCCTGCTGATCCGCTCCGCCGGTGGTAATATCCGTTGTCCACGTACCATCGCTGTAGATTGTCGTCAGCGGCCAGGCAAAATAGGGCTTGGTCCACCAGCCGTAGACGTAGATATAGACGGCCACCTTGTAATCCGCCGGCGCGACATTGGCGCGCCCTTGTAGATTCTCGTAACTGCCGTAAGGCGGGAGATAGGTAAACTCAATGTACGGCTCCGCCGGCGTGGAGGTAGGGGTTACAGTGGGGGTATCTGTGGGTGCAGCAGTGGATGTATCTGTGGGTGTGGAGGTCAGCGTGGCGGTCGAAGTGGCGGTCGGCGTCGCCGTTGAGGTAGAAGTATCAGTTGGAGTGGCAGTGAAAGTGGAGGTTGCCGTTGGGGTGTCTGTGGGTGTGAAGGTTGGCGTGGCGGTCGGCGTCGTCGTTGCAGTAGAAGTAGCAGTTGGAGTGGCGGTCGGCGTCGCCGTTGAGGTAAAAGCGCTGGTCGGGGTGGCCGTTAAAGTTGAAGTAGAGGTGGGCGAGGCCAGCGCGGTGGTTTGAAAAAAGACCAGCGGCAGAAACAGTTGGATCGCATCCCCAGGCAGAGTCTGCCTGGCGACCGCCGCGGCATTGGTTGCCAGTGCGATTGCCAGGCAGACTGCAAGGAGAAAGACTCTGTTTGCGAACGCTCGAAGGCGCAAGCCGGTGCGCTCCTTTTACCCCGCGAAGCGCGGCTCCGGCAGACCCTTCACCCCAGGGTAGCAGGCAAACAGATCGCCGGCCAGCGGCTGGGCGGCCAGATCAGACGGCGACAACTCCGTGCGAGCCGATGTGATGTACAACCGCTCCAGGTTGGCGTCGCCAAACATGACGCTCGTCGGGCGCTGAACCGGCATGGGGATCGTGCGTTCCAGCTTCCCATCCGGGTCGTAGCGATCCACGCACCAGCCATCCCAGCGGGTGCTCCAAATAAACCCTTCACAGTCCACCGTCAATCCATCGGGCGTGCCGGGGCGGGTGTTTCCCACGAACACGCGCCGGTTGGACAGATTCCCGCTCTCCAAATCGAAATCGTACGCATAGATCACCGCCGGGCCGGAATCGGTGTAGTACATCACGCGGTTGTCCGGGCTCCAGCCGATCCCATTCGAGACGCTGATCCCGCTCTCCATCTGGCGCAGCGAGAGATCGGGGTTGAGGCAGTACAGGCCGTTTTGGTCGGCGTCGCCCAATGTGCCAGCCCAAAAGCGGCCGCGCCGGTCTACCGCCCCGTCATTGAAGCGGGACTGCGGTTTGTGGGCTTCGGGGTCAACAATGGGCGACCAGGTTTGCGTGTCCGGGTCCCAAAAACCGAAGCCGTTCGACCCGGCTGTTACCATGCCCCCCGCAGTGCGCTGCGCCATCACCCCGACGCATTGGTTTTTAAACGAAACAATTTCATGAGCATTGGTAACGGGATTCAGGGTGTGGTAGAGATTGGACTCAATATCTAGCCAATAGAGCAATCCGCAGGCCGGGTCCCACAGCGGCCCTTCGCCAAGCTGGTCTTGCACGGATAAAATGTGTTGGATGGGTTCCATTTTGCCTCCTATGATAGGACAAAGTATATAGCCAAACCGGGGCGCGGTCAAGCCGCGCCGGCGCTTATAAACTGGCCAGGGTGAAGCGTTTCAACGCGGCCCTGTCCACCGTCACACCCAGGCCAGGGGCGGTGGGGACGTCAATCGTGCTGTCGGAGACACGGTTCCGGCCAGGGTTGAGGCTGAAGCGCTCATAAGTGATGTCTTGCTCGTAGTAACGATCGGTCGCCGAGATGTCGCCGGGCAGGGTGAAGCCGGGCAGTGCCGCCAGCGCCAGGTTGGACGCCCGCCCGACGCCCGTCTCCAGCATTCCGCCGCACCAGACGGGGATGCGGCGCGCGTGGCAAAGATCGTGAATGGCGCGCGCCTCGCTCAAGCCGCTGACTCGCGCCGCCTTGATATTGATCACGCGGCAGGCCCCCATTTCAACCGCCTGGCGGGCGTGCCGCAGCGAAAGAATGCTCTCATCCAGGCAGAGCGGCGTGCGAAACTGCGCTTGCAGGGTGTGATGATCCCACAGATCGTCCTCAGCCAGGGGCTGCTCGATCAGCAGCAGGCCGAGATCGTCCAGCGGTCGCAAGGCGGCGGCGGTGGAAAGGGTGTAGGCGGAGTTGGCGTCCACCTGCAGGCGCAGGTCGGGGAAGGCGCGGCGCACCGCCTGGGCGTCGCCCACATCACGCCCGGGCTTGATCTTGATTTTGATGCGCCCATATCCCTGGGCCACGTACCCGCCCACGGTTTCCACCAGCTTTTCGGGCGAGGCTTGCAAGCCCACCGAGACGCCCACCGCCACACTCTCCCGATCCCCGCCCATCAGTTCGCGCAGCGAGCGTCCTTCCGCCTGGCCGTACACATCCCACAAGGCCATCTCCAGGCCGGCCTTGGCCAGGGGATGGCCGCGCACCCCTGCGACGAGCGGCGCAAATTCTTCTGGCCTGGCGATCTCTCGCCCGAGGGTCGCCGGGATGAGATAATCTTTCAGAATGTGCCAGGCGGTGAGGCTGGTCTCGTAGGAATAGCCCGGGTCGCGATCGGCGGTGCATTCGCCAAAACCGGTCAGCCCATCGGCGCGCGCTTCGATCAAGACGCAGTCCCGATCGTGGATGCGTCCAAAGGAGGTTTCAAAAGGGCTGCGCAGCGGCATGCGCAGGTGATAGAGGTGAATGTGTTCGATTTTCATAATGTAGCTTCTCCGTGGCGGTCATTTCTTCCGCCGTTTCAAGAATATGGATAGAGAGAGACATCACGCGCGATCCTGGTAGACTGGTAGAGATGAAAAAGGCGTTCAGCGCTATAATTATACGTCATACAAGGAATGTGCAACCAACTGACCTTCTCCAGTGTCATTTTTCAAGAAAGTTGGTATCATTATAGGCATCCTTTGGCGACATTTCGTATATCGGTTTTGGTAATGGAAGTGAAAGAAAGGAAGTGAAAAATGAAATATACCCGTTTGGGCCGTTCGAATATGCAGGTCAGCCGTGTTTGCCTGGGTGCGATGCACTTCGGCAGCCGCGCTTCAGACGAAGAAACGCTCAAAATTTTGGATCGAGCCTTTGAGATGGGAATCAATTTTTGGGATACCGCGAATGTCTATGGCGGTTCTGGCGGGCGGGGCAAATCAGAAATGTTGATCGGTGAATGGTTTAAAAAGAATCCCGCCAGGCGCGATCAGGTGGTTTTGGCGACCAAAGTCTACGGACAGATGGTGGAAAAACCAGGGCCGAACCAGGCTCGCGGGTTTTCAGCCTATAAAGTCCTGCGCGAAGTTCAGGATTCGCTGCGTCGTTTGCAAACCGACCGGATCGATCTTTACCAGGTGCATCACTTTGACCGCACAGTAAGCATCGAGGAATTTTGGGGAACGTTGGAAGATGTGGTGCATCGCGGCGATGTCCGTTACATTGGCACCAGCAATTTCCCCGGCTGGGGGTTGGCCAAGTTCCAGATGGCGGCCTGGCAGCGCGGCTTTACCGGGATTGTGTCCGAACAGAGCATGTATAACTTGCTCAACCGCGCCCCTGAACTGGAAGTGCTGCCAGCCGCGCTCAACCTGGGGATTGGCGTGATTCCGTATATGCCGCTGGCGGGCGGGGCAAATCAGAAATGTTGATCGGTGAATGGTTTAAAAAGAATCCCGCCAGGCGCGATCAGGTGGTTTTGGCGACCAAAGTCTACGGACAGATGGTGGAAAAACCAGGG
>CAIQJJ010000821.1 GCA_903872065.1 uncultured Anaerolineales bacterium | reverse complement strand
CTGCGGGGGAAGGCAAGTTCGGCGCGCACCAACTGGCGCAGACCATCCTGCACCAGGCGCTCAATCACCGCGGATGGGGCAAAGGAGAGCAGGCCTGTCCCTGAAGAGGCAACCGAACGCGCCGCGGCGACGACCGCCCCTACCCAAAAGACGCGCCCTACCACCGAAGCCAATAAGGCTACGGCGCGGGTCTCGCGCGGCAAATCGTCCAGGCGCGCTTGCAGCATGGAACGCAGCGACTCAGGCGTATGCTGGTTAAGGCGCTGCACCATTTCAGCCGGGGCAAGGGCATGAGGTTCGAGGCCGGTCTTTAAGAGGCTTTTTACCATCTCTTCCAGAAAATAGGGGTTGCCATCCGAGCGCTGCGCAAGTTCGGTCAGGATGTGATCGGGCCAGTTGTGCAAATCGGGATAGGCCGCCGAGACCGTGGCCGCGCTGATTGGCAGCGGCCCAAGCGGGACGATTTTAGCCAGGTTAGCCCAGCGGGAGTTCATACGCAAAAATTCGACTCGCGCCCCAGCCAGGATGAGCAAAGGAAAACGCTCTGACTCGCCTTCAAAGAGATAGGCCAACAGTTCGAGGCTGCTGCGGTCGGCCCACTGAAAATCATCAATCCACAAGACCGTAGGACGGCTGACGGCCATACGGCGCAATAACTCCCTGGTCACCTCAAAGGTCTGGCGCAAGCGGGTTTCGTGATCACTGCCCAAATCGGCCAGGTAACGGCTGTCGGGCCATTCAATGCCGGTCAGATAGCCGATCAAGTGCGCCACCTGGAGAAGGGAATACTCGCCCAACTGCTTGCCCCAATAACGAGCCACTTCACGCGTAAATTTTTCGCGCTGCACATCGGGTGAATCGGAGGCAAAGATGCCAAACCAGTTATGCCAAAGCTGCTTCCACAGGTAAAAGGGCACACGAGAGGCCTGCGCCAGGGCGCGCGAGACGCCGATTGAGATGGTCTGATCCTCAATTTCAAGCTGACTGGTAAACTCCATCAGCAAGCGCGATTTTCCCAAGCCGGCCTCTCCTGAAACAATGACCAGAGTCGGCTTGCTCGAAGTCAAGGCCTGCTGATACAGCGCGGCGAGGCGGGTCAATTCAGTCTCGCGACAGACCATATAAGTGGCCAGGCTGTCGCTGCCGCGATAACGCGCCCGGCTGCCAGACGCGACCACGCCATCCACCACAAACACGACCACTGGCTCGGTCTTGCCTTTCAGGGCGGCCGAGGGCAGGCGGCGTACACGAAACGCGCCGCGCACCTGGCGAAAAGTGCTTTCACCGATGACCACTGTGCCGGGGATTGCCATTTGCTCCAGGCGGCTGGCAACGTTCACCGTGTCGCCGAGCATGGTGTATTCATTGCGACTGCCGATATAGCCCGCAAAAACCGGGCCGGAATTAAGCCCAATGCGCAGCTTCAACTGATCGGCGCCAGGGATCGTAGTATGAGAGGCAAATTCATTGAGGGAAGCCTGCATGGCTAAAGCGGCATTTACTGCTTGTTCGGCGTCGTTATCACCCGAGAAAGGCGCACCCCACACCGCCATCACCCCGTCGCCCATGTGTTTATCCAAATAGCCGCCATTGGCCTCAACGATCGCGTCGATGCGCGTCCAAATTCCCTTGAGCAAATCACTGACAGTCTCATAGTCAAGCTTTTCCGACATGGCGGTAAAGCCATGCACATCAGCAAATAAGACAGTCGCCAGGCGACGTTCTTCAGGGTAACGAGAAGGGGATGAGCTCATCTTACTCCATTCTTAACGTATGGCGGTATGCACCATGACCGGCGCGAAGGTTGCCCGCATGGCGCGCCACAGTTTCTCCGGCGTAATGGGGTTTTCATCCACATGAACGCCTGCAGCGTTGAAAACAGCGTTCGCCACCGCCGGCGCCACCCCATCCATAGGGATTTCGGCAGCAGCTTTGACGCCAAAAGGATGGGTGGGCTCGAAGGTCTGCACAAAAATGGTTTCCAATTCAGGCATTTCATCGGCGCGATAGAGATGATAACTGCGCAAATCCTGTTCACGGGCACGACCGGCGAGGTCATAGACCATTTCCTCACAGACCGCATAGCCCAGGGCCTGCGTCATGCCTCCCTCAATCTGGCCGGAAGCAGTCTGCGGATTGACAATCACCCCTGCGTCCACCGCCATGACCAATTTGTCCACGGTCAGCGCGCCGGTTTGGATATCTACGGTCACTTCGGCAAATTGCGCCGCAAAAGGAGGTGGAGAGGAGGGCGACTTGAACGAAGCCATTCCCATAATCTGCTCCTGGTCATTGTGGTGCAGCGCATCCAGGGCGATCTCGGCCAGCGAAACTGAACGGCCATCCGGCGCCAAGGCCAGGCGGTTGGCGAGGCGGATATCGGCGGGGGTCAGTGCAGGATCAGCCAGCAGACGAACGGCGCGCAGCTTGATGCGCCCGGCGGCCTGTTCAGCGGCTTTCACCGCCGCCGCGCCGGAAATGTAGGTGGTGCTGGAGGCATAAGCGCCCTTATCGAAGGGAGTAAAATCGGTATCGGAGGAATAGACAATCATATCTTCCAACGGAACGCCCAGGACTTCAGCCGCCATTTGCGCCAGAACGGTATCCGAACCCGTTCCCAGGTCGGTGGCGCCCACCAACAGATTAAACGAACCATCGTCATTCATCTTAATTGAGGCGCTGCCCATATCCAGGTAAGGAATGGCAGTGCCTTGCAT
>CAIQJJ010000820.1 GCA_903872065.1 uncultured Anaerolineales bacterium | reverse complement strand
TCTCCCCCTCATTACAAAAGTGATACAAGGAGTCAAAAATGTCCCTCACCTATCAAAATCCCCTGCCGATCAAGCACATTGGCGATCCGTTTGTGCTGCGCGCCGCCGACGGCGCATACTATTGCTACGCCACCTCTGCGCCGGATGGATTCAAAGCCTGGATGTCGCTGGACCTGGTGAACTGGCAAGAGTCCGTGACCGTTTACACCCGCCAGCCAGATTCATGGGGCGTCACAAATTTCTGGGCGCCGGAGGTCGTGTTCCACGCTGGCAGGTATCTCATGCAATACACGGCGCGCTGGGGAGAGAACCAGAGCCTGCGCATCGGCGTCGCGGCGTCGGATTCTCCCCTGGGCCCGTTCCGCGATATTCATAACCGCCCCATGTTTGATTTGGGCTATGCCGCGATTGACGGCCACGTGCTGATGGATGATGATGGGCGAAAATTCCTTTATTTTTCGAGGGATTGCAGCGAGAATATCGTGGATGGCCGCCACGAAAGCCACCTTTACGTGGCCGAGTTGAGCAATGATCTGCTCACGCTCAAGGGAGCGCCTGTGCTGCTCACACGCCCGGAACAGGCCTGGGAATTGCGCTCAGGGGATGAATGGCGCTGGAATGAAGGGCCGTTTGTCCTGAAACATGCCGGCCAGTATTACCTGATGTACTCAGCAAACTGCTTTGCCACCCCGGAATATGCAGTCGGATACGCCATTGCGCCAGACCCCTGCGGGCCATTCGTCAAAGCGGCGCACAACCCCGTTCTGGTCGCCTCTTCCCCGGACATCTCTGGCCCTGGGCACAATTCAGTGACCGTCGCGCCTGATGAACAGACCCTGATCATCGTCTATCACATCCACACCGATCCCGAACACCCCGGCGGAGACCGGCAGGTCTGCATCGATCGGATGGGTTTCCGGGAGGATGGCTCTCTCTACGTAGACGGGCCGACAAACACCCGGCGCACGATTCCAGGTCTTCCTTAACGTATAACGATTTCCGTTGGAAAATAGGTGAATCTGGGAAAAGAAAAGGCGTAAGGAGGCCAGCGAGTTCCCGTTTGGCAGGGTTGTGAATTCTACAACGCCCTGAAGCGTCGCGGCGTTCCAACCCAAATGGTGATTTACCCTCGCACCGGGCATGTTCCTTCCGAGTCCAATTTACTGTTGGATGTCATGGAGCGCATCCTGGCATGGATAGAGCTGTACCTGGTGCAAAAGGATCATTGATAGCCGATCTCGTAGCTATATTTGCCCTGCACGTGGTTGACCGCATCCAGGTGCAGGGCGTAGATGATGACTTGGCCGCCAACTGCCGGTTCGAGTTTGTACATCGCCTTGCGCCGGTCAGAGTTCATCGTGGATTGGCGGCGTGAATCATGACATGGACCGGCGTGTTCTTGACGCCAATCATCCCCACCCCACCGGCCAATGCACGCCAGCCAGTGGGTGGCGTTGTTGAATCCTTAAACACCGCTGAAAGCCGAAAAACCGCCATCCACCGGCACGACAATCCCGGTGACGAAGGCCGAGGCGGGCGAGACCAGCCACAGCACCGTTCCGAGCAAATCCTCGGGAACGCCGAAGCGGCCCATCGGGGTGTGCGACATGATTTGCTGGCCGCGCGGGGTCAGCGAGCCATCCTCGTTCAGCAGCAGGCGGCGGTTCTGGTCGCCGACAAAAAAGCCGGGGGCAATCGCGTTGACACGAATCTCTGGACTGTATTCCTGCGCCATGTGGACTGCCAGCCATTGGGTGAAGTTGCTCACCCCGGCCTTGGCCGCCGAATAGGCCGGAATGCGGGTCAGCGGACGGAAGGCATTCATCGAGGAGATATTGAGGATAACGCCGCTTTTCTGGGCCGCCATCTGTTTGCCAAAAACCTGCGAGGGCAAAATAGAGCCCATCAGGTTCAGGTCAAAAACCCAGCGCAGGGCATCGGCGGGCAGGTCAAAGAAGGACTGCTCCGGGTTGGTGGTGGCCTGCGGCTTATTGCCGCCCGCGCCGTTGATGAGAATATCCACACGGCCGAAGGCGGCCAGCACTTTTTGGGCGGCGGCCGCCACGCTGGCTTTGTCGAGCACGTCGCAGGCGATGCCAACAGCGCCGTTGCCCAGTTCGGCAGCCAGGGTTTCGGCGGGTTCCACGCGCAAATCCAGCACCGCGACTTTTGCCCCTGCCGCAGCCAGTTCCCGGCACATCGCGGCGCATAAAACGCCCGCCCCGCCGGTGACAACAGCGATTTTTCCCTGTAGATCAAAAAAAGAAATGTTCATGATGGCTCACTTTCAAATAGAGGTTGGAAGGATCGAGCGGAGAGAGCATGTTGTGGCCTTTGTGCAAGGGCGAGAGAACCTCGCCTCTACAAGCGATACGCCTTTTTAGCCAACCCAACCGCCAGCTCCGTCATCATTTCCTGAGCGTCATCCATCGCAACGATGTGCCGGGCGACCAATCCCGCCACCCAAGTGGCCGCTGCCCGCCGCCAGACATCGTGCCGGGCGGGGATAGAGCAGAAGGCGCGGGTGTCGTCATTGAACCCGGTGGTATTGTAGAGGCCTGCCGTTTCCATCACTTGCTCGAAATAGCGCGTCATGCCGTTCAGACTGTCGTGGAACCACCAGGGCGGCCCCAGTTTCAGCGCGGGATAATGCCCGGCCAGCGGGGCCAGTTCGCGGGAGTAGGAAGTTTCATCAAGCGTGAACAGAATCAGGGTCAGGCGGGGGTCATTTCCAAACTTATTCAAGAGCGGGAGCAGGTTGCGGGTGTATTCGGTCTGGAGCGGAATATCGCAGCCTTTGTCCAGGCCAAATTTTTCAAAAATAACCCGGTTGTGGTTGCGCAGTGAGCCGGGGTGCAGCTGCATCACCAGACCATCGTCAATGCTCATGCGCGCCATTTCCATCAGCGTATGGGCGGTGAAACAGACAGCATCCTCGGCGCTGGCCTGGCCTTTGAGGGCGCGCTGGAAAAGCGTCTCGGCCTCGAGGGGAGTCAGTTCAGCGGTCGCCGGCGTCCGCGCCGCGTGGTCAGCAGCAGTCGCGCCCATCAACTTGAAAAATTCGCGGCGCTGCTCCAGGGCGCGGATGAAAGATGGGTAATCGGCCACGTGAATCCCGCTGACGGCGCTCAGTTGGCCGATATTCTGCCGCCAATTGGGGGCATCGAGGTTGATGACCGCGTCCGGACGGAAAGTGGGGCGAATCTGACCTTGCCACCCGGACGCCTTGATAGCCTGGTGCTGTTCGAGCGTGTCCGTCGCCGCGTCGGTAGTGCATAAAACTTCGATGTTGAAGCGCTCAAACAGGGCGCGGGGAGAAAATTCGGGGGAGGCGAGTTTCTCGGCAATCAGGTCATAGAGCCGGTCCGCGTTGGCGGCAGAAGGTTTTTCGCCGATGCCAAAGACCTCGTGCAGTTCATGCGTCAGCCAGATGCCGGAAGGAGTGCCGCGGAAAAGGCGAAAGTTGGCGCAGAAAAGCTGCCAGATTTTGCGGTGGTCGGCGTCCCCGTTCCCTCTCCCGAATTCGGGAGAGGAAGACGCGCCTAAAGATTCCAACGGAATGCCCTGCGAGTACAGCATCCGGGTCACGTAATGGTCAGGGATGATGAAAAGGTCGGCAGGGGAGCCGAAGGTCGCCTGCGGATCGGCGAACAGGCGCGGGTCAACGTGTCCGTGCGGGGAGATGATGGGCAGACTGGCAACTGGCTCATAGCAACGGCGAGCCAGGCTGCGGGTGGTTGGGTCCGCCGGGAAAAAGCGGTCGGGAGAAAATGCCTGGGAGGTAGAAGCGTCCATCGGGGGCTGCCATCCTTAAAATTATCCAGAAGGTTCGCGCGAACGTTCGCGCTACCTCGGATGATAATCAGATTCAGGAATTTGACAACTTGTTTTTATAAAACTCATCCACCGAGATACCCAGTTGACGCAGGATCGTTCGCAGCGTACCAACAGGAATATCGCGTCCACTATGTCGGGGGATAATTGTCATTGTAGCACCTTTTAAGAGACGCCGCCCATGTCATTTTCGTGCGTCCTTTTTCCTCCGCTTTTGCAAGATCAGGGGGTAGACATTGGCGAAGATCATCTGAATAAGAACCAGCAGTACTCATTGCGCAGCCTCTGATCGTCCAGCACAAGTTCTCGGATTTCATCAGGCAGCCGGGCGCGCTGCCACTGGCACTCCAGGCGACCGGCCTCGTCCCGCTCATTTTTCGGAGCCGCCGCACGCGCAGCCCTGATCGCATAAGCCGCCGCGCCCAATTCATGAGCGGCCACATGCGCCACCGCCGCGGCTTGCCCGGCGGCATAAGCCGCTTCCCGACCCGCCCCAGACAAATCCCTGGCCGCAGCCATGGCATGCCCGGCAGCCGTGCGAGACTGCGTCATCAGAATCTCACCCTGAACCCAGGCGCGCGCCAGTTCGATCGCCCGGCGGGGACGTTCATCCCCAGGCCGCGCTTCCTCGAAGTAGTGCAGCACATGCTCCGCGCAATCGGCCGCCCACCCTGCCAGCCGGCGATGATCGACGTCGCTCAAAGTCCCGCCGCGACGTACAGTAACCAGCCTGGGGGCTCGGATTTTGGCGAAGATCATTCTCGCTCCTTCCTGTCCATGATCCACTCCTTCCATTTACTCAACCAATATCGCCAGCCAGATCGTCCAGGGTGGGTCCTGTATATGATGTCAGTTTCACCGCCATTCACCAGGCAAATCTGCGGCGATCGATCGACAGGCAGGCGATCAGACGCCATTCCTGGCGAATGCGAGAAACGGAGAAAGGATGTAGGGGCGAAGCATCCGGCTCCGAGAAATAGTCCATTGGACGATCAACTGTGCCGGATGCTTCGCCCTCCTGGACGCGTCTCCTTCGCCCTCCTCCATCCACCTCCCAACCGATAATAGCACGCGAGCAAGCCGTCCACGAATAAGCGGCTCAGAGCAGCCGGACACGAATACCCGAATGGGCGATTCCCGGCAAACACCATTTGCTCAGGCGGCCTACCAGCCGGCGTCCCGCTCCGTAACCCTGGAGGCGAGGCTTCAGCCGAATCAAGTCGCACCGGCAAAAAGCCTCGCCTCCAGCGGACGCCCATAGAACACAACAAATCCGTGAAACGCGAAAAATCGGGTTTTTAATCCGGAAAATCAATCACCCGAAAACAGAAATGTAAATATCCCTGGAGTAGTTTATGCGCACGACATCCAACGGTATGCATCCTTCCTCTTCTTCTCGTGGTGGCTCTGAAGGAATGAGTGGCGGTCTGGATTTTGCCTCAAATTCGATAATTACATCACCATCATCTTTATTGATC
>CAIQJJ010000819.1 GCA_903872065.1 uncultured Anaerolineales bacterium | reverse complement strand
TCCAGATTGACGCAGTTGGAAATGGGTGAGATTGACCAAACCCTGGAAGAACTCCAAAAGCACATGGTAGATTACATCGGCATGTACACATGGGAAGAGATTTGTCGTGAATGGACCATCCGGGCAAGTAATCGTGGTATCTTACCGCTCTATCCCGACCATGTTGAAAGTGATTGGGGAAAAGACTACCAGGTGGATGTCGTTGGAATCAACAGCATGAAGAAGCACCTGATCTTAGGCGAGTGCAAGTGGGTCAAGGAGCGTGGAAAGGCGGTTATTTTGCAAGAGCTGGTTGAGAAAAAGGCAGTCAGGGTCGTACCGCCTACTGGTAACTGGCAAGTATACTTCCTGGGGTTCTCACGCGAAGGCTGGAACGAGAATGCTGTTGAATATGCACGGAGTATTGCTCAGGCGCCTTCGGCGGGAGCGAACTGGCAAATGCAAGGAATACGTTTACTCACCTTGGATGAGGTGGATGCCGATTTACATGGCTGGGCAAATACATGATTCCGCCGTTTCCAATCAAGCAAAACAGCTTCCGAATATAGTATTTCACCTATCGTGAGAGGATGGGCGCTCATGACCATCCAACTCATCCGTCAGTTCAACATTTGGCCATATCCATTTGTTCTTGGGTGACTTATGTCCTACGGTATTTGCGATATGCTGCCACATTTCGGCTCGGGCGCGGTAGATGAGTGAGCGATTGAATCCCTGCTCCTGGCCGGCTTCGATGACATCTTTGACCTTCACCCCAGTCGGGTAGAGCTTAAGAAAATCTTCCAACCAGGACTTACATCCATCCATTTCGGTGGGTTCCCGGTAAGGTTGGGGAATCCTGTCATTCCATTTGAGTATCACGCCGGCGGGATGCAACGGAGCAAACTCGAACCCCAGAGGAGCATGGTAGGGTCCCAGGTTGGTTTTGAGCACTTTAAGCTCGCGTGGTCCGTTGGGATCAAGCTCCGGGCCAGTTTGTACAACCCGTAAACCCAAGACGACGCGCGCCTGTTGGGTGATGTAACTGCTCCCAGACAGGTCTTCCATGCCCAGATCGAAACTCATCATCCGCTGGCGGCCGGCCGGTTTGCGAATGTGATGGATCAACAACAGGCCGCATTTAGCACCACTTGCCAGGCGAAGCAAGTATGCCATCAGCAACCGTACTCCCTCGGTAGCATTGATCCCGCCGCTGTGGATAGATGATAGCGAGTCGATGATGATCAGTTCCGGGTTGAGCACCGCTGCCATTTCAGCCAGGTGATCTTGGTAGCGCGGTTGACTCAAATCGATTGTTTCGCCTTCTTTGGGTAGCATGATGAACAGCTTGTTGCGATCCATGCCGTAGTTCTGAGCGCGCTCGTTCAAAATTTGTGGCGCCATCTCGGCATCCACGTAGATGACATTGGCGCCGGGGCGAGAGACGGGTATATTGTCAGGGAAATTTTTGTTGTGGGCAATGCGCCAGGCCAGATCGAGAGCCACAAAGCTCTTGCCGCTGCCCTGGGATGCCCCCAACACTGTGATCATACTGCGAGCGATCCAGCCTTGCCAGACCCACTCGATGGGGCCCAGGTTTTTTGCCAGTTCTTCCAGGGAAGGCATGGGGGGACGATAACCAGGCCGGGCTGACAGGACGGCTTGCAACACCCTGTCTCGCTCTGGCAGGCTGAAGATAGCTTTTTCCAGCGCCTGCTGCTGAGCGAGTGGAGCATCGTCCAGAGCCTGCCAACAAATACGCCAGGGTAATTGAAAATCATTGATTCTGGCGCTCACCGGCAAACCGGCCAGACGGTCAGCAATCAATTGGATTTGCATGCGTTCACTCAACATGGTGGAAATCTCCGAAAAGGGTTTCGTAGGAAATGACTGGGTACCAACATGATATGATGGAAACAGATGCTTGTTCAACTCGGTCTACCAAAACGGTGGTTTCTTCAGCCCCAGGTGGTGGGTTTCAGCGAAGAGCGCTGTCAGCACCCAGGCCAGGGACTTTTCCAGGAACTCCACCTCCTGCTTCCCCGGCGCAGTGGTTGACTCATCATCCACCAGGACAGCCCGATCAACGATCTCGACATTGACACTCAGATGGCGCGGGCCATGCGCCTGGTAGTCGGGGGTGTAGGAATAGGCCAGCAGCGGCCCTTCGCTTTGCCAGCCGTGATATTCCAAAAAGGCGTCCACCACCACTTGCATTCGGTGTAGCGCGGTGCTTTGATTCCAGTGGATGCGGCGGGCGTCCATCTGAGTGGTCTGCTCCACAAGCTGCAAAAGTCCGGGGTTCATTTTGAGATAGTGGCGGAGCAGGTAGAGCGACTCGCGCGGCACACCGCTGCGCGCCAGAGGCGGGGCGAATGGGTCGTGCGAGGCCAGGTAAATGGTGCGCATCGCATACAGAAACTCGCTCTCCGCCTGGGGCTGGTCGCTGAACATCCTGTTTTCCTGTAAATCCTGGTACATGGCTGCCATGATCAGCCGCCGTTCCAGGTTGGTGAACTGCGGCAACTCATCGGCGATCTGCGCTAGTGGTTTGACGGTTGGAGAAGCCCCTGGCAACGGTTCCAGCGCGGTCAGGTCTACCCAGCGACCGGGGAGCGGTTCGGACTCCCACTCAGGATTGGCCAGGAACTCGTTCAGCGGCAGGGCGAACAGACGGAATGGCAGCGGGCCATGTTTCTCGCGGGTAATCTCCACCGCCTGTCGCCAGGTATTCAGCGTGCGTTGCCAGTCTTTGCCGCGCGGCAAGTCGAAGATCATGCGCACGATCGGCGAGACGCCTTGCGCTTGCTGGCTCTCGTAAAAGGCAACTTTGTGCCCCAACCCGCGCAGGATACGTTCCAGGAAATCGGAGCGCGCATCCTGCTCGGATTCGTAGATGGCCTTGACCTGGCTGGGGAGCGTAACCAGGTTATCGGGGCGGATGAACGACTCTTCGCCGTAGTTCAGGTTGCGGTCGGTTTTGATCTCCAGTCCGGCGGACTGCGCGGCCAGGTGGACATCAAGCATCCCCAGAGCGTGCAGGATGGCGCGAGGTTCTTCGAGATGAGAGGGACGGGCATCAGCCAGGCCGTCCAGCCTGCACAGAGCTGCACCGCTCTCACCCAGGCGATAGACGCGCGGGGCAACGCCACGTTCACCGCTGCGCTTCAGTTTGCCAGGATAGGTTGATAAGAGCGGTGGAAAGCCAGCGGCTGCCGCGCTCATCTTGTCCAACACGCGGCGCAGCTTGTCGCGCCCCAGCCCGCTGGAGCGGATCAGTTGTTGGTTGTCAGCAACGCCGGTCACGGATAGTACATGCAGGATTTTGCGCCAGGCATGATCGCGCACCTGGGTATCCAGGGCTTCTTGCAATTGCAGGGTCTTTTCAGGCGACTCCATTTTAAACTCCTTCGGAAACCGATACTTCGATGGTGAGAGTGGCTGTTTGCTCCGCAGTGTGTCCTGCGTCGAAGACTTATCACAGCCACCCTCTTAATATGCGCACAGTTTTTGCAAACGCCCGACGATCAGCAGATCGCCAGACCGCCTGACGTTGCAGACGACCGCACGCATCGGGATCAGCCTTCGGATGATTCTGTGTCCGAAGGTTTGCCAGACGAAAATGCGCCGGTCAGCGCGTTCAGCCGAAGCTGCTGTCTGGCAATAATGCTGTTCTGGGCAACGATGGTTTTTTGCAGCGTCTCACTCTCTTGCCGGCGGGCGGACTGCTCCGCTTCCAGGGTGCGCCGGACGGCGTCCAGGTCGCGTTCAGCGTTTTCTGCCCGCCGGGTGAGATCGTGGATTTGCTGCCGGGCCTGGCCCAGTAGTTGACGCACTGGCTCGTTGCGCAATCGCTCCGTCTCTTGCAGCAGCCCTTCGATACGGCTGCCGGCATATTGAGAAGAGCGCAACAGATCAACGATACGGTTCTGTTGTTGGCGCAACAGATCAGCCAGTGCGAGACCTAATTCGCTAAAAACACTCTCCGGCGACTGCCCAGCCTCAAGGGCAAAGAGATAGATGTTCAGATCGCCTGGTAGGTTCGCAGTCAGGCTGTGCAAAAAACAGATGGCTGCCTGACGGCGAATATCATTCGGGTTGGGGGGAGAGGAAAACCAAAGCAAGGGGATTACCTGATGGTGGTCAGTGTTGCCGCTGCCTGGCCGGCGCATTCAGCATGGCGACCGTCTCTGCCTGTGCATAGGGAGATGTCGTCGCGCTGGCGGCGTGAGATAGTGTTCAGGAACTGACGGACACCTTCGTTATATCCGGGTGTGCGTCGGCGTTTCGGCAAGGCGCCGATGGTGGAACAGTCAAAGGAAGTATGGTCGGTCATGGAAGCGCTGTTTTCGTCATAATCGCTGCGCATATTAAGAGGGTAGCTGTGGCTAGAGCAATCGGTCTTTGCAAGCACGTCACCTCAACCCGGCCTT
>CAIQJJ010000818.1 GCA_903872065.1 uncultured Anaerolineales bacterium | reverse complement strand
TCACGCCACAAAATGCTTCCCCTAATACCGTGGTTGTGCGCGGTATGGCAGAGGTTGGCAAAACATTGCAATCAGCAAAAATCCATTATCAGTGACCAAGCGCCACACATGATTGAGCGATCAGGCTGACAGAAGAGCATATTCAGGTTGCCAGATTCAGGCAAAAGCAATTGAGATCACAAAACAAACGACCAAGCCAACCGCATGTTGAGGATATAAGCATGTTTAAAAACAAAATTACCAAAGCTACACAAACCCCGCTACAAAAAAAGCTATGCGTCGGACGCGAGGAGCAATTGGAGATTTTCCGCAAGTATTTGAGCCAGGTGGAAACTCATGGACAGGAGATTTCTGACGCCCGACGAGTTTTAAATGTATATGGTCTTGAGGGGGTTGGCAAAACCTTTCTGGTAGATCAATTTAAACACATTGCGGTAGAGCGACAGTGGTTAACCGCTCAGATTGAAAAACCGCTACCTTCGGTTCTTCATTTGATGGCATCGTTGGCAGATGAGCTTGCTGCAAAAAAACACAAGCTGCAATCTTTCACTAGAGGTTATGATGTCTACTGCAGGGAGAAAGATTCGCAATTTGAATCTGGCATCAACGATGGTCCTGCAGCACTGGTTACAAAACTGTTATTCCACATTGGCTTGAGCGCGGCCAGTGCGGCCGCAGGCCCAGCATCTCTCGCAGCGTTGGCTGTAGAACCTGTCAAAGGTGATGTAAGTGAATACATCGGCAAGGTGGGTAAGGAACTGGCACATGCTGTCAGTAAGCAGGGCAATCCGATTGATCTCCTGCGTCAACCCGAACGTGAACTCAGTCGGTTATTCATCAAAGATATCGACTCTGTCTCCAAAAAACATCCATTGCTACTCATCCTGGACAACTATGAGTGTAATCAGGATATCATTGATCCCTGGCTAATGGATGTATTGACAGACAAGTATGGGGAATTACCATCCAATTTGCTTTTTTTGGTTATTGGGAAGTCTCCCCTTCCGATACATACATGGAGAGAACATAAAAGTATCGTTCAATTCATCCCAGTTGAGCCATTCAGCCGCGCCGAAATCGTACAATACCTGGCAAACCATCAAATTCATGAAGAACAGGTCATTGATAAGATGCTGCATCTGTCTGCCGGCTTGCCACTATTTCTGGATATGGTAGTGTTATCGTTTCAACAAAACAAAGCTGTGCTTCAGGACCCGAGTGATACGGTCATCCAGATTTTTCTACGCGACACAGAAGATACTCAAAACCGTCAGACGGCCCTCGATGCATCACTGCTCAGGCGCATAGATCAGCAGGGGATTGAAGTGCTAACCGATTCAAAGACGGCGTCGCAGATGTTTGTCTGGTTATCCAAACAAGCTTTTGTTCAACGGCAGGGAACAGAATGGCGCTACCATCCAGCAGTGCGCAAACTGATGCTGCGTTACAACTACCAGGTTAACCTTCACCGTTGGCGCTGTTTGCATCAAAAACTGGCGTCCTTTTATCATGAAGAACAAAAGAGCTTGGGGCTGAAAAAAGAAGATCCCTGGGCCAACAAAACCTGGCGCCGCTATCAACTCAACTATCTCTATCACTTAATTTGTGCGGACCCTGAGAAAAATCAGGGAGAGTTGGTAAGCGGCTTCCTCAATCTGTTCCGATGGGATGATTTTGATCCTCTATATGAATTTCTTGAAATGGCTTCCCAGGCCGCCGAGGATTGTTTCTCACCTGAAATTACCAAATGGGTTCTGAGTTGGCAAGATGGCCTGCGCGCTTACCAGTCCGAAGGTTATTCGGCCTCTTTGGATCTCTTTGACTGCATGGTCAGGTACGACAAGCTTGATTTTCGTGACAAATCTCTGGCGTTATTGCATCGCAGTTTGGTATATCACTACAAGGATGATAATGAGAACGCCTGGCAGGATATTGAAGAAGCGGTTGAACAAAATCCTGATAACTATGCAGCCTGGTTTTATCATGGGTTGTATCGAATACAGGATGGGACGAAAGGAACGGCATTCCAGGTTCTTGATGACTATTTTAAAATCGCGCGCAAATATCTCTTTACACCCGAAAAATTCTGCAAGCGCACTGATCGCAGTGTCGGGAAGTTGTGCGTCCAAACCTTCTTATTTGGTTTGGTGGTTGGATCCCCAGATGATCCAAACACCAATGGTTTATTTGAAAAGCTCTTCAAACAGCTTGATGATGTACTGAAATACCATCCAGATAAATCAATGATCTGGCAGATGAAGAGTACGTTGTATTGCATCAATAATCAAAGAGAGCCTGCATTGAAAGCTGCTGAGCGGGCCATCCGGTATGACCCAAGGAATTTTCAGGCCTGGCAAATCAAGGCAGAGATTTATAAGTTTCAGGGAAATTATCCAAAGGCGCTGGCTGCCATAGAGAAAGTCCTGGAGGAATTGCCTGAATCGGCCTACGCTCTGAGCATACAAAGCCAGGTTTATCAGAAAATGGGATTCCAAACAGAAGCCCTGGATGTAATGAATCGGGCCGTGAGTCTTGATCCCCAAAATGCCGACATCTTTGCCCGACGCGGCAAATTGTTGTGGAACAACAATCAATTTGAAGAGGCACTGTCCGACTTAAACACAGCTATTGAAATGGAGAACAGAGGAAATGTAGATTACCGGGTGCGCGGCATACTATATCAGTCGTTGGATCGTATGCAGGATGCACTGGCCGATTTTACATTTTGTATAGACAGAGATCCCGGGGACTTAAATGCACTGATGCTGCGTGGTGAACTTTTAGCGGAAATAGATGTCACAGAAGACGCCATTCACGACTTTACCCGCGCACTAGAAATAGCACCCCAACATAAACCTGCGTTGCAAGGACGCGTGATGGCGTATGCCAGTCTGAATAGATTTACTGAGGCGCTCGATGACTTGAAACGCATCTTGACACTTCAACAGGAAGAAGATGATGCTCTCTGGCTATATTATATGATAGGGGCCTTGCTCTCTTGTTATGCTGATACAAAAGAAGAAAACTCCTTTCTGATTATGGCCCTGGATGCTATCGAAAACGCCGTTCCCACTCTTTCAGGAGATGATTGCTGGCACGCCGAAATTGACCGCTCCTGGATTGCTGTCTTACTTGGCCAGATTCCGCTTGCAGAATCCACCTGGCAGAACCTATCACAGAAGAAGATACCACCTACCGACATCGAAGCGTATATCAACAACTGGAGAAATTTGCTTAATGAGAACTTCCCCAATCCTGCATGCAATGATAAGTTTCTACGGGCGCTTCAAACAGTCGAGAGTCTTGCAAAAATGGTGATGAGCCATGATTAACCGGCAAGCGAACTGGCGTCAATAGAGGTGCTCAAATTTATTCGGATATCAAACGAGGTGCGGCGTTCCGCCGGTCAGGTTGGAAATTACTATGCCTATCTCAGGTGTAGGTTTTACCTGAGTGATTTAGAGAACTTGCGATGATCGTGTAGCCAGGCGCGAACTGTCCAACGGATTTGCAGAACTGATTGAACGGATTGTCCGTCCAGGCGCAGCATCCTGTGGCGGAGCGCCTCATCCGTTCAATCCGCTCCCGAAATCCGTTTGACAGCCGCGCGCGTAATACTGTTTCTTCCGCCAAACTGTCCAACGGATTTGCAGAACTGATTGAACGGATTACCCACCCCGGCGCAGCACCTTGCGGCGGAGCGCCTCCTCCGTTCAATCCGCTCCCGAAGTCCGTTGGACAGCCGCGCGCTCACACGAAAAGCCGTTTGGGGGTAAAATGGCATCAGCAATTGCGACATTCCTTTAGATGTAGCCCGTCGAAAAAGCTGAGAATCCCCCACACTTATGGATAGCCCCCCATTCCCTCCACTGGATAAGAAAGCCTTTTTGGTATCCTCCCTCACCGAACCTTCCGATGAAAAAGAATACTGGCTTCGCCAATCGCCCGAAGCGCGGCTAGAAGCCATCGAAATCATGCGCCAAATTGTCTATGGCTACGATCCACTTACCACCCGACTTCAAAGAGTTCTTGAAATTGCTCGAAGACCATAAAGTTCACTACCTGCTGATTGGCGGGTATGCTGTAGGGTATTATGGCTATCCACGCGCAACGGCTGACATGGATATTTGGATCGCGATCCATCCAGACAACGCGCAGAAAATAGTTTCTGTGCTGCGAGAATTTGGATTTGATGTACCGGAATTGTCCGCCGATTTATTTTTGAAGGAACAGCAAATTGTGCGCATGGGCGTTCCACCGGTCAGGTTGGAAATTACCACGTCTATCTCAGGTGTAGGTTTTAACGAGTGTTATGAAGAACGGGAGAGGGGGGTGTTAGATGGCATCGAAATCAACTTCATCAGCCTGAAGCATCTGAAGATCAACAAGAAGGCCAGTGGTAGATACAAAGACCTGAATGATTTAGAGAACTTGCCATGATCGCGAAGCCGGGCGCGAACTGTCCAACGGATTTGCAGAACTGATTGAACGGATTACCCACCCCGGCGCAGCATCCTGTGGCGGAGCGCCTCATCCGTTCAATCCGCTCCCGAAATTCGTTCGACAGCCACGCGCGTAATACTGTTTCTTCCGCCAAACTGTCCAACGGATTTGCAGAACTGATTGAACGGATTGTCCGTCCCGGCGCAGCATCCTGTGGCGGAGCGCCTCATCCGTTCAATCCGCTCCCGAAATCCGTTTGACCGCCGCGCGCACGAAACGCCATTTGGGTGTAGAATCATGTTAGGTAAGCACTACTAGATTTCTATCAACAGGAGACAATCTGTGGCTCAGGTAGTCGCCACGTATTGATTGGGATTTTAGCACGCAAAGTTACTTCTCTTGTCCCCTGTTGTTTAAGCCTGGTCTGGCTTCTGTTTTGGGAGAAATGAAGCGGACTGATTCTGATCACTGGCCTGTTCTATGTGGCCAGATGGCTGTGTAGAGTGAAAGCGCTTTTGATTTACCATCGCAATATTCATTTGGGATAAGGAGACATAATGCCTATACCAGATTTTCAGTCAATCATGTTGCCTTTACTTCAGCAATTTAGCGATGAGAAAGAGCATTCTATCCAAGAACTTCTTGGCAAATTGGCCCAAACATTATCTTTATCAGTGCAGGAAGTAAACGAACTACTGCCAAGCGGTAAACAAACAGCCTTTTATAACCGTGTTGGATGGGCGAGAACCTATTTAACCAAGTCTGCCTTACTGGAGATGCCGCGGCGGTCGTATTATAAAATAACCGCGAGAGGAAAAGATGTTCTCAAAAGCAATCCACCACGCATTGACATGAAATATTTGGAACGGTTTCCCGAATATGTTGAGTTTCGCGAAAAAGAAGGCACGCGCAAAAGGCCGCAAGGCACTGGTGATGATGTAGAAGAGAGAGAAAGCAGAACCCCTGAAGAAACTTTGGAGTACGCTTACCAAGATATACGCGATAATTTAGCCCAGGAACTTCTTGTATTGGTGAAGAAAAGTCCTCCAGTGTTTTTTGAAAGGTTGGTTGTGGAATTATTGGTTAATATGGGCTACGGCGGGTCAAGACGCGATGCGGCGCGGGCAGTCGGGCAGACAGGCGATGAAGGTATTGATGGGATCATTGATGAAGATAGGCTCGGACTAGATACCATATACATTCAAGCCAAAAGATGGGAACCGCCTGTTGGAAGACCGGAGATACAAAAGTTTGTTGGTGCTTTGATGGGTAAACGCGCCCGCAAGGGTATTTTTATTACGACTTCAACCTTCACTGCTGATGCAGTAAGTTACGTTTCCAACATAGATTTCAAGGTGATTTTGATTGACGGAAAGCGGTTAGCCGAGTTCATGATTGATTACAATGTTGGCGTAACAGAGTCTATGTCATACCAACTAAAACGGATTGACTCAGATTATTTTAGCAATGGGTGAGCCATCATGCTTAAGAAAAGGGATTTTGCGTCTACAGTAGACAATGAGTTTTGCTTAGCAAGGAGGTCAATGATGACCCTGACATCTGTAAAAGTGAGCAAACGCTATCAGATCGCCGTGCCGTCAGAGGCGCGCCGCGCTTTGCATCTCCACAGCGGCGACCGCCTGATTGTGGACATTCAGGATGGGATGCTGCTGCTCGTCCCAGAGCCAGAGAACTATACCCGGCATTTGGCCGGGATCCAACGCGAAATCTTGGGGAAAGACCATGGCGAGATCGTTGGACAACAGGATCTATCGTGAACAAAGCAGGTGTCGCGAACTTATGCAGTAGCGTGATTTTCTGGCCGAGCATTACGGAGTGCAGTTGCGCGATGGTATGCTGGCAGAGTGCAGCTATGTCTCCTAGAGCCTGGAAAGAACGTATTCAGGATATTCTAGATGTTCAGGAAGATCTTCCGTTATGACCACCCCATCCAAACTGGTCGAAACTCCTTACGATGCGCTTACCTATAACATCATCGGCTGTGCGATGGCAGTCCATAGTGCACTTGGGCCGGGCTATCGCGAAAATACGTATCAAAAAGACCTCGCGATTCAGTTCGCCCAAAACGGATTGTCGTTTGAGGCGCAGAAACTCTATGAAGTGTATGACAGCCTGAACAAAAGTCAGTTGATAGGGTACTACATTCCTGATTTTCTCGTGGAACAGCGGGTGATCGTTGAAATCAAAGCGCTGCGAGGGATGGATAGCAGCCACGAAGCTCAAGTAATCGGCTACCTGGCGGTCAGTGGGTGTTCTGTCGGACTGCTGTTGAATTTTGGCGCGCGCAGTCTTCAGAAAAGGCGCATCTTTCCCCCTAAGAACGTTGCCGAACACAGACGAAACCGGCAGTGGTTGTTCGTTCCAGACTGGCTCAAACCAGAAGTGTAGAGTTCTCGCCAAACTGTCCAACGGATTGCAGAACTGATTGAACGGATTGTCCATCCCGGCGCAGCATCTTGCGGCGGAGCGCCTCATCCGCTCAATCCGCTCCCGAAATCCGTTCGACCGCCGCGCACACGAAACGCCGTTTAGGGGTAAAATGCCCCAAGTCTTTCCATACAATCCAACCACCCTATGAAAGCGCCTCCCCCATGACCCTCAACCTCGAACACATCCAGACAATCTTAAACGCCAGGCATTTCTACTACGCCGCGCAAAACCCTCCCCCGCGCACGGACGAACGCTGGAGACTTGGCTTCTACACCGATTTCATGCTGCGTCACCTCACCCCCAGCATGCGCGTCCTCGACGTCGGCTGCGGCAAAGGCCACATCTTGATGGAGATGGTTCACGGTTTCCAATATGGCCTGGGGATTGACAACGACCCTGAGCATATCCAGATGGCGGAAGAGGCGAAACGCGCCGCCGGCGTGACCAATGTGGCTTTCCGCTTGCTGGAATACCCAGGCCAGGCAGCCCAACTCCCCGCCGAGTCGTTTGACCTGCTCATGTCCATTCGCGGGCCGCTTCCTGACACCCTGGAGGGTATCCAGGCCGCCTACCGTCTGCTGCGCCCGGACGGCCTGCTGTTTTGCCAGGAGATCGGCGAACTGCACTATCAGGAAGTGACCGAGGTGTTCGGCCGCGCCCAGGAAGCCCCGGAGGGATCCTGGTCAAAGCGGCATTGGGATATGTTGCAGAAGAACGGCTTTGATGTGCGCCTGGCAGCCGACAACCTGACGAAGCTGTACTTTCGCGACATTTACACCTGGTTCGACTACCAGTGCAACTTGTGGACCTGGCTCGGCGTCCCCTTGCCCGAGGCGGATGACCCCCGCATTGCTTTGATGGCCGAACGCCACTCCAACCCTGCCGGGGAGATCGCCCTCACCGCCCACGTCTTCTGGATCGCGGCGGTCAAAAAGTGATTCGGCAAGCGGAAAGAGCTTCGCCCGGTCTACCTTGCGCCTAAGACCTCGTTCTCATAGGCGATCTCATACTTGTACCCCTGCTCGGTGAGGAAGCGCTGCCGGTTGGCGGCGAACGTCTGATCCACCGTGTCGCGCGTCACAATCGTATAGAAATGGGCGATCGAACCGTCGCTCTTGGGACGCAAGATGCGCCCCAGGCGCTGCGCCTCCTCCTGGCGCGAGCCAAAGGTACCGGAAATCTCGATCGCCACGTTGGCGTCGGGCAGGTCAATCGAGAAATTCGCCACCTTGGAGACCACCAGGCGCTTGACCGCCCCGCTGCGAAACTGCTCGTAAAGGATCTGCCGCTCGCGCACCGGCGTCTCGCCTGTGATCAGCGGCGCGCCCATTTGGGCGGCCAGTTCTTGCAGTTGATCCAGGTACATCCCGATCACCAGCAGATTGTCCCCGGCGTGCCGCTCGATGAGCGCCTTCAGCACCGGCGTCTTGCGCGGGTTGTGCGCCGCCACCGAATATTTCTCCCGCTGCGCCGCCAGGGCGTAATTCATGCGCCAGTCCTCCGCCAGCGGGATGCGCACTTCGTGGCAGACGGCGGTGGCGATCCAGCCCTGCTTCTCCAGGTCTTTCCAGGGGACATCGTATTTTTTCGGCCCGATCAGCGAGAAGACATCCCCTTCCATGCCGTCCTCGCGCACCAGGGTCGCGGTCAGTCCCAGGCGGCGGCGCGCCTGCAGCTCGGCGGTGATGCGAAAGACCGGCGCCGGCAGCAGATGCACCTCATCGTAAATGATCAAGCCCCAATTGCGGGCGTTGAAGAGCGAAAAATGCGGATACTCCTCGATTGAACCCTGCGTCGCCCCGCGTTTGCGATAGGTCACAATTTGATAGGTGCTGACCGTGACCGGGCGGATGTCCTTTTGTAGGCCCGAATACTCGCCCAACTGATCCTCTGTCAGCGTCGTTTTGTCCACCAGTTCAGTGATCCACTGACGCACGGCGACCGTGTTCGGCGTCAGGATGAGCGTCGAAGTCTGCAACTGCGCCATGGCCGCCATGCCCACGATCGTCTTGCCCGCCCCGCAGGGCAGCACAATTGCCCCTGAGCCGCCGCGCGACGAGCCCGCGGCGTAAAACACCTCCGCGGCTTCGCGCTGATAATCGCGCAGGGCGAAGGCCCGACCCTCCAGCGAGAGCGGGCGCAGGGCGAAGGGCAGCATCTCGCCGTCCACATAGCCGGCCAGGTCTTCGGCGGGGAATCCGATCTGTACCAGGGCTTGCTTGATGTGCCCGCGCATGGCCGGGTCCAGCCTCAGCCGGTCTACTCCCACCTGGCCGCGCAAATAGGGCTGCAGGCGCTTGTGCTGCGCAATTTCAGCGATCAAGATCGGGTCTTCACTGAACAAGAACAGCTCCTCGCCCTCGCGGATCAGCTTGACGCGCCCATAGCGCCCCATGTAATCTTCGATATCGCGCAGCACGTTGTTGGGCAGGCCATATTTTGAATATTCTTGCAGGCCGGCGATCACATCCTGGGCGCTCAAGCCGGAGGAGGAGGCGTTCCACAAAGAGAGCGGCGTGATGCGATAGGTGTGAATATATTCGGGCGATTTTTCCAGTTCGGCAAAGCGCGCCAGCATATCCCGCGCCGGCGCGTAGCGGGCATGGGCGACTTCCAACAAAATTGTTTTATCGCCCTGGACAATGAGTGGGTTATCAGAACGTGGCAAAGGACACCTGCTTTAAGAGAAAGGCGTGGGAAGAACTATCAGAGGGAAGGCCTGAAGTCGAGAGCATTATTCTTTCACTGCTCCTAGTGTAATGCCGCGAATGAAATACTGCTGCAGCAGCGGGTACACCATCAGGATGGGCAGCATGGCGATGAACAGTTTGGCCGCGTTGAGGGTGTTGTTCGAGAGTTTGGAGAGAAGCTGCGCCTGCCCGCTGTTCAGGATCGAACGTTCGGCGATCACCAGTTGTTGGATATAGGTTTGCAGCGGGTAGTTGTCCGGGTTGTTCATCAAGATCAAGCCGTCGAAGAATGAATTCCAGTGGCCCACAATGCTGAACAGGGTGATGGTCGCCAGGGCTGGCAGCGAGGTGGGGACATAGATATGCCACAGCACTTGCCAGGGGTTGGCGCCGTCAATGCGCGCCGCCTCGTCCAGTTCCTTGGGGATGCCGCGGAAGTAGTTCATCAGGATCACCACGTTCCAGATCGGCAGCGCCGTGGGCAGCACCAGCGCCCAGATGGTATCAATCAGATTGTACAGGTTGATGGTTAGAAACCACGGAACCAGGCCCACGTTCAACACCATGCCGAAGACGAACAGCCACATCAACACGTTGCGCAGCGGGAAATCCTTGGTCTCGCGCGAGAGCGGAAAGGCCGTCAGCACTGCCAGCACAAAGTTGAGCAGGCCGCCCAACACGACCCGCTCCACCGAAACCATGAACGCCCGCCAGAAACGGCTGTCCTGCATAATGTAAGTATAGGCGCTCAGGTTGAATCCCACCGGCAGCAGAGTGACCATGCCGCCGCTCACGGCAGCCTTGCTGCTCAGCGACACCGCCAGGGTATTGATCAGCGGCAGCAGGGTGCTCAGGCCGAGCAGGAGCAGCACGATGGAGATGACCCAATCGAAGATTTTATCCGGCAGGCTCTTGGATGTGATCATGTCGCCCTCCTAAAAGATGCGATAGTTCGCCAGTTTGTTGGCTGCCAGGTACGAAATGCCGATCAGGATCAGCGAGACGACTGTCTTCAACAGTCCCACTGCCGTACCCAGGCTGTACAGCCCTTGCGTCAAGCCCACCCGGTACACATAGGTATCAATGATGTCGCCTGTGGTGTAAACGATCGGGCTGTACAGGTTGAAAATCTGATCGAAGCCAGCGTTCAACACACTGCCGATGCCGAGCGAGATCATCAGGACGATGGTGGGAGCAATCCCTGGGATCGAGACATACCACATCTTCTGAAAGCGGCCGGCGCCGTCCATCTCCGCCGCCTCATACAGGTTGGGGTTGATGGCGGTCAGCGCCGCCAGGTAAACGATGGCCTCGAAGCCGAACTCCTTCCACACTTCGCTGCCGATCAGCACCCAGGGGAAGACATCCGGGTTGCCCAAGAAGTAGATGGGCTTGATGCTGAAGATCGCCAGGAAATCGTTCACCAGCCCGCCGCGCGCCAGGATGGAGCGCAGGATGCCCGCCAGGATCACCCACGAGAGGAAGTGGGTCAGGTACACCATGGTTTGGACGGCCTTCTTTAAGGGGATAAAGCGCAAATCATTGAGCAGCAGCGCAAAGATAATGGCAACCACTTCCAGCAGGATAATTTTCATGGAAGCGATGAACAGGGTATTGGTGAAGACCACCCGCGCATCGGGGATGCGAAACAACATGGCGAAGTTGTCCAGCCCGACCCAGGGCGAGCCCTGGATGCCCAGGGCCGGGTTGAATTTCTGGAAAGCAATCACAGAATATACCAGGGGGACAAAGGTGAAGGCCACCAGCAAAATAAAACCTGGCAGCACCATCAGGGTGTACCAGGCGGAATCGGATTTCTTAAACATAATGGCCTCTCTGGGAGGGCGCTCCTGCTGCTGCGCCCAGGGTGCAGCAGCAGGAGCAGCACGGAAAATGGGTCGTTTACTTGTTCATTTTATCGAGCAGGGCGGCGCCGCCAGCGTCGTACCACTGCTTGACGAAATCGTCGAAGTAATCAACGGGTTTCGCGCCGGTGATGATCTGCAGGATGGCTTCGTCTTCCATCTTCTTCAGAGAAGGCCAGTTCTCATCCACCGGGTAGATGCGGGCCGCCGCCGGGTCGGTGCGGACTTCGTCGTAGCCCTGGGCCAGCAGCGAGGCCGCCGCCAGGCGCGCCATGCGCACAGACCAACTCGCCACATCTTGGCGCGGCGCGGCAATATCGGTCTGGATCTGGCCGAATTCAATCTTCATGGCCTCGCTGAAGGTCGCCGGGTCGCGCTTGCTATCCAGGGCTTCCTGGTACTCGCGCGCCATGCGCTCCACCACGTATGGCTGTTCGATCAAGAACGGGATGGGGAACAAGGTGTTCCAGATTGAGTTGAAATCGGCGTAATACTGTGGGGCGTCATTCAGGCCGTAGCTCAGGTCGTTTTGCACGTTCAGGACCTTGAGAGCCGCTTCGGGGTGGGGATAGCCTTTCTTGACGACGACATAACTGTTGGTATAGCCGCCCATTGAGAAGGTGTACTTGCCGTTCATATCCTGCACTAGGAAGGGCTGCCAGTCGGCGTTGGGGTCGTTGGTGACCGAGTCGTTGAGCGGCCACCAGGGGATCCACCACGGGCCAAACATGATGCCGCCCTTGCCGCCGGCGATGATTTCATTCGACTTGGCGGTGTCTTTGGTGGCAAATTCGGGGTCAATGATGCCGTCGGTGTACATCTGGGCCAGGCGCGCCAGGGCGTCCTTGGTCGCCGGCTGCACAGTGCCGTAGATCATCTTGCCATCCGCGCCGCGGTAGAACAGGCCGGGGAAGGCGCCGTACGCGTTGAAAATGGCGTCAAAGCCGTGCAGGTTGCTGGGCACCTGAACCGGATTCATGGTGCCAGTGATCCCGTAGGTGTCTTTCTCGCCGTTGCCATCGGGATCCTGCTCGATGAAAGCCTTGGCGATGGCTTCTACATCGTCTACAGTCTTCGGCGCCGGCAGGCCCAGCTTGGTCAGCCAATCCTGGCGGATGAAGACCATGATGGGGGCGTCAGCCTGCGGCTGTACGTTGGGGATGCCCATGATTTTGCCGTCAATAGTGGCGGCATCCAGGGCTACACCCTTAGTCTGGTTGTAGTTTTCCAGGATGTCTTTGTTGGCATACTGCTGGATGTAGGGAGTCATGTCCTCGATGGCGCCGGCGGCGGCGAGCTGCTCGAGCTGCTTGGAGTCCACGATCATCACATCCGGGATGTCGCCAGTGGTGATGGCCAGGTTGAGCTTATCGGCGTAACTGTCGCTTGGCACAATCCACGAGAAGGTGATATCAATGTTCAGGGTGTCTTCGATATACTTCAAGTCGCGATTGTCTTCGATGGTCTCGCCTTCCGGCAGGACGCCGGCGTTTTCCTGGCCGCCCTTCACCAGTACCATGCTGAGGCGCTCAGAGTAAGGCTTATAGGGGTCGGTGTCTTTCCAGGAAGCAGCCGGCGCAGCGGCTTCCTGGGTGGCGGTGGGTTCGGCCGGGGCGGTGGTTGCCGTCGGCTGGGTTGTAGCTGTCGGCTGGGCGGCAGCCGCCGCTTTGGTGGTCGCCGTCGGTTCGACAACCGGGGCTTTGGTCGGTTCGGTTGTGGGGGCAGGGGTGGCGGCTGGCGCACAGGCTGCCAACAGAGCGATTATCACCATCACTGCCAGGAAATGGAAGATCTTCTTTTGCAACATGGTTTTTCTCCTAAGAATGTTTTACGGCTGTGGCGCGCGACCAACTGCCGCGCCAGCCGATGATTGATTGCCAGGCCAGATCAACGTCACAAGCGGCCCCTTGTGCGGGCGTCGTTTTCCGGCGCGAAAAAGGGCGGGACCTGTTTGGAGGGGCGCCCGCGCGTTGAGCCTGTCGCCCAATAGTATAAAGATAGTGTACTGAACTGTCAATAAAATTTGGCCTCGACAGCTTAAAGGACGGAAGCAACGGACAAGCTGAGATGTTCAGGAGAGGTCGTCCAGGGTGACGAGGTAGCGGGAGGCGAGCTGCTGGGCGACGCTCTCAAAGACGGCCATTTGCGCCGGGGCGAGCAAGATGGCGCGCGTTTCAACATCCGCGTGGAAGACGCAGTGCGCGTCGGCCAAAGCCTGGCGGAAATCGGTGAAGGCGGCTTCGGAGGGGAAGGTGAGCTTGATGGTCGTCTGGCGTTTGATGTGCAGCGGCGCGGCCTGGGCTTTGGCGGCGTCTTCTTTGGGCGCGTCCGCCTTGGGGAAGACCGAGATCGCTCCCGGCGGCAGGGGTGTGAACTGGATCAGTTGGTGCTTGACCACGATGGGGGCCAATGCATCGTGTTCCAGGCGTTCCGTGACCCGCTCCGGCAGGATGACCAGGCGAAGGGTGGGTGAAATGTGTTCTTCTACATAGCGCTCCACCTGCGGCAGGGGTTCCACGCTTTCCAGCAAGCCAAAATCCTGGTAAATGGTGAAGCGGTCGGCGTGGCCGCTCCACTCCTCCAACTCCACCAACACATTTGGCGGCAGGTCGCTGCCGCTGAGCGTCTTCAACAGGCTGACCACGTCCAGGTCAGGTTTGCGCACCAGTTCCGCCGCCACCAGGTTTTTCTTGAGCTGCAAGGTGATCACCGAGACGCCCACGCCGCTCGCCGGCGCTGAGACGCGCTCTGCCAGCGGCTTGATCTGGCTCATGACGTGCGCCGGGTAAATCTCCGACTCCACCACGACATCGAAATTGGGCTGTACGGTCACTTTGGGGGGGCGCGCCTCTGAGCGCATCAGGCGCAAAAAGCGCTCTTGCACCTGAAAGGCGCGCAGTTGGTCGCGCGAGGGGTGAAGGCCCTGGTACGGTTGGGTGGTGTAAGCCACATCCACAAAACGCAAAGCCAGCGGCAGCCCCTCCAAAAAGCGCTCGATGTAGCGCCCCTCCACGCGCTCGAAGGCTTGCGGTTCATCCGGCGCAATTGGCTTGTCATTGTGTCGCCAGGTATCCTCCCCTTCGTAGAAGTTGTCATAACGCTCAGCCGTCTTCCCCCAACGCTCGGCCTTGATCTTTTGCGGGATCAGGAAATAGGGCGCCTCCGCTTTGAGCGCCGCCACCAGTGATTGGGTGCTGTACCAGGTACCTGGCTTGCACTGCTGCAACTGCTGCAGCAAAAACTGGCGCACCGCCGGGAAATCGAGCGAGGGCATCACACCGGTGGCCGATCCCCAGGAGCTAAATGGATCAAGCCGCCCTAGAACGCCGCTTGTATAGAACTCGTTATGGGTCGCTTTGTGCAAAAACACTTGCAATATGCGCTGTTCTTGTCCTAAGGGTGAGAGCTTCAAAAATTTCTCATATTCCTCCTGGCGCACGATGACGTAGTTGTTTTGAAAAGAGGTCTCGACGCTGGAATGGCCGCGATATTCGCCGGCGGTATCGTAATTCACCAGTCCCAAGTGTAAAGCCAGTTCATCCAGCAGATCGACCCAGACCGCGCCGCCCGTATCTTTGGCGGCTTGCTCCATCTCAGAGTCGCCCAAAAGCCTGGCGATGCGCGCCGAATCGCCTTTGGGCAGTTGGTTGTTGCGCACCATGCGCTTGATCTCGCGGCTGCCCACGTAATCCAGGTAGATAAACAGATCGGCCAATACATCGCGGTCATTGGTGACAATCACCAAACCTTCGGTGGAGGTTGTAGAAAGAGACAGTGGTTTCATGGTTTTTTGATCGTTGAAGAATGGATGGTCTTGACCACGTAGCCGGCTTTTTTCACCATCCGCTCGACTTCTGGCATCAGCGCCACAGGAAAGGCGACAAACTCGTCGCTCAAAACCTGCAAATCCGGGCCGAGTTCGCGTTCAAGCTGCACGCGCAGGCTCAGGTCGCGCACGCGCGCCACGTGCAAGTTGGTGTGCACCACTGTGCGCCCCCAATTGGCGGCGATTGCTTCAAAGTTCTTGTGGAAGGCCGGCGCATTTTCGTCGAGCCACTGCGCCAGGGGAGATTGGCGCACATCGGGCGCGGCGCGGCCGATCTTCAACGCGTCGGCGGACGCCAACAGGTTGTGCAAGATGACCTCCAGCTTTGCCAGGACGTTAAGCTGCTCTAAGGTCTCGAAAGGGATCTGGCGCAGGTCCACATTGACCGCGCCGCCCAAGGGGTTGAGCTTGAGAAACTCACCCGGCGCCGGCGGCGCGCCATCGGGATTGGCGCTTTCCGCCGCCGGCAAACGGTAAAAAGGCTTGCCGGCCTCATCCAATTTGCGTTCCAGGCAGCCCCACATCCAGCCTTCGTGGCCGAGGCGCGGGTTGGAGACCTTCGCGCCATGACTCATCATCGCCAGAACAGCGGTTAATTGCTCTTCGCTGGCCCATTCGCCGGGCTGCAGTGTCCTTAAGGCCAATAAGGCTGCCTCAGGCGGGGAGAGATACGCCGCCGCCGCTGCTTTATCGCCTGCCAGGTTGGGCGGGATTACTTCCAAGGCGAGTTCCCAGGCGGCGCGCTGCCAGGCAGCCAAAATTTCCTGGCTGAACGGCTGATCGCCGATCAGCAGCCTCCCATGTTTTACCGCCATTTGCCATTGGCCGGTGGTCATTTTGGACGAAGCCGCCGGCCCGCCCACCGCTTCCAACAGTTTGCGGCGGCTCACATCGCTGCGCACTTCTCCCTTCCCTTCCAGCCGGCGTGGGCTGCGGATGAGCGCCGGCAAATGTTGGGCGAACTGCGGCGGAAAGCGAAAACGCCAGCGCTCCATCTGCACCGAATCGTCATACGCTTTGGCTTCGCACATCACCAACAGCCCTTTGCGCACCAGGTTTTGCTTGACCTGGTCAAAGATGGGCTTGTTTTGCTGCGTAAAGGTCCTTGGCCTGAAATAGGTGGAATCTTTCGCCTCGCCGTAGGCGCGGGAGAAAAAAGGAATCGCGACTTCATCACCCACCCGATGCAGCAAATGCAAAAGCATCACTTCATTTTCAGAGAGCGAGGCCATCACTGCCTGGAGGCCAATGTTGGAGAGAAAAAAGTTTTCGAAGGCTGTGCGCGCCAGTGACTCTTTGGCCGGGAAACCGCGCGCCTTGCGGATGGTATTGATGTCGGCGTCGGTCAGCGCCTCGTGACACATCTGGCTCAACATGTACGAAAGTTCCATCAACTCTTATCCCAAAATTTGTGAATAGATCGGACAGTGATAAGCAAACATTTGTTGGCAGCCCTGGGCCAGGCTGACGGCGGAGACGCCAGCGGATGGAGCGCCATTCGTTGGCGCGCCCATCTTTTGGATCAGCCGCCACAGATGACACACCGGCAGCCCCACCACGTTGGCATAACAGCCGCGAAGCGCCTCAACCGGATGGAACCCGGCGTGTTGGATGGCGTACGCCCCGGCCTTATCCAGCGGGTCGCCGCTGTCTACGTAAGCCTGGATTTCAGCGTCGCTGTAGTCGCGCATCGGCGTTTCGGTGGCGCAGCAGTCGCTCAAAAGCCGTTCGTCTGTCGCGCGCAGCGCGGCGATGCCGGTGTACACATAGTGCGTCCGCCCGCGCAGTTGGGTCAACATCTGCACGGCCTGCGCAGGGTCAGCCGGCTTGCCGAGAATCTGCGCGCCGTCGGCTACCGTCGTATCGGCGGCGATCAGCAGCGCCTGGGCGCGCTCGGCCGCGGCGACGTGGCGCAGGGCGGCGCGCGCTTTGGCCTCGGCCAGCCGCAGCACGTAGGCCGCCGGCGCTTCGCCTGGTTGGACGCGCTCATCTACCTCAGCCGCCTGTACTCGAAAAGGCCAGCCGCCCAAAGCGATGATCTGCTTGCGTCGGGGAGAATTGGATGCCAAAATGAACATAAAGAATATTTCCTGATCCAGCTATTCTAACACATTCCCTTTTAAGTAAAGGCATTGTACAATCAAGGGTATTCCGAATACAGTGAGGTTGCTATGCAAATGCTTAAAGATCGTATCTTGAGCCACGGAAAGAGCCTGGGGGGAGGCATTCTCAAGGTGGATGGCTTTATCAATCATCAGGTGGACCCGGTGTTGATGGACGCCTGCGGGCGCGAGTTCGCCCGGCGCTTTCGCAATTTGAACGTCACCAAAGTGCTGACGGCTGAAATCTCGGGCATTGCCCCCGCTCTGACCACCGCCTTCCATCTGGGGCTGCCGGTGGTTTATGCGCGCAAGCACAAGCCCATCACCATGCCCGATCAGGTGTTTCTGACCCTCAGCCCGTCTCATACCAAGGGCGTTACGGTTGAACTGATCGTTTCGCCCGAATACCTGGCCGGGCGGGAACGGGTCTTGATCATTGACGATTTCCTGGCGACCGGCGCGACCATTCTCGGCCTGGCGCGCCTGGCGCAGACCGCCGGCGCTTCCATCGTCGGGGTCGGCGCGTTGATCGAGAAGCGCTTCGAGGGCGGGCGGGCAGCCCTGGCGCATCTCAACATCCCGATCGAAACGCTGGCCTGCATTAAGTCCCTGGACAACGACGTTATCACGTTTGAAGACTGATGAATACCATCGCCGTCCTTGACTTTGGCTCTCAATATTCCCAGTTGATCGCGCGGCGGGTGCGCGAACTGCAAATCTACTGCGAGCTTTTCCCCTGGAACGCGCCCGCGGCGCAGGTGATGGCCTTGCAGCCAGCCGGCTTTATCCTCTCCGGCGGGCCGGCCTCGGTCTATGAGCCGGGCGCGCCCCAACTGCCATCCTACGTTCTGGAAAGCGGCCGCCCCATTTTGGGCATTTGCTATGGGATGCAGGCCCTGACGCACGCCCTGGGCGGCAAAGTCGCCCCCTCCAGCCATAAGGAGTATGGCTCGGCAAGCGTCGAACCGCTCTCTGCCTTCTCCCAACTGCCTTCTGCCTACTCCCTTCTGCCTTCTTCCCCCTTCCAGGTCTGGATGTCGCACGGCGACCGGATCGAGGCGCTGCCGGCGGGCTTTGTCCCCCTGGCGCGCAGCATCAATTCCCCGGTGGCCGCCATGGGCGATGCGCAGCGCGGTTACTTTGGGGTGCAGTTTCATCCTGAAGTGCGGCACACCCCGGATGGGCGCGAAATCTTACGCCGCTTTGCCCAGGAGATCTGCGGCGCGCAGCCCGATTGGACGCCGCAGTCCATCATCGCCCAAAGCGTCGAGCGCATCCGCCAGCAGGTGGGCGGCGAACGCGTCCTCTCGGCGGTTTCGGGCGGGGTCGATTCGAGCGTAGCTACCGCCCTGGTGCAAAGGGCCGTCGGCGATCAACAGGTCGCCGTCTTTGTGGATACCGGGCTGCTGCGCCAGAACGAGGCGGCGCAGGTCGTCCATACCTTTCGCCATACTCTGGGGGCCGAGTTGATCGCCGTTGACGCCGCCGAGGAATATTTCGCCGCCTTGCAAGGGGTCGCCGACCCCGAACAAAAGCGCCGCATCATCGGCGAGAAGTTCATCCGCATCTTCGAGGCGCAGGCCCGCAGCCTGGGTCTGCCCAAGTTCCTGGTGCAGGGCACCATTTACCCCGATGTGGTCGAATCCGCCGCCCCCGATCGCTCCCAGGCCGCCCGCATCAAAACCCATCACAATGTCGGCGGCTTGCCCAAAGAGATGCACTTTCAATTGGTGGAGCCGCTGCGCTACCTCTTCAAAGACGAGGTGCGCGCCGTGGGCGAGGCGCTTGGCTTGCCAGCGGAACTGGTCTGGCGGCAGCCCTTCCCCGGCCCTGGCCTGGCGGTGCGCTGCCTGGGCGAAGTGACCGCCGAACGCATTGAGCGCTTGCGGGCCGCGGATGCGATTTTCACCGCCGAACTGGCCGCGGCTGGTCTGCTGCGCGTCCAACCCGGCGCAGATTCCAACGCCGTGGAAGAGGCGGCGCGCGGCACTTCGCAGGCCTTTGCCGTTCTCTTGCCTGTCTATTCGGTGGGCGTCATGGGAGATTTCCGCACCTACCAGGAGACCATCGCCCTGCGGGCGGTGACGACCGATGATTTTATGACCGCCGATTGGGCGCACCTGCCGCACGATTTGCTTGGGCGCGTCGCCAACCGCATCGTCAACGAGGTCAAAGGCGTCAACCGCGTCGTCTACGATATCACCAGCAAACCCCCGGCGACCATTGAATGGGAATGAGCTTGATGCACACTCTGTCACTCTATGCTACAATTCAACCATGTTTGCTCATCATCTCCGTCAGATCAAGTGGTTCTGGCTGATTTTGGTTGCTCTGATGGCGGCCGGCCCGGCGCAAGCGCAGACCGCCGCCAGAGTGGAGCTTTACCCGCCTGAAACGGATAATTTCCCCACGATTGTCACTTACCTGGATGTGCGCGGCGAACAGGGCCATTTTCTCCCCGGCCTGGGGGTAGGGGATGTGCGCATCCTTGAAGACAGCCTCTCGCGGCCAGTGGATCAGCTTACCGAACTGCAGCCCGGCGCCCAGTTTGTGTTGGCTGTCGCCTCTGGCGCAACCTTCAATATTCGTGATACCTCGGGCTCCAGCCGCTATTCCCTGGTCGCCAAAGCGCTGGAGACCTGGGCCAATGCGCTGCCCTCCCCCTTGCAAGATGATCTCAGCCTGATCACCCCCGCCAGTCAGCAGGTCGTGCATACCGCCAGCGTCAGCGAATGGCTTAGCGCCTTGCAAAGTTTTCAACCTGAGGCGCAGCGCTCCAATTCCCAGTCGCCGCAGTCCAATTTGCAATCGCTCTCGTTGGCGATTGACATTGCCGATGACGCCTCGCCTCGCCTGGGCATGGGGCGCGCCGTATTGTTCATTACCGCTCCCCAGCCGGCCGAGGTGGAAGCCGGGCTGCGAAATTTGACTGAGCGCGCCAGGCAGCAAGGCATTCGCCTCTTTTGCTGGTTTATCTCCTCCCCCGATCTGTTTGTTTCTCCGAGCGCGGTGATGTTTGAGGAGGCGGCCATTCAGACCGGCGGCGAGTTTTTCGCTTTTTCGCGCGACGAAGCCATCCCAGACCTGGAAACCTACCTGGAACCTCTGCGCCATATTTACCAGATCACTTATACCTCGCGCATCCTGAGCAGCGGGACGCACGAATTGGCCGCCGAAGTGAATACCCCGGCTTTGCAAATGATCTCGCCGTCGCGCCAGTTCGAGCTCGCCGTCAGTCCGCCCAACCCCATCTTTGTCTCGCCGCCCTTGTTGATCACCCGTACTGAAGTTGAGGTCGCCGATCAAAAAGGCCAGGTTCTGACCGCGCTTGGGCCAAAGCCGCTGACCCCTGAGACGCAGGCGCTTGAAATTCTGATCGAGTTCCCTGATAACCATCCCCGTCCGGTGCTGACAACCACTCTTTATGTAGATGGATTGGTCGTCTTGCAAAACACCGAACCCCCACTGGAGAAATTTGCCTGGGATTTAAGCGCTTATGAACAGAGCGGCAGTCATAAGGTACGGGTGACGGTGGTGGACAGCCTGGGATTGACCGGCGCTACGATTGAAGTTCCAGTGCAAATTGAGGTGCAGCGCAGCAAGGTGGAAATGTGGACGGTCATCTCGCAGCAGGGGGCGTTGGTGGTGGTGGTGATGATCGTCTTGGCTGGCGGGGTGCTGGGGCTGGTTTTAGTGCTGGGGGGAAGGATCCGCCCAAGGGTTTACGGCAAACAGCCCAACGCCGGGCGCAAGCGCAAAAATGAAAAAAAACAACCGCTTCAAGTAGACCCCTTGCTGCAGCCCTTGACGCCGCATCTGGAAAGCTCCTCGCGCAGGCCGGGCTGGCTGCATTGGCCGCAGCGCCACACGGCGCCCACCGCCCTGGCCTTTTTGACGCCGATTTCAGAGGGCGAGACGCCTCACGGGCCGCCGATCCCCCTTGGCGGTGAGGAGGTTACCCTGGGCAGCAGTCCGGCGCACGCCCAGGTGGTGTTGGACGAACCCTCCATCGCCAATCTGCACACCCGTCTGCGGTTTCAAGAGAACTGTTTCATGGTTTACGATGAAGGTTCTATTGCCGGGACTTGGCTTAACTATGAGATCGTATGCCCGTCTGGGGCTTCTTTAACCCACGGTGATATTGTGCATATTGGACGCTTAGGCTTTCGCTTTACCCTTCGCCAGCCGAAGCAAACTCGCAAGCCCATCATTCAGAAGGAGCTGCCAGGATGATTCCCGTCGAACATCCTCACATTTTCGTCGCTGCTGTCACTCATCCGGGGATGAAAGGCAAAAATAACGAAGATCGCTATAAGGTTTCCGCTTATCAAACTGGCGGCGACGAGGGGACGCCTTCGCTGCTGCTGGTTATTTCCGATGGCATTGGAGGTCATCGCGCCGGGGAGGTGGCGGCGGAGATGGCGGTCAATATCATCACGCAAAAAGTGAGCGAAGGCGATCCTGGACAACCGCTGGAGGTCTTGCGCGCGGCCGCCGCCGAAGCCAGCCAATCTATCGCGGCTCAGTCTGAACGCGAGGATAGCCAGCGGGGCATGGGCGCGACCTGCGTCTGCGCCTGGATCATTGACGACCGCTTGTATGTTGGCTCAATGGGCGATTCGCGCCTCTACCTGGCGCGCGGCGATGCGATCCGGCAGCTTACGGTTGACCATACCTGGATTCAAGAAGCCATTGAGCATGGGGCGTTGACGCCAGAACAGGCGGCTGACCACCCCAATGCACATGTCATTCGCCGTTACATGGGGTCAGACGCCCCGGCGGAGCTCGATTTGCGCTTACGCTTGAGAGATCACGAAAAAAATAGTCAATCTGAGGCGCACCAGGGCTTGCGCCTCCAGCCCGGCGATCGCCTGCTGCTTTGCACCGATGGCCTGACCGATCTGGTCAAGGATGGCGAAATCCTGACCGTGCTGCAGGCGCTGCCGCGTGAACAGGCGCTGACCAAACTGGTCAACATGGCCAATGCCCGCGGCGGACACGACAACATCACGGCCATTCTGGCGGAGGTTCCCCTTTCGCAGGCCGCCGAAACCCCAAAAAGCGGGGAGTGGCCGGCCTGGGCCCTTGCCGCGGGCTGTGTGGGGCTGCTGATCATTACCGCGCTGTTGGTAGCATCGGCCATCCTGGGCTGGTGGTTTTTCAGCAGCGCCTGGCCTGGGAGTTGATCTTACGGCGTCAGGCGGGCGTAATAGACCTGGTTGCCAAGCGCCAAAAATACTGTCCGGTCGTCGCTGACTGTGAAGGCGGTGGCTGGCTGGTTGTTATCCAGGAGCAAGGGGCGGTACTGAAAATAGAAATTGATCTGTAACAGGCCAAACTGATAAACCGCCTGCTGCGCCGGATCGAAGAGAAAGAGCGACGGATCGGGCGGGGGGGCGTATTGGACGCTTTGAAAGAGCGCCTCCGACATCTGCGGGCCGCTCTGCCGCCCGGGGCGATCGTCCAGGTAATTGACTGGGCTTTGGCAGCGGGTCAGCACGCCTTCAAAACGGCCAAATTCACACACCGTAAGCTGCCCGTCTTGATGCAGCAAATAGAGCGTTGTGCGATTGACCGCCATGTCCACCACATTTTCCATCACCGGCAGTTGGTCCACCGTCTCATCGAAAAATGAGATCGGCTGCTCAGAGATTTTGAGGCGCTGATAGATCCAGATCTTGCGCTTTGCAGCGTCCAGCACATACAGGTTGCTGGTATCGCGATCCAGGGCAAAGACGTTGGGCGTGCCCCAGCCGGCGATGGTGGGCGTCGCCAGCGAAATGGCCTTGGGCTGATCGTGCGGGATGCAGTATAACAAATTGGCGCTGCCATCCATAGCTAAAATCGTGGCGTTGAACTCGCTGCCCTTCGGCAGGTCAACCATATCCAGCAGCGGCCCTACCACACGGGAACCGTAAGGCCCAGGGCCGCAGCGAAATTCTGCATCCAGTTTGTAGCCCTGGCCGGTCAAGACAGTGCGTTTGACGCTGCCCTGGGCGCCGTTTAGCAGGTACAGTTCATCTGCCGTGGCGGTCATTTGCGTCACCTTGACAGCGCGCCCCAGGTTGTCAATCACCGCCGGCTGGTATTGCAGGCGCTTAATCCGGTCAATCTGGTCAAAGGCCGTGTTGGCCTGGGTATAAAGCGCCTTGGCCTGCGGATTCTTGCGGTCGTAGGCCTGCGCGGTCGCCGCCAGCTTGAGCGTTTCTTCCCAGGCGGCGCGCTGCAGCACCGGGTCGGTTTGCTTTTGCGCTTGTTCAGCAAATTGTACTGCCTTGTTTACGTAGCTCTGGCCCTGGTAAGCCAGTCCGCGCTGGATATACACCATCGCGCCGACCACCGAGATGACCACTGGCGTCACAACCGCCAGGAAGATCATTGTCGAAGAGGGCAGGGTGAACAGGCTTTCGTCGGGCAAAATGAGCTTGAAGAATCCTCCCAAAACGCCCACCACCGCCCGCAGCACGCGCCCCACCGCCTGCCGCGTCACGCCCATGGCCTGCTTCAGCGGCGCCAGCGGGTCGCCGCGTGGCTGCCGGGCGG
The DNA here is from genome assembly GCA_903872065.1 of uncultured Anaerolineales bacterium. Classification (GTDB taxonomy): domain Bacteria; phylum Chloroflexota; class Anaerolineae; order Anaerolineales; family UBA4823; genus CAIQJJ01. Next base: position 163 of record CAIQJJ010000818.1, on the reverse strand, counting down.
CGGCCTTCGGCAGGCTGGCCGGCGAGGCGTCGTTCAGCCGGCGGGCCGGCGTAACCGCCGCTTCGGTCGGCGTAACCGCCGCTTCGGCCGGCGTAACCGCCGCTTCGGCCGGCGTAACCGCCGCTTCGGCCGGCGTAACCGCCGCTTCGGCCGGCGTAACCGC
>CAIQJJ010000817.1 GCA_903872065.1 uncultured Anaerolineales bacterium | reverse complement strand
GGTAATGGCTCTGTGGTTGGCGGTTAGCAACCCCTCAACGCAGGCCGCCATCGGAATATTTTTTCTGATCCTCATGTGGAAATCTTTGGCCGGTGGAATGACAGCCACACCCTGGCAAGAACTTACCGCCAAGCTCATTCCAGCCACGCACCGCGGGCGCTTTTTCAGCGTGGCGAGTTTCCTCGGCCAGTTGTTGGGCATTGCCGCAGCACTCGTGGCTGCGCAACTGCTGGCCAGCCTGCCCTATCCCTATAATTTTGCGCTTTGTTTTTTCATCGGAGCCATATTCAATTGGGTGGGCTACCTGGCTTTGATGCAATCGGCGGAACCAGTTCAGTTGCCACCCCCAAAACCGGCGGTAGATAAACCGGGATATGGTTATATCCAACGTCTGACGTACATTCTCCAAAGCGACGGTAATTTCCGCGCTTACCTGGTGAGTCGCTGGTTATTGGCCCTGGGCGGCATGGCTAACGGATTCCTGGCCATATATGCCCTTCACCAGTTCCACCTGCCAGATTCATCCGCAGCCATTTGGGGAAGCGTACAAACTGCCGCCGCCGTAGCCGGTTACACCTGGTGGGGGCCATTGTGCGACCGCCTGGGTTACAAACGAGTCATGGTGATGGCGGCTAGTTTATGGGGATTCGGCCTGATGGTGGCCTGGCTATCATCATCGGTGTGGGGTTTTTATCTGGTGTTCGGGCTTTTGGGAATCAGCCTGGCTGGAACTCTGGTAGCCGATTTCGGCCTGGTGATGGAGCTAGGCCCTGAATCTGAACGCCCAACCTATATGGGCCTGGCGCGCACTGTGACGGGGCCGATGATGCTGATCGCGCCCATCCTGGGCGGTTGGATTGCGGCCACCTGGAATTACTCAGCCCTTTTTGCCACCGCCTTTGTTTTTTCAATCGCTGGAACACTGGTATTTGGTCTGCGCGTCCAAGACCCGCGTCGCCTGGCCCAGATGCGTCAGATTTCAGGCCAAGTGAACCCCAAGGACTTATGACGATGCCTGAAACCATACTCATTTTCGATCTCGGCCTGACTAACTGCAAGGCTGTGGCCTTCACCCCCCAGGGCGAGATCGTTGCCCGGGCGGCGATTCCCTACCCCACCTATCGCCCGCAGCCCGGCTGGGTCGAACAATCCCCCGCTGATTGGTGGCAGGCGATGATCGCCGCCCTGGACCAGGTGCGCGCTCAATCGCCCGCGGCGCTCGAACAAACTGTCGCTATCAGCGTCACCGCCCACATGCATGCCCTGGTCTGCCTGGGGGCCAATGGCGACGCCCTCGGCTCGGCGTTAGTGCTGGGCGATCAGCGCGCCCTCGCCGAAGCCGAAGCCATCACCGCCGCTGTAGGCCTGGAGCGTATCTATCGCATCACCGGGGCGCGCATGGATGCTTCTATGCCGCTGGCCAAGATCGCCTGGCTGCGGCAGCACGCCCCCGAAATTCATCATCAAACGCGGGCATTCCTGGCCTGTAAGGATTATCTGCGCCACTGGCTCACCGGCGACCTGCTGACTGAACCAGTGGATGCCTGCGGCATGTCGGCCTACGACATCCAGCGGGGAAACTGGTCGCCGGAGTTGATGGAACAGGCCGGTATCCGGGCAGATCAGTTGCCTCAGGTGGCCGATCCCTGCGCCATTGCCGGGGCTTTGCTCCCTGCCGCGGCGCGAGAATTGGGGTTGAAGCCGGGCATCCCGGTGATGGTCGGCGCGGGCGACGATGTGGAAGTGCTTGGCAACGGAATGCTCGAAGCGGGAACCGCCCTCGAACACCTGGGAACCACCGGCTCGATCCTGTCTGTGACCGATCACCCTGTCTATGATCCGCAAATGGCGCTGGAACTCTATCCGCACATTATGTCGGGCAAATGGGTGCTGGGCGGTTCTGTCACGGCGGCGGGTTCGGCGTTGGCCTGGGCCGACGAAGTGCTGCGGGTGGATCACTCCGCCCCGTATGTTTCCCATCCCCCTGATCTGGATCAACCCCTGATATTTATTCCCCACCTGTCAGGCGAGCGCTGCCCGGCGTGGAATCCAGCCGCGCGCGGGGCATGGCTGGGCCTAAGCGCCGCCCACACATCCACCGACTTGCGCCAGGCGGTTTGGGAAGGGGTGATGTTCTCGCTCAAGCAGGTGTTGGAACAGATCGAAGCGTTGGCCGGGCCGCAGGCGCATATTTCCATCAGTGAGCGTGGCGACGAAAACGAACTGATCGCTCGTGCCAGCCTCTACGGGCGACCGCTGGCCGTGCTGCACTCCCCCGAGCCGACCGCCCTCGGGGCGATGATCGTCGCCGCGGTGGGAGTGGGGATGTACGGCAGCCTCACCGAAGCCGTCGAACATGTCACTGGCTGGCAGCGCCTGATCCCGGTGGATGAAGGCCTGTGCCAATCTTACGCCGCCCTGTACATCCGCTATCAAAATTCTCCCGCCTGCTGAAGGACTGAGCCATGTATCCTCACGAACTCCGTCTCGCATCCCTCCGCATCGCCCTCGAAACCGCCGGGCTGGGCGGCGCGGTGCTTTCGCAGCCGCAGCACGTGTTTTACTTCACCGGCTTCCTCCCCGGGCCAGCGCCTCACTACCTGGTGATCGCTCCGCAGCGGGCCGCAGCCGTAGGGCCAGCACCCATCCCTGGCTGGGAGACGATCCTGTATTCCAGCTATGACATTCATCATGGCTGGGACATCCCCAATCATTCTGCCGCCACTCTCGAGGAGGCCATCAATGCCGTTGGCCTGACGGGCAAGGCCCTCGGCGCTGAACTGCCGCACCTGACTGCTCACGCCTTTGCTACTCTCTCAGCTCAACGGAACACGCTGCACGATCTCTCCCATCTGCTGTGGAGCCTGCGCAGGATCAAAGACCCCGCCGAAATTGCCCAGATCAAAGCCAATGTGGCCGCCAACGACCACATGTTCGGCCTGGTGCAGCAAGCCATCCAGCCGGGCGTGAGCGAGTATGACCTGTGGGGGCGCATCTACACCGAAATGTGCCGCGCCAACGGAGGCCCAATCACGCTCGAAGCCGATCTGGGCGTAGGCCCGCGCGGCGCGAACCCCGATGCCAAGCCGGGGCCGTACCTGGTGGAGCGTGGCGACGCCGTCTTCGTGGACGTGTATTCCTGCCAGCATGGCTATTATGCCGATACCACGCGCGTCTTTTTCACCGCCGAACCCACCCCGAAACAGCGCGAAGTCTATGGTATTTTGCTGGAGGCGTTGGTTGCTGGTGAAGAGGCTTTACGCCCCGGCGTGCGCGCCTGCGATGTGGATGCTGCCGTGCGCGGCGTGATCGCCAAAGCCGGTTATGGCGAGAATTTCTACCATCACAGCGGGCACGCTTACGGCGTCTTCCAGCAAGAGAAGCCGTATCTGATCCCCGCCGAGACAACTACGCTTGAGGCAGGAATGATTCTGACCCTGGAGCCGGGTATCTACCTCCCTGGTTGGGGCGGCATGCGCCTGGAGAGCAATTATCTCATCAGTCAGGGCGGCCTTGAGCGGCTAGATAATTATCCAAACTCTATCGCTATCCCAGGGATAGCCAAAAACTTATGATTACTACCCCAATCCATACCCCTGCCTAATAAAGGATATCCTGAAAGCGTATGAACTTGCACAAAACTTATGCTAAAGCCTGCGTTACGATGCAAACCTGCATTTTCCCACTACATACGGGAAATTTCGGTCGCTTTACAGGAAATTGTCCATATCTGGCGGCATAAAAATGGTTAGACAATCGCCAGACGAAATTTGTACCCGTATATCAGATACTGGACTTTGGCCATTTAAACTGTGTAACAGGCCACATCCAGCAGGGAAAACAGGGCAGATTTCGGGATCAGGATCATTTCGTTGTTTTTTGACGAGTTGCGGTTATTCGAACCTTCCCAAAGATGGCGTCGAACGGCTGCCAACACGTCACTAAAAGCGGCTTCGTCTTTTTCATACCATGCGGCTTGACGAAGAGGCAGTTCTTGCGGATACAGCACCTTAGCCATGATCACGACCAAGCTAAACACACCGAACAGACAGGGTGTGGTACGCTCAATTGCGCGGTCTGACCACTGTCGCTGTGTTTCAAAACCGAGATGGGCGCGCATCTCTTCAAAAGTCACTTCGATGTTCCAGCGCGAGACGAACCATTTCAAAATGAAAAGCTGAGCAATGTCTGGGTCAGAACAGAAGAAAGCTGCGGGTTTGATGCTGTCATCTGGGGTGCGTACCAAGACCCAACCCAGCGGAACCGGGTCTGCACCACGGTGGTACCACAAGGAAACGCCCGAAACAAACTCGACATTCTTCTGGTAGCCACCATACCAAGAAATAGTGGCTGTCTCCCAGGTTGTGGTAGGATCCGTCAGTCGGTCTGCCAGACTGGGTTGACGTTTTCCTTTCTTGGGCTGTGGCCCGCGTTTCCCTTTTGGCTTGGGAGATGGAAAATCATGCAGCACAGCGTCCAGGCGCAGACGAGAGATGAAGCACACAGGCTTTTTCAAGCGCTGGCAGCGCTGAACCAACACGACTGCCGCATAGCCTCCATCGCCCACCAGGATGATTTCGCTTTCTGGCTGCCAGCGACGAACCTTCTCGATCATGAAGCCAGCCCAATCGACCAGGGTGCGGTGAGGTTTATGCAGTTTCTCACTCGTCCGAGGCGCTAGAGTTAAGATCACCAGGAAGGGCAAGGCCCATGAACGTTTGCTCCACGGGACTGGTACCAGAATCGCCATACATATCCAGCGCAAGCCCATGCTGGTGACGACCTTCGCTACCGTCGACAACACCGCATCGTGAAAACGGCTCTTGTAGCGGATCTGCTTGCCTGCGCG
>CAIQJJ010000816.1 GCA_903872065.1 uncultured Anaerolineales bacterium | reverse complement strand
GCTGAGACGGCGGATTTCCGTCACTTTCCGTTGAGCGCCCTCCTCCTTGCGCCGCATCCCGGCCTGCGGCCCAGCCAGGTGTTTTACACCAACTGCCGCACCAGCCTGCCGGGGGCCGCCGATCAGCACTTGATGTTCCCGACGGTGTGGGATCACGCCACTGACAGCACGGAGATCCACTTTGCCAGCAGCCACGATGGGCGCGCCTGGAACTTTTTCTCCAACGACCCGCTGCTTTGCACCGCGCCTTTCGGGCAGTGGGACGGGGGCTGTATCTTTGCCAGCCCGAACCTGGTTGAGCTGCCCAACGGCGATTTCGCCCTGCCCTACACCGGCTACAACGTCCCGCACAAATACCCGCGCCAGCAGGCACGGCGCGCGTGCGCGTACGCCCTCTGGCCGAAGGGCCGCCTGGTGGGCCTCGAAGCGCCTGAGCGCGGCGCGTTCAGCACCGTGGCGGTGCTGGCCCCTGGGCGACGCCTGCGCGCCAACGTCTTGACGGCGCGCGCCGGCTGCCTCCAGGTCGAAGCCGCCCGTCTCTCCGGCGAGACCATCCCCGGGCGCGAGTTCGAGAACTCAATCCCGCTGCGCGGCGACTGCCACGGCGCGCCTGTGCTGTGGCAGGAGCATGACGATCTGGGGGTCGAGGTCGGGGAAGCGGTGATGCTGCGCTTCCGCCTGGAGGCCGGCTGCCTGTATTTTCTGGATTTTGAGTGAGAGAAGCGCTGCCCCAATGACCACACTTGACCTTTCTACCCTTGAAACCTGGCTTTGGGAAGCCGCCTGCCGGCTGCGCGGGCCGGTGGACGCGCCCAAGTATAAGGATTACATCTTGCCGCTGGTATTTCTCAAGCGGCTCTCGGATGTTTTTGACGATGAAGTTAAAGCCCTGGGCGAGCGTTACAACGACCAGGATGTGGCGCAGGTATTGGTCGAAAGCGATCATACCCTGGTGCGCTTTTATTTGCCGGCGGCCGCCCGTTGGCCCTTCCTGGCGAAGATTCCCACGGGCATTGGGGAAAAGCTGACCGATGCTGTGCGAGCCGTGGCGCGTGAGAATCCCCGCTTGGCGGGGGTGATTGATGTGACCGATTTCAACGCTGCCGCCGCCGGGCAGCGCATCCTGGCCGATGAGCCGCTGCGCGAACTGGTGCAGGTGCTAGGCCAGCATCGCCTGGGTTTGCACGATGTTGAGCCAGATATTTTGGGCCGCGCCTATGAATATCTGCTGCGCAAATTTGCTGAAGGCCAGGGACAGAGCGCCGGCGAGTTCTATACCCCGCGCATGGTGGGGATGTTGATGGCTTGGATCCTGAACCCGCAGCCAGGGCAGAGCGCTTATGATCCCACTTGCGGTTCGTTTGGCCTGCAAATCAAGCTGCACCTGCGCCTGGTTGAGACCCACGGCCGCCCCTCTCTTCAGGCAGGAGGCAAGCTGCCTTCTCACCTGGCCCCGCTGCGCCTGTACGGGCAGGAGACCAACCCGACTACCTTTGCCATGGCGCGCATGAATGCCTTCTTGCACGATCTGGAGGCTGAGATCGCCCTGGGCGATACGATGCGCCGCCCGGCCTTTAGCAATCCGGATGGCAGCCTGCGTTCCTTCAACCTGATCACTGCCAACCCGATGTGGAATCAGAATTTCCCGACCAATGTGTACGATAATGACCCCTACGATCGTTTTAAGCGCGGCGTTCCGCCGGCATCGAGCGCCGATTGGGGTTGGATGCAGCACATGGCGGCCTCGTTGGCCCCCGGCGGGCGCATGGCGGTGGTGCTGGATACCGGCGCGGCCTCGCGCGGCAGCGGCAATCAAGGCTCCAACCGCGAGCGCGATATCCG
>CAIQJJ010000815.1 GCA_903872065.1 uncultured Anaerolineales bacterium | reverse complement strand
GGTTCACCAGGGCTGCCATCTCCACCTGTTTGGGCATTTTGCGCATGACACCCTCCTTCAAGAGATGCTCTATCAAATGGGATTTGGGGCGCTCGTTGCGGAAAGGTTGCGCGACTGTTCTGCTGTTGCTACAGGGCAAGACCCATCCATCAAAATTGACCAAGGGGCCAGCAAACTACTTGACCTGCACATCGAGCATATTCACTACTATCCCCACTCCCCGATTTTCCTCTCGCGCTCGACAGATCGCCACTCTGCCCTGGCTGATCTGGAAGCGCACGCACAGAGTGGGGATGTATTTTTTGTTGCATATGAACAAGGTGAGCCATGTGCTTACCTGATCGCTGGGGAGTCCACCCTCGGAGGGGAAGGTTTTCTCCTTCAGAAGACGAAGACAGCCCAGATCAAGTCTGCCTTCACACGGCCGGGAGCACGTGGTCAAGGGATTGGAAGAGCCTTGTTGCAATGCGCCATTCACTGGTCACAGCAAAAGGGTTATGAACGTATATTTGTCGAACATGAAACCGCAAATCTCGCTGGAGGTCACTTCTGGAGCAAATATTTCGTTCCTTATCTTTATTATTCAATGCGCTACGTTGACAGTACTTTGTAAAATGTTTAGACCTATAAAGATTTTCGGTGGCTGATTATTGCGCGTCTCTTCCGGGTAGTTGCTCAAAGGCCGGGCAGGTATTTCGATCAGGCGCTCGAAGTCCTGGCCGATTGATTGGCGCAAACTTTGTATATGGATGCCAACCTGGCGAACCTCTACCTGTGGCCTGCTGAACACCCTGGCATAAAACCACATTATTTTATCGAAAACCCTACACAAATGTGCGGGGCTTTTTTGTCTTATGCCGATTACACTGAAGATAACACAAGGAGAAACGGCCCGATGCAATATCAGATCCTGTGTTCAAAATCAAGCTCAGAAGAAGATCTGAAAGGAAAAAAATAATATGTCATTCAAAAAGTTCATCCAGCACACTTCTTTCAAAGATTTGTTCGACCTGGAAGCCTGATTTTTTCGGAGACCAACCCCATGGAAACAGCCCTCCTCAAACAACGCGCCACCCTTTACCTGGCAACCCTCTACGGTTTCCTGCTGCTTATCTGGCTGGCGGCGCTTGCCCTGCCCGGCGCTTACATGGTATTGTGGAGTCTTTTCAGCGTGCTGCCCGTCCTGGCAACCATTCTGACAAGGGGCATCACCAAGGACAAGTCGCCGTGGTACCTCAAGCCGAACTTGCGCCAGAGCTGGAAGACATACCTGTTCGCGGCCTTCCTGCCCGGCGTCGCCATCTTACTCGGCGGACTGCTGTACTTCAGCTTCTTCCCACAAGACCTGGATCTGACCGCCCGCAACCTGGTTGCCCAGTACGGCCAGTATGGGGCGCCTGAAACCATCCAGTTCACGGTCCAGACGGCCATTCTGATCGGGCTGGCGTTCATCGTGCTTTCGCCGCTGGTTCTACCGGTCTACCTCTTCGCCCTCGGCGAGGAGATTGGCTGGCGCGGCTACCTGCTGCCCCTCCTGCTCAAACTCACCAGCCCGCGCAAAGCCGTTCTGCTCCACGGTCTGCTGTGGGGGCTGGCGCACGCTCCGCTGATCTACTTCGGCTTCAACTATGGTTCAGAATACTGGGGAGCGCCGCTCACTGGCATCTTGATGATGACCCTGGTTTGCGTGGTTCTCGGCGTCTGGCTCGCCTATGTAACCATCCAATCTGAAAGCATTCTCCCCGCAGTCATCTTTCACGGCGCGTCGAACGTGATCGGGGAAATGGCAGCCTTCGTGTCCTTTCTCAGTATTAGCCCACTGCTAGGCCCCAACCCCACCGGTCTGATCGGCATGAGCGGACTGCTGATTGGGGCCGTGATTCTGCTTGTAAAGCAAACGAGGAATCAATGATATCCTTTCATCCTGTATCCATTGCCTTTGATGCCTGGCGCGTGACGCGCTCCAGCCCACAACTGCTTGCTCAACGCCAGCACGAACGCCTGTCCGAATTGGTAGCGTTTGCTCGAACCCACTCGCGCTTCTACCGCGAAAAGTACCGCGGCCTGCCCGAAACCATTACGGATGTGCGCCAGCTACCCCCAGTGACCAAAACAGAGCTGATGAAACATTTCGATGCTGTGGTCACCGACCCGGCCGTGAGCAGAGAAAATATAGAAATCTTCCTGGCCGATAAAAAAACAATTGGCAGCCGATTCCTCGGCAGCTATATGGTGTGGACAACTTCGGGCACGACCGGCGCTCCTGGCACTTTTCTCGAAGACCAAAATTGGGATGCGGTCCTGAGCGCGGTCAACCTGACCCGCATCGGGCTGGAATGGTACACGCCAGACGTTATCCGTGGGATGATGAAACATGGCGGCATGACTGCCGCGGTCTTCGCCGGGAACGGTCACTTTCTGGGTGTTTCGATGATTGAACGCCAGCGCCACAGCCGCGCCTCTCGTGCCCGCTCTATACATCTGATCCCGGTCACGCTACCCCTTTCAGAGATTGTCCAGCGTCTCAATAAACTCCAGCCCGCCATGTTCAGCGGCTATGCCAGCGCCCTGGCATTACTCGCTCAGGAACAACTGGCTGGACGGCTGCACATTCAGCCAGCCATTGTAGTCAGTTCTGCCGAGCCGCTTTCGGATGAGAACCGAATCCTCATCCGGCAGGCGTTCGGGGTACCGCCACGTAATAACTACAGTTGTTCGGAGGGCGGCGTAATGGGCTACGAGTGCCGTCAGGGAAATATGCACTTGAATACCGATTGGGTGTTGTATGAGCCGGTGGATGAAAACCAAAACCCGGTTGCTGCCGGGCAACTCTCCAGCCGGGTATTGATCACCAACCTTGCTAACCGCGTGATGCCGATCATTCGCTACGAACTGGGCGACCGCGCTGCCCTTGCCGCTGCACCATGCGGCTGCGGCATTAGCCTGCCGGTTGTCCATATCGAGGGCCGCACGGATGAAATTCTGCATTTCGGAAATGTGGATGGTCAAACCATCCCGGTCCTGCCGCTGGCACTGTCGGCGGTAATTAAAGAAACACCGGGAGTGCTGCGCTTCCAGGCCATCCAGAGCGGCCCAATGGCATTGAAAATTCGACTGGAAACCAGCCAGGCCGGGGATGAGATGGCAATCT
>CAIQJJ010000814.1 GCA_903872065.1 uncultured Anaerolineales bacterium | reverse complement strand
AGACTGGGCTGCCTGGATTTCACCGTTCTGCAGAGCACGCCGGACGAGCGCGCCGGCATAACGCCCCAGACAGACTGCGGGGTCGCCGGGCTGGAGCATCGCCTGGTACAGCGGCGCTGCGCCGCCGCTGCGCGTGAAGATCGCCTGCGCCAGATGGCGCGGATCGGGAGGGGATTTGTCGTTGGCCATGCTTTGACTCCGAAAACCCAGGCGGCTGGTTCAGCCAGGTAACTGGGACCTCGTATCTCACGGGTTTTGAGACTGTCCTAAAGGTTTGAGTTTTTCATTTCACATATTTTGAGACTGTCCTAACGGCCTGGTGTCGTGATTTCACAAATTTTGAGACTACCCTGACGCTCGCCTGCCACTGGCAACTTAACAACAGGCTTGCAGTTCTACAGATCTGCTTCAACTGGCGCCTTTCTCGGAATTTGTCCCACCATTTTGTCGGCTGCTGTTGGCGGTCAAAAACAGCTTTCAGAGTCCAGGAGCATGATGCAAGTCAGGCTGCTCTCACATATTGAGACATTCTCAATATCTTTGAGATCCTACGGTTAAATGAGAAATGTTAAAGAGTTCGGGATACCGTCCCCCATGCCCGATCCGGGCACCATAATATGCCATATGGTGAATCGGCTTTTTGACCACCCCGCTTTTCAGGCCCCTTTTGGCTCGTTTTGGGCGGTTTTAGCGCCATGAACGGCAAATAATTCCGGCGAATTCGCCCAAAATTTCGCACCATAAGTTCTTGCTCCCCGGAAATCCAGCCTTCCGCCTGCATTTCCCGCTCGCAGCAGCCTCCTCACCTGCTCCAAATGCGAGTATAATGCGGGCGTCTGAACCGAACAAATATTCGAAGATTCATCCGGGAACGGAAAGGAGCATCCAATGGACGGAGCGCAACTGGTCAAAGAGTGGCTCGACAGCCTGCACGAGCGCGGGCGCAGCCAGCACACCCTCGACGCCTACCGCCGGGCGCTGGATCACTTTACCGCCTGGAACCAGACCGTCTATGGCGAGAGCTTTGATCCGGGCAGGATCATCCCCCGCGACGTAGAAGACTGGATCATCTGCCAGCGTAAAGACGAGACGGCGGCTCCGTCCACGGTCAACCAGCGCCTGGTGGCGCTTTCCGGTTTCTACCAGTGGGTCCACGGCCGGGGGCTGGTGAAAAACAACCCCACCGCCGAAGCCGGCAGCGTGCGGCTGGACAAGCGCCAGCCAAAAGGGTTAGACGAGCGTGACCTGCGCCGGCTGCTGCGCGCCGTGTATGCCGGCAGCAACCTGCGGGATATTGCCATGGTGGAACTGCTGGTGGGTACGGGGCTGCGGGTGGGCGAACTGTTGGCCTTGAAGGTGGGCGACCTGACGGTCAAAAGCCACACCGGCAAGGTGGTAGTGCGGATGGGCAAGCATGGCGGCTACCGGGAAATCCCGCTGACCCTGGAAGTCCGCAAGGCGCTCAAGGCTTACCTGGACCGGCATCCGCAGAAAGACAACCCCGAGGCCCTGGTGTGGACGAGCCCGCGCGGGGCGCTCAGCACACGCAGCGCAGTGCTGCGTATGCTGGAGAAATATGCGACCGCCGCCACGATCGCCCCGTTCGGGCCGCACGCCCTGCGTCACACCTTTGCGTCGCAGTATCTGAAGGCCAACCCGGGCGATCTGCGCGGGCTGGCGGCGCTGTTGGGGCATGCCAGCCTCAACACGGTGATGATCTACACCGAGCCGTCGATGGACGACCTGGAAAAACGCATGCAGCGGGTGCAAGCCAGCTCCGGGGTGTGACAGAACGCTGCTGCCCCGGAGAGATGGCTGCTATTTTGAGAGCTGATACGGTGT
>CAIQJJ010000813.1 GCA_903872065.1 uncultured Anaerolineales bacterium | reverse complement strand
GTCCCGATGTAAAACATGTGCCACAGGTTGCTTTCGCGGATCACCCACGGGGAGATCGCGGCCGCGGAATCCATTTCGCCGGGTTTCCCCAGTTCCAGCAGGGGCCCTTTCTTCTCCCAGGTGACCAGGTCCCTGCTGGTCGCCAGGCAGACACGCCAACCGTCCTTCGATGCGCCATCGTAGAACAGGTGGTAGACGTCTTCCTCCTGGTTGATAATGGCTTCGCGGATACAAAGGGCGTCGCAGCCCTCGGGACCCCCGCCGTGTTCGATCACCACCCCTTGATCCTTTGCCTCCATCCGAAGTGCTGCGGATGGTCGTCCGTCGCAATACGGACTTGTGTCAAATACCTTCGTCATCGTGTTTCCTCTTGCATTCTGTGGTTTGCCTACAAATTGCTTAATCGTTTCACGGCTCAGCAAGATCCGATTCGGCGGCGGCAGCGCGCCGCCGCCTCGAAAGTGTGCAGGATGCGGCCAAAAAGTTTCAGCTTGCTGATCTCCGGCGCGATGCGGAGTTCTGCGGCGGCGTTGATGTGTTTCAGGTGCGGACTGAAGCGCCCCCAGCCGAATTGGCGCGCCTCGCCGCCATCGCAGAAGCGGCCGTTGATCACAAAGCTGATGATGCGCGGCCCGCCGTCAATGTTGACCACCACGTGGTGCGGCCGGCCGGCGGCCAGGACGGCGTCGCTGCTCCAGCGGTTCTCCGTCTGCCCGTCGTGGAGCGACAGTTCGAGCGCGCCGCCGGCCGAAGTGCGCAGGCAGAATCCGCGCCCGGCGGCGTCGCGGTTGTCGAGGAGCACGCGCCCCGCTTCAAGATCCGCCAGTGTCAGCTTGAGTTCGAGCGCCACACCCTCGCCGGTGTCCTTGCCGCAGAAATCCAGTTTGCCCCAGTCGCGCACCCGGAAGCAGGGCAGCGCAGGCAGCGCCGCCGCGGCTGGCATCGCGTCCCCGTCCGCCGGCAGCGCCAGCAGAAGCCGCTCCTGGTTGGCGGCAGCCGTTGCGGCCGGCGACTGCCCAGCCTGCTCCGTCAGCCCAAGCTGTTCTGTCAGCCCAAGTTGGTCCGCCAGCCCAAGCTGTTCCGCCAGCCCAAGTTGGTCTGCCAACGTCGCCCACATACCCTCCAGCAGTTCCGCTGGAATCTCGTGGATGCGGGCGATGTCCTTCTGGGTTTCCGTCAGGTAATACTTGCCGCCCTCTTCCACCAGGTCGGGATAGCTGATGCGCACGTAGGGATCGCTGTCGTACAGGGCGATCTCCGGCTCCGACCAGGCAATCTCGCGCCCATTTGGGGTTTCGATTTCAATCCCGGCGCTGAGCCAGACCGGGTTGCGGTCGTCATAAGGATTGCCGTCCGCCGCGGCCGGGCCGTTCGCGCCGGCGGTGAAGTCCCACATCGCCCGGATGAAAGGCCCGCCGTGGTTGTGAAACCAATACAGGTATTTCCCGTTGGCGCATTTCCAGGCGAAATTGGCGGCGCGCGGATGCTTCATGCGCCGCCCGTCGGCGTAGCATTTGTAGCGCGGCTCGCTCCAGGTATGCCCGCCATCCCGGCTGTAACTCTCCACCGGATACCCGTCAATGCTGCGGTAAACGCTGTAGATTGCGCCGTCGCTCAACACGCAGTAGCTTTGCTCCTCCGCAACCGGGCCGCCGCCCGGCGGCGTGCGAAGGCCGACCTCGCCATCCGGCAGGGTTGTCCAGCGGATCTTCGCCGGATCGGGTTCGGTCAGCAGGTTGTCGCTCTGGAGCAGCACTCCCTCGGACTGCTGGAAAAAGCCCTCGCCCATCTGTCCCACCTTGTGGAGCGAGATATAGGCGCTGCCGTTCCGCACAAACGGCTTGCCGACGTTCCAAAAGAAGCAGAGCTTGCCGCCGTAAATGTTCTCGCGATCGCATTGGAACAGGCGGAACGGGATGTCGCCGCGCGCCTCAGACCAGCTCCGGCCCTGGTCGTCGCTGTATTTGAAGACAAAGTGGCCGAGCGAATCAACCCGGTTGAAGGTGTTCTTGCCGTCGTGGCATTTGACCTCGCGCACATTGTCGGTATTGTGGTTGTAGAAGATGTAGATGCGGCCTCTCTTCAGAGCGGCTTCGGCGGGCGAGTCTGAGGGAACTTTCAACATCACCGCGTAGGAGTTCTCGCGCAGGTCGCCTGGCTCAACCGCTACAGGCTTGGCCCAGGAGCGGCCCTGGTCGGTGCTGCGCATCGTGATCACATGCTGCCCCTGCACGCCTTCGTGACCAGGGCCGGTGGTCACACAGCAGAGCCAGGCGCCGTCGTCCGTGCGCACGATGTACGGCTGATCGCTGTAACTCTCGGTTGGGATTTCGCGCCCCTGGCTGAGGTGACGCGGGTCGGGCGAGACAGGGTCGGGCGCAGCTTTGCCGGTCATGGCTGCGTATTCCCGCTCTTCAGCGCCAGCCCTGCGCCGTTTTCCGTGACTTCTATCCATACCGGGCGTTCGTTCGGAGTATGGTTGGGGGTGATGCAGGGTCAGCCACAGCCGGCCTTCGAAATCGCGGAAGAGCATGCCGTGGCCGCCATCCCGGCTGTAAATCGGCGCGTCCGACTGCCGCCACGGGCCGAGGATGCCGCCGCTCGCGCTGACCGCATAGCCCATGGCATAGCCCTCGTAGCCGGTGGTGGACCAAAGCATGAGCAAGCCTCCGCTGGCCAGGCGGTGCAGGAAAGGCCCGTCGGTGACGCGGTTGTTGGAGCGCCCATGCACCTCGAACGGCCTGGCCCACTGCGCTTCTGAGGCGCGGAAGAGCAGGATGGGGTCGCCTGCCGCGGCGCGCAGGTCATCGGTGAGCGGGATGGCGCACATCTCGCCATCCTCGACCTGCACCCATTCGTGACAAAAGACCATCCAGGGCTTGCCGGCGTCATCCACGAAGAGCGTGCCGTCGAGGCATTCCCACTCGCGCGGCGTAACCGGCCCGTCGCTGTGCAGGCGATACGGCCCTTCAGGACGGTCGGCGGCGAGAATCTGGACGCCGCGCTGCCGCCCGTCTTTGGCGAAGCTGGCAAACAGGTAGCAGCGCCTCTGCCAAAGCGGTGGGCTGGCCCACTGATGGCATTCTGGCGCCCAGAACTGGGTGTTCGACCAGAAATTTGCCGGCGGGCGGAAGGCCGGGATCGGCCCCGTCCAGTTCTCCAGGTCGCGGCTTTCGTAGCAGTCAAAGCCCAGGCCTGGCCCGGCCCAGGCGTTCTTGTCGGTCGTGCCGAAGAGCAGGTAGCGCCTCTCCTCTGGCAGCGGCAGGATATAGGGATCGCGAATTTGGATGGCGGAAGTTTTTAGAAAATTCGGCATTTGCACAGCTCCGTGGCTCATACTTCTTTGTTCTTTGTCAGCGCGCTGCGCTCGGGCAGCGCGTCCCACTCTGTCATTATATCCTTTTCTGCAGCAGCCACCACAACTGCTTCCATTCTGTCCCGCCGGTGTTGCCTTGCGGCGCGCCCGGCGTACTCCGCCCATTTTCGACATAGCGGGTCAGCAGCGCTTGTAGTTCGGCAACCACTTCAGGATGCTCGTCATACACATTGCGGCGCTCGCCGATGTCTGCGCTTAAATCATAAAGCTGGATCGGCGGCAGTCCCTCGCAGTCTTTGCCCGGGCGCGGTTCGCTCCACCCGCCTGACCCCGGGCACATTTCCAGCTTCCAGTTCCCGCGGCGGATTGAGAAGGAGCCGTCAATCGAATGATGGATGGTGGCCTCGCGCAGCGACGTATCCAATTTTTGCCCCCGCCAGAGATTAAGATTGCTGATGCTGTCTTCGCCGGCGTTGTCCGGCAGGTGTATCCCTAAAATATCGGCGCAGGTCGCCAACAAATCCACCAGGCAAACAGTTTCGTCGCTGATCCTGCCGGCGGCGATCTCTTGCGGCCAGCGTACCAGGAGCGGCACGCGATGCCCGCCCTCATAGATATCCGCCTTGTAGCCGCGAAACACATAGCTTGGGTGGTGGCCGCAGCCTGCTAATTCCTCCAAATCCACTATCGGCGAGCAGCCGTTATCCGAGGCGAAGATCAGAATCGTGTTTTCCGCCAGGCCGTGTCGTTGAAGCGCGGCGGCGATTTGCCCAACGACATCGTCAACCTGCAGGCAGAAGTCCCCATACTCATTGGCGCCAGATTTTCCCTGGAACGCCGGGCCGGGCAAGATCGGGGTGTGCGGCGCGGGGAGCGGGAAGTACAGGAAAAAGGGATTGCCCTGGCCCGCCTGCCGCTCGATGAAATCCAGCGCTTTTTGCGTGAGGGTCGGCAGCACATCGGCGTGCTTGAAGTCAGGCGCAATCGGGCCTTCGCGCCACAGCGTCTTGCCGGCGCTGGCTGGGATGATGCGGTCTGGAACCGCGGTTGGCTGCTCATTCTCGATATAGACGTAGGGCGGCATATCCAGCGAGGCGCTGATGCCGAAGAACTCATCAAAGCCCAGCGCGGTTGGGCCGCCGGCAATCGGCTTGGTGAAATCCACCTCGCTCTCCTCTGGCCCCTTCCGCGGCCAATGCCAACCCAGGTGCCACTTGCCGAAGCAGCCAGTGTGGTAGCCATGTTCTTTCAGCAGCGAAGCCACCGTCATTCTGCCGGGTTCGATCAGCGGCCCGGCGTAGCCGAAGGTGACGCCTTCTTTGAGCCAGGAACGCCAGTTGTACCTGCCGGTCAGCAGGCTGTAGCGCGACGGCGTGCAGACAGCGGAACTGGCGTGCGCATCGCGGAAAACCATCCCTTCGGCCGCCAGTTGATCCAGGCGCGGCGTGTGGATTTTGGATTGCGGATTCAAGCAGGATACGTCGCCGTAGCCCATATCGTCCGCCAGGATGTAGACAAGGTTGGGGGTCTGTTTCATATTTTTAGACTTTGCTCAAATAGATGCTAAATCCGGGCGCTGCTCCCAAAAGCGCGCCCCCTGGGGATGGCGGCGGTCGTCCCATGCGTCGCGCAGGCGGCAGAGGCGCTGGCGCAGGTCAGCCAGCACGGCCGCCTGTGCTGCGTTCTCGGCCAGGTTCTCTTTTTCCAGCGGGTCGGCAGCCAGGTTGAAAAGCTGTGTGACCCCGCTGGCGTATTCAATGAGCTTGAAATTTTGGCTGCGAACCCCGCGCAGGCTGTCGCAGTAGGCCAGGTAAAGGCTTTCCCGTGGGGAAAGGCTTTCCCGCAGGGATGGATCGCCTGGCAAATTCGCCAGCAAGCTTTGCCCCTCAACCGACGCCGGAATTTCCACGCCGCACAGCTCGCACAGGGTGGGGTAAATATCGAGCAGGTAGGCCAGGGCATGGCTGCGCTGCCCTTGCGGAACGCCCGGCCCACTGAAAATCAGCGGCACGCGCAGGCTGTGATCGTACAGGCTTTGTTTTCCCATCAGGCCATGTTGACCCAACGCCAGGCCGTTATCGCCGGTGAACACGATCAGGGTGTTTTCGCTTAACCCAAGCGCATCCAGGCGGGCCATCAGGCGGCCCAGGGCGTCATCGAGATGGCTGATCATGGCGTAATATTCGGCAATGTGGCGGCGGATTTCGCCTGGCTGGCGCGGGATTTGGGCCAGGAGTTCATCGCGCACCCGCAGCGCGCCGGTATCATGGGGATGCTGGTGCAGAAAATTGCCCGGCAGCAGGATTTGCTCTGGATCGTACCGCGCTAGAAATTCCGCTGGCATGCTGCGCGGGTCATGGGGCGACATCAGGGCCAGGTACAGAAAGAATGGACGCTGAGGGTCGCGCCGGTCGAGAAAATCGAGCGCCGCATCCACAAACAGGTTGGTGGAATGGACGCCCGATTCGATGTGGTCGCAGGCGCGCCATTCGACCTGGTTGGTGTAAAAGGGGTCGCGCACCTGGGGCAGCCGCGCCTCATAACGGCCCGTGGGATCGAAATGGTAGACTGGCACATTCCAGTGATCTTCCATGCCGCCGAAGAAAATCTGATCGCCAGCGGCAAAGCTGCGCGCAAAGGCGGCGCGGCCGTTGTGCCATTTGCCCGTGGCAAAGGTTTCGTAGCCGGCAGCCTGGAAGCACTCGCCCAGCGTGACGTGTTCGGCAGGGATTTCCTGGCCCTCGGCTTGCAGGTGGAAAAGCGTGCGCCCGGTGAGCAGCATCGCCCGGCTGGGCATGCACACTGCCGCGCTGGTGCCGCCGGGGATGTGCGCCTGGGTAAACGCCAGGCCGCCTGCGACGAGGCGGTCTATGTTGGGGGTTGAGATGTGGGAATTTCCCAGGGCGCCGATCGTATCGAAGCGCTGATCATCTACGAAAAAGAAGAGGAGATTGGGTTTCATGGGTGTGGAGACAGTTTCGCGCAGCATTATCCTGTTGCATCACTGCATTTTTGTGGATTGGTGGGGTCTTCGTCGCCTGGCTTTATGCGCTAAAAACCTCGTGCGCCTATTTTATCTCATTTTCTGAGGGCATATCACGCCGGGGGAAATTTAACCGCGAAGCCGCCAAGGACGCCAAGTTTTTAAGCATCACTGGCGCAAAGCGCTGCAAGTCACTGCTTTCTTTGCATTTGGCGGCGGCTGATTCATCCACAGATTACGGATTTCGCAGATTGAAAGCGGACTGACTTGAAAATAGGTTCCTTGTAGTGGCGACTTCAGTCGCCTGTCCTGACCGGAACGGCTGAAGCCGTCACTACGAAAGCATCCATTTTCATCCTTTGGGGTGTTGCC
>CAIQJJ010000812.1 GCA_903872065.1 uncultured Anaerolineales bacterium | reverse complement strand
GGGATATGATGGGAGATAATGTGATCATCGCTGAACCAGACGGAAAGGCAAAAATCTTCACCCCCGAAAGCGATAAAACGCTTGACATTGGCGTCTTGGAAGTGAGCCTGGTGCAGCCTTAGGGTGTTTAAGACAAACAAACCCTAAAGGTTTTAAAAACCTTTAGGGTTGGCTTCTATCTACTGACCGGAAACCACAGCGTGTAAATCGCCTGGTAAGCGACGGTCTGATTGGAGAATCCCTGAGAGGAGACGCCGCCGATAAGGTACAAAAAATTCCCCATCGGCGCCAGGCTGGCCCGATCGCCGAGGGAGAAAGATGGGGACTCGAAGCTTTGCCATTCTTCGATGGCGGCATCCACCTGCCAAAACAAAGGTGTGTTCTTGGGAATGTTTTCCGCGCCGCCCAACAGGTAAATATTCCCGGCCAGGCCGGCCAGCGCCATCCCTGGGCGAGGATGGGGCAGCGCCAAAGCCGCGCGCCAGGGAGAAGCATCCTGGTAGGGGGTGTAGACCTCACTGCTCAACAGGTCTCCCTCTTCATTTTGGCCGCCCAGGATGTAGATTCTGCCGCCAACCACGGCCGCGCCGGCCCCGGCGCGGGCAGTCTGCATAGCGGGCAGCACTTCCCACTGTTGCGCGCCAGGCTGATAAGAATACACCCGATTGAGGGATTGCTCGCCATCCCAGCCGCCAAACAGATAAAGCCGGCCCTCGAAAACCGCCAGGGCATACCCGCTGAGAGCCACTGGCAGCGGGAGGCCCTGTTCCCACCGATCCAAGAGGGGGTCGTAAATCTCCAGCAGGCGGCTGGGTTTGCCTGAAGCCAGGCGGCCGCCGGGGACATAGATTTTGCCTCCGAGCAAAGCGGCTTGGATCTCAGCCACAGGCGAGGGTTTCGCCGCCCGCGCCGCCCAGTGATCGGCCTTGACATCGTACACTTCCACCGCGCCGGTCACGCCATGCTCATTTTCGCCGCCGATGGCGTAGATGCGTCCATTATCCGCCGCCGTCGCCAGGGAAGCGCGCGGCGTGAGCATGGCTGCTTTTTGCTGCCAGCGCCCCAAACTTACCGCGGCCTGGTTGACCGGAATGGAGGTTTGGCTCAACCTTGCGGGCCGGGAAAAACGCCAGACCACTGCGACGGCCAGGATACTGATCAGCAGCAATACGAGCAGGCGCCAACGCTTCAGACGCATCCAGAGGGACGAGAAAAGATGTGATGGGAGAAAAGACGGCGCGACGCCTTGTGGCTGAGAGTCCGCGGCGCGGGCGGCATTCACCGCCTCGTCGCCCAGCCTCGCAGCGGCTATCGCTTCAACTGCCGCAGCCTTGTCATTGGCTGCAGCCTTGTCATTGGCTGCAGCCTGCGCCTCTTTCTCACCCTCTGTCCCACTTTCCAACCCGGCTTGCTCCGCTTGCGCCTCGGGTACTCTCTCATCCCCGATCTCTTTCTCCATGCCCGCCGGCCGGCCCTCAAGCGGAGCGAGACTCTCGCTGGAGGGCAGCGTCTCACGCGCCAGGCCGATTCGGACGGCGTACATGGCGGCCTCGGTGCGCGAGGCGACGCCGATCTTGGCGAAGATATTGCGCAGGTGCACTTTCACGGTATTGGCGCTGATGGTTAGCTGCTGCGCCACCTCTTTGTTGCTGGCGCCCGTCGCCACAAGCCGCAAAATCTCGCGCTCGCGCTCGCTCAATTCAGGGGGAGGGGGATTGGTCATCCATGCGATTATATCAGGTTCAAGGAAGCGCTTCGGGGATGAAATCAGCCCCCGGCAAAGGCGGAAATTCCTGCACAAAGCCTTCCCGCCCATAGAAGGTAAAAGCAGTAACCATGCCCGGCTGGATCTGGATCGTCAGACGATGAGCAACCCCGGCATACGCGGCGCTTAATTCATAAGTCCCGGCTGGCAAATCGCCAATGACCAGGTTTTCCTGGTAGTAATCGTCGCGATTGACGGCTTCATCGCCATAGGAGCGCGCCATCCATTTATCGCCATTTTGATCGGCGGCGACGATCAACTGCCCGGCGACAAGCTGCCGGCCAGTATCCATGACCCGCCCGACCAAAATCCCCCAACCTTGCGGAGGAGCGATCCATAATTCGGGGTTGCGCGTGGCAAAATAGGTGTTGTTGCCAATGCGCACTTCAAAATGCAAATGCGGGCCGGTCGTCTTGCCGGTTTCGCCGGAAATGCCGATCACCTCGCCAGCTTCCAGATGCTGGCCGATCAGCACATCTATTCGATCGAGATGGCCATAAACTGTAAAGAGGGCGCTGCCCTGGTAGCCAAAATCATGGCGGATGACAATCGCCAGGCCATAAGGATCGGTGGGATCGTTGATGCCGCGATAAATCCCATAGCCAGCCCAGATCACCTTGCCCGGCCCGGCCGCCAGCACATTCGTCCCGCTGGGCGCGGGAATATCTACCCCGGTATGCACCACATCCTCAAAAAAGACGCCGCCATACCGATAATCCGCCGCCGGCCAATTGCGCTGATCGGCGGCAATCGGGCGCGCCAAGTAAAAATGGTCGAACAGGGTCGGGGCCCAGGGGACAGGATACAGCGGAGGCCGCCAGGCTGAAACTGGGGCCGGCCCTGGGGTGGGATAGACAAAACGCAAGGGTTTCGGCGAGGCGGCGAGAGGCGGGGCAGCGGACGGCGGGGTTTCAGTCGCCGGCAAAGGAGCAGCGGTCGTCTGCGCCAAAAGCGGAGGGGAGGATGGCAAAAGGGTGGAAGAAGGGAAGAGAGGAAGGGGGGAAGGGGGGAGAGGGGAAAGGGTGGAAGACGGGAAGGGGGAAGGCGGCGGCGTCCACACGGGCGAGGGAAAAGCTGTGGAGAGGCGCGTACAAGCTGCAAGGCACAATGCTACCAGGCAGGCGGCAGCGGCCAGCCAATGGAAATCAAAGCCAGGCCTACGGTTCATCTTGTTCTACGGGCGTGCGCGTGGGAGGGCGCGTCTGCGTCTCGGTTGGCGCAGCGGTCAATGTGGGCGTCTCGGTAGGCGTTCCCGTAGGCGTCCCTGTAACCGTTGGCGTATCCGGGACAAGCGTGCGCGTTGGGCGGACGGTTGAGGTGAGGGTCGGCGTCTCGGTGCGGTACCAGGAGGGGGTTGGAGTAAGTGTGCGGGTGGGCGGCACAATGGCAGTCGGGGTGATCAATGCTTCGGGAGGGTAAAGCTGCAGCATGGCGGCGCGCCAATCTAAGCTGTCGCGCTGAACAAATTCATTGAAGCGCGCCATGGGTAAGGCCGCCTGCCAGGTCATTAAAGCCGGCAGACGCTCCCAGCCATACACCGCCGCCTGGGCGGTAAAATCAACCCAATAGCCGGCGGGAATGGCGCTGGCCAGACGCCCGCCAGCCTCATACATCGCCGGGCTGCCGCTGTAGCGCGCGTTGAAATCCCAGGGGAGATCGTGCAACGGAACGCCGGCGGAGCCATCCTGATATAAGGCGCGCAAGTAGACCCGCCAATAGGTTTGAACGCCGAAATCTTGCCGCACAACCACCAGCCAGTCAGCATTCATTGGCAAGGGGTTAAAGGCAAAGGCGCGCCCGGTATACAACCAGTCTTCCTGGCGGCCGGGGGCCAATTCAGCAGAGAGCGGCAGATAAGCGCCCTCCAGCGAGGCGAGGAAATCCCAGCCGATCTCGCGGCCCACTTGCGTGCGCAGGGCGACAAACGCCTCGTCTACGCTATCCAATAAAAGCGCGTAGGGGGCCTGCACATCCGCGGGCAGCGCCGCCAATTGGGCGCGGTCGCCGGGGATCGGCGTCCCAACCGCCTCAGTGGGCTGCCAGAGCGGCGAGGGCGTCCACTGGACTGCATCCAGGAAAGGCGTGGGCAGCGGCCAGGGCAGGGGCGCATCTCGCCAGGAGAGGCCAAAGACCGCCCCGGACAGGCGCAGAGGAGGCAAAGCCAGGCCTGGCTGTCCGGTCGGGTAGGCGGTCAAGAAGCTGAACTGCGGGGTTTGCACGGCAGTCAAAAGCATTTGTCCATCCGGGCTAAACATGGGCCAATCGCCGCCGCCCGGAGAAGTTCCATCCGAGAAAAGGATGGCATGGTAGCCATCTTCCACCGAGGCCCAGGCCAGCCGGGCGCCGTCCGGCGACCAGGCAGGGTGCGTCTCTGCGGTGCGCGGCGTCTGGCTGAGATTCAAAAAACGGTCCTCGCCGGTCTGATCCAGGTCGGCAATCCAGATGTCGTTTTGGCCGCTGCGATTGGAGACAAAAGCGATCTGCCGCCCGCCGGGCGACCAGGCGGGCGAAAAATCGGCGGCGGGGTCTTCAGTGAGGCGGATGGGCGATTGGTCGCCAGCGACAGGCAGAATAAAAAGCTCCAGGTTGTCGTCCACATAGCTTTCGTAGCTCAACCACAAGCCGTCCGGCGACCAGGAGGGGGCGGCGTCATATTCGGGCGTATTGGTCAGACGGGAGAGTTCGCCGGTGGACAACTCCAGCAGGTAGAGGTCCCAGACCCCGGCGCGGTTGGAGGCAAAGGCGATCCACTTTCCATCCGGGCTGATGGCTGGGGTAATATCATCCCATGCGCCCAGAGTCAGGCGCGTCAAAGGCAGGGTATCAGGCTGATAGGCAAAGAGATGAGTATCCAGGCCCTCCGCCAACGAGAAAACGAGCAAACCATTTTTGAGCAAAATTTGGTTAAGCTGGATGGGGGTAATGGTCGGCGGAGGGGTTGGCGAGGGGGGCAGAGGGGAGGCGGTGGAGGTGACGGTCGCCGAGGGAGAAGGCGAGGGGGTATGCGAGGGACGCGGGGTGGCGGTATCCGGCGGGCGCGAGGCGGTGGGCAGCGCCAGGCGCGCTTGCAGCAGCGGCCAACCGAGAGCAAGCAGCAGGAGGACGTTGAGCAGGAACAAGAAGAGCATCCCACTGCAAGAGAGGCGGATTCCCCAGCCTGGGCGGCGGCGAGGGCGAGACGGGCGAGAAGCAACAGGATCAACAGAAGGTGAGGTAGACATTCCAATTGGATTGTAGCATGGGCGGGCATGAGGCGTCAATTATTTTTGCAAAGATCGGATAATGCTGGTATGATCTGGCTATGAACACTCCTTCGAAACTGGAAGTCTGGAAACTGGCCGCGCGGCCAAAGACCCTGCCGGCCGCGTTGGCGACGGTGATCGTGGGGACAGCGGTGGCTTTACAGGATGGCATTTCGCTCCCGCCGGCCAGCGCGGCGCTAACGGTATTGGCGGCGCTGTTGGGAGCGCTGCTGCTGCAAATTGGCTCCAACCTGGCCAATGATTATTTCGATTATTTCAAAGGCGCGGACGCCGGCGAGCGCCTGGGGCCGGTGCGCGTGACGCAAGCCGGGCTGGCCACACCGCGCGAAATGCGCCTGGCGATGGGGGTTGTCTTCGGCGCGGCGGCGCTGCTGGGAGTCTACCTGGCCTGGGTGGGCGGCTGGCCGGTGGTTGTGATCGGGCTGGCTTCGATTGCCGCGGCGTTGGCTTATACCGGCGGGCCGTTCCCCTTTGGCTATTATGGATTGGGCGATTTTTTTGCTTTCGCCTTTTTTGGGCCGGTGGGCGTCTGCGGCGCAGCATACGTGTTGAGCGGGCGGATCACCTGGCTGGCGATCGGCGCATCCATCCCGGTCGGGCTGCTGGTGGCCGCGATTTTGGTGGTGAACAATTTGCGCGACCTGGCCAGCGACCAACGGGTGGGAAAATTGACGCTGGCGGTGCGCCTGGGCGAGGCGAATACCCGCAAAGAATACGCCGGCCTGGTGGCGGGGGCTTACCTGGCGCCGGTGATTCTGATTATCTCTGGCGTGGCGGGCGTGGGAGCGATGCTTAGTTGGGGATCGGCGCTGCTGCTGCCCAAGCTGCTGCGGCTGGTGTTTTACCAAAAAGGACGCATCTTAAACCAGGCGCTGGCCGGCACCGGGCGGCTGGCGTTGGTGTATGGCTGCCTGCTGGCGATTGGGATTTTAATCGGATAGGGCCAGGTGATGCGTTTGGATTATTCTTGGCAAGTTCACGCGGCTGCTTTCCCGAAATACACCAGTTGCGCCTGGGGCGCTGGCGCATAGCGGCCCTGAGTGAGGTGAAAATCGTCTATCATCTGGTAAAAATCGGGCTCGATTTCTTGCAGCAAGGTCAGGTTTTCCAGGGTTAATTCCAAACCATAATGGCACTGGATCATTTTTTCAATACACCAGGCAAACAGCGTCCGCAGCCAGGCGCAGGTATTGGGATTGCTTAAGACCTGATTGAGGTCTAAGCGGCGGATAATCGCCCAACCATCGTCAATCTCATGGAACACTCTACCCACATACTGATTGCAGAGCGCATTCAAGTCACCTTTGGGGTGAACAATGGTTTCGACGTCCCCTGGATAATCCACCCATTGGATAGGAAAGTTGAAATGCTTCTGAATGGCCTGGGCATCAGCAAAATAGTAGGCTTCTAGCATATTGACTAGAAAATGCACGGCCGCGCGTATCTTAAACTCCGGCTGCCTTGTAAGCAGTGCGTCAATTGCGATGCGGTAGCGTCCAAGTTTTTCGTTCGCTTGTTCTGCAGCACTATGCTCCAAATCATCAATCAAGATGACACAGTGGCTGGGCGACAGCGCCATAAACTGGCGCGCCGGGATACCAATTTCATTTTCATCTTCACTGGGAATAATTTTTCCTTCCCCGACCATTTTTAGTCTGCGCTGTTGGGAGATAATGGGCGAACGCTGGCTCGTTTTTCGAATTACTTCAAACGTCGCTGCGCCGGTGCGGCCTAAGGCGCCCAAAAAGGTTGGCAAGAATTGATGTTCACCTTTGCCGGTGACGATTAATCCAAAGTGAACTGCTTCGGACATGGTTAGCTCTCTTTGACAAAAGGTTCAGGGTGTGGGCTTTGTGGGGCAACGGCTTCTGCCATGTAAAGCGACCCAAGAGCGTACTCTTCCAGCAAATCTTGGATACCGGCCAATTCACTGATGCATTGAATCTGGGTAGAACGGTTTACTTGCTTTTGTAAAACGTACACGTTGTGTGGATCGAATTGGCTCATCAGTACCGGCGAATGAGTAGCCAGAAGGGTTTGTTTATTGCATTGTTGGGCGGCAAATTTAACTGCCTCAGCAAAGACGGCCAATGCCAGGGGATGTAATGAAATTTCAGGTTCATCAAACATCAGTGTGGATGGACGATCATCTCCTTCGGCAAACAGACTGGTCAGGTTAAGCAGCATTTGCAGGTGGCCATCTGAAACACCCGATGCCTGGATTAAGTCACGCAGACCCTCTTGCTGAAACGAACCATAAACGCTGTTCGGCCCGGTTTGTTCCAGAAATACATCCAAGAAATCACCGGGAAAAGCCTTGCGCATATAGCCCACAATCGTATCATAACGATTGTCCAGGCCACGCCGGTCTTTTAGATTGCGCAGAACAGAAAACAGGTTTTGCCCACGTTCCCATAACCAGGTTTGGTGGCCGCTTTCTGAGCCACTGCGCTTAAGGCCAAATAAATCAGCCTCACGCGCCTTGTACAGATGCAAAAACCGCAAAATCCGGTCTATATCATAGGCCTCGCCTGCGCCATCTTCAAAGTCCACATAGCGGGTCAGCGCCAGTTTTTCCGGTTCACGCAGCACCAGGGTTGCCATTTGCTTTAGATTGAGATGGTAAAAATCGGCTTTGTCGCTGCCCACTTTGCGATCGATCAGGGAGGCCTTACGAGTTTTTGAGAACAATTTTTCGCCCACATACGGCTCAATCCGCCCGGATGAGTAACCGATCTCCACCTGATATGTCGCGGTATTGGTTTCAAATTCAATCCGAATATTTGCGGGTTCCTCGGCGCCTACCCAGCGCATGCCAACGCCATGGCTGCGAAAAGTGGATGCTTGATCTACGCCGCGGATGGCGCAGTCGCGCAAAAACCATAAGGTATCTAGCAGGCTGGATTTGCCAACACCGTTCGGGCCGAACAATACATTGATATTGCCTACTTCCAGGGCAATATTGGCCAGAGAGCGATAGTTTTGCACTTTCACAATGTTAATTAACATGTGTTTTTTCCTTTCGTAAACTCACTCGATAAAGCGCCAGCGACACAAACGGCGCTCCAGCCAATCCACGATAAAATACATGCCCAGGCCCAGGATGCTCATGGCGACCACGCCGGCATACATCGCGGGGTAGTTGAATAAGGTTGAGCCTTGCAGCGAGATGTAATAGCCCAGGCCGCGGCGGGTGGCGAACAGTTCGGCGACATATAAGACAGCGACGGCGGTGCCAACCGATTGGCGCAGGGCGGTGAGGATGGCCGGCAGGCTGGCCGGCAGGTAAACATACCAGAACAAGGCGCGCCGCCCGGCGCCCAGGCTGCGCACGCTCTGGATCAATTCCGGGCGCAGGGCGCTGGCCTGATCGCGCACCAGCACCAGGATCTGAAAGAACAAAATGAGGAAGATGATGACGATCTTGGCGAGATCGCCAATGCCCAGGAAGAGCAAAATCACCGGTACAAAAACGACTTTGGGAATGGGATAGAGCAGATAGATCAGGGGGCTGAAAAGACGGTTGAGACGGCGGGACTGCCCCAAGAAAAGGCCGGCGGGAGCCGCCGCGGCCACCGCCAACAGCACCCCGGCAGCGACGCGCCACAGGCTGGCCAAGAAATGCCAGGGCAGCTCGCGCCCCAATTCATGCCAGAAAGCCAGCGCCACCGCCCAGGGGGTGGGCAAAATGGGCTGGTTGAGCGCCAGGGCGCAGGCCGCCCAAACGACCAATAAAATGAGGGTGGTGAGAACAAGTTCGCGGCGCATGGGCTAACCCGCCTCTCGCAAGCGGGCGCGCAATAACTGGCACAGTGCGTGGTAAGCGGCGCTTTCGCGGTGGCCGGCCTGCCCGGCGGCGGGGTTCTCAACGATCTGCGGAACGCCGCGATGAGGCGGACGGTTGAGCAGGAGGATAAACTGGCCCAGGGCAGCCGCTTCCTCAATTGAATGCGTCACAACAACCAGGGTCAAGGCCTGCTCACGGCATAAATCCAACACCAGGGATTGCAGCCCCTCGCGCGTGGGGGCGTCGAGAGAAGAAAAGGGTTCATCCATCAGCAGCAAATCGGGCTGGAGCGCCAGGGTGCGGGCGATGGCCGTCCGCTGGCGCTGACCGCCCGAAAGCTGAGAAGGATAGTGAGCGGCTGCGTCTGCCAGGCCCAGGCGAGAGAGCCAGGCGTCTACGACAGCCAGGGAGGGTGGGGGCAGCCGCCGCGTCCGGGGCGGCTCCCAATGTGGGAGCGTGGGTGCCATCCGGGCCATAGAAACGGCGGATACTGATCCCCAGGGCGGCATTCTGGCGCACGGTGGCCCAGGGGAGCAGTCCGTAATCTTGCAAAATTAAACCGGTTTGTGGACGAGGGCGGGTCAGCGGTTGGCCATACACGCGCACCTGGCCGCGACTGCCGGCCCCAACCGGCAGCCGCAAACCGGCCAACAGGTAGAGCAGCGTCGTCTTGCCGCAGCCTGAAGGCCCCAGCACAGCCCAAGTCTGCCCGCGCTCGATGCGCCAGGTGAAGTCCTCAAAGATGGGCGGGCGGCGCGGGTAGGCGTAGGCGACGGAGGAAAGCTCGATCATTCCTTCGCCGGCAAGAAGCTGGCATTGACGCAATCTTGATAAGAAAGGTCTTTGTCCAGCAAGCCTTTGCCCTTGGCCCAGGCGAGGGCGTCGGCGAACTGCTCGGTGGTCGGGACGCTGGCGGTGACAAAAGGCGGCACCTGGTAACTTTCCAGCAGCGCGGAAGGTACCAGTTCGCGTTCGGTCAAGAGGGCGTTCCACTGGCCGGGGTTGGCGTTAATATCGCTGACGGCTTTTTCCCAGGCGGCCAGGAAGGCTTTGATGGCGGCGGGGTGCTGATCAATGACTGCCTTGCGAAAGGTGAGGGTGCTGTAACCGTATTCGGGGTGGCTGGAATCGTCAATTACTACTGTGGCGCCTTGCTGGATCGCCAGGGAGGCGAGCGGATCGGGCAAGAGGGCGGCTTTCAGTTCGCCAGCGCCCAAGAGCTTTAAGCGATCGGGGATGGAGGGAATGTTGGTGGTGGGGAAATCCGCCGGGTTGAACCCCTCGGCCTCAATCAGACGCTGGAATAAGTATTCGAGGACTGTGCCCTGCGAAATGCCGGTTTCCACTTTTTGCAAATCGGCCACCGAAGCAATGCCACTATCTTTGCCAGCCAGGACGCGAAATACTGGCTGATCGGCGGTTGCGGCGCGTGCAATGCGCACTACCTGGACGGTTTGCTGAGCGCGGTTCGAGAACAGGACAGAGGTCATTTCGTTGATCATGCCATCGGCCTGCCCGGCGGCGATCAATTGATCCCGCTCAGGAGCCGAGGCGACCGGCGTCAGTTCGACCTGGATGCCATTGGCGGCAAAGTAGCCCTGTTTGTCGGCGACGTACAAAGGCAAAGCATCCAGGACGCGCAGCACGGCGATTTTGAGGGTGACGGGCGGCGGAGTGGTTTTCGGGGCGCAGGAGGCGAAGAGCAAGGACAGGATGACGACGAGGGTAGACAGGCGGAGACGAGAGGACATAAGTGGGGTTCCTTTGGAAGTAGGCAGTAGGGAGTAGGCAGAAGGCAGTGGGGAGTGGGGAGTGGGGAGTGGAGAGTGGGGAGCAGGCAGGGGAAGAGGGTGGTTTTGTCCGTTGGGGCGGAAGCACGGAATATTATTCTTGGTGGGATGAGGGTGGTTTGAGGCCCCAATGGATGGCCATGGTGGCGAACATGCGGCGGACAAAGCCAACCTGGGTAAAGCCGGCCTGCGTCATGCGGGCGGCCAATTCTTCAGCCGAGAGAAACGCTTCGGTGGAATTGGGCAGATAGGTGTAGGCGGCCGAGTCGCCGGCGATCAGGCGGCCGAGCAGGGGGATGACCAGGTGGAGGTGGAGGCGGATCAAGGGGGCCAGCCAATGACGCGAGGGGCGCGTTGTGTCCAGGATCACGATCCGCCCGCCGGGCTTGAGGACACGGTATTGTTCGGCCAGGGCGCGAGGGAGGTCGGTGACATTGCGCATCAAGAACCCAGAGACAACCGCATGGAAACTTTCCGGCGCGAAGGGCAGCTCCAGGGCGTCAGCGGCGATCCAGGGCAGGGTCACTTTGGCCGGCGGCGGGGCCTGTTCCAGGCGGCGTTTGCCGACCTGCATCATTTCAAGGGTAAAATCGGCTGCCACGGGATGCAGACCGGGCGTCTGGCGGGCGGCAGAGATCGCCAGGTCGCCTGTGCCAGCGCCCAAATCGAGCAGGGATTCGCCCGCCGAGAGGCCAGCCCGCCGGATCACTTCTTTGCGCCACTGGACATCTTGCCCGGCGGTCATCAAGCGATTCATCAAATCATAGCGCCGGGCAATGCGTGCGAACATGGCCCGCACCGCCTGGGCGCGGCGGCGCGGGGCAAGGGCTAACGGTTGATTATCACTCATGCGGCGTCAGTTTGGTGAGCCGCTGCAATGGCAGCGCGCAGGTTATCCCAGGGGGTGGTTCCAGGAACGGTGCAGTCCGCGGCGAGGATGAAGCGCGGCGGCGCGGCGGCGATGACCTGCTGCGCGGCAGCGCGAATTTCGGCCGGCGCGCCATGCGCCAGGACGCCGTGCCGATCCAGGCCGCCCATCACCGGGCGCTGGAACATTTGCGCCGCCTCAGCCATCGAGAACGGCCGCCCGCCAACGGTCAACGGGGCGTTGACGACGTGACCGGGGTAATCCACAAAGCGGCTGAGATCGTCATAAGAGCCGGTGTAATCGCAAATGTGCAGGATGTTGAACGGACAGTGCTGGTTGGCTTCGTCCATGACCAGCAAATCAAAGGGGCGCACGAGTTGGTCGAAGAGCGCCGCATCGGCCAGGCGGTGAGTTTCGCCGCCCTGGGTCGAGGTGTAAAAGCCATCCACGCCCAGGCGAATGCAAGCCTTGACAAAGTTCAACACGCTCTCGGCGACAATTTCCATACCTTTGCGCACGGCGAGCGGGTCTTCGTGAATATGCGCCAGCATGCGTTCATTGCCAATGGCGTGGCCGGCGCACATAAACGGTGAATAGAGGGTGACTACTACCAGGGCTTCTTCTTTGGCGGCTTTGAGGATGCCCTCCACCACTTTCAGCGGCGGCTCGAAGAAATCTTCACGATACAACGGCATTGCGGCCCAATCCGCCGGGCGCTGAATGTGGGGCAGGGATGGGAAAGTGTGTTCGTATTGGATTTTGACAAAATCCATGCCGGTGTAGTGAAAATATTCGAGGTGTTTCTCCACGGCTGCCTGGCCACGCTGGAACGCCGGATCGAAGTGCAGAAAGAAGGCGGCCGGGGTGTAGGCAGGGGGACGAGAAGGGGGAATCAGAGAGAGGAGAAGATCGCGTTTGTTCATAGCGTGATTTTACTCCTCAAAGCCCATTGCGTACAACCCCGCGTAAACATTTCCCAGGGCCAATAATTCGGAATGCGTCCCCTGCTCGACAATTTGCCCGCCTTGAATCACGACGATCCGGTCGGCGTGGACGACCGTCGAGAGGCGATGCGCAATGACAAAGGCAGTGCGCCCCTTGAGCAGGCGCGCCAGGGCGGCCTGGATCAGGCGCTCGGTCTGCGTATCCACGCTGGAGGTCGCTTCATCCAAAATCAAAATGCGCGGGTCGGCCAACAGGGCGCGGGCAAAAGAAACCAACTGCCGCTGCCCCACCGAAAGCCCCGTCCCACCTTCTTCAACCGAAGTCGCGTAGCCCTGGCGCAACCTGGTAATAAATGAGTGAGCGCCGACGGCCTGCGCGGCGGCCTCGATCTCCGCCTCGCTGGCCTCCAGGCGACCAAAGCGAATGTTCTCTTGAACTGAGCCACTGAACAAGAAGGGGTCTTGCAGCACAATTCCCATCTGGCGGCGTAAACTTTGCTGCGTTACCCGGCGCAGATCATAGCCATCAATCAGGACGCGACCCTCGCTGGGATCGTGAAACCGCGAGATCAGTTTGACCAGGGTGGATTTGCCAGCGCCGGTCTCGCCCACCAGCGCCACCGTCTCACCGGGGTTAACTTTCAAGCAAATCTCACACAAGACATCCGCCGGCGGTTCGCTGGATGGGGCAGCGGAACGGGCGGGTTGAGCGCCGGCTGGCACGGTGGGCGTCTGATCGGTATAGTGGAAAGTGACCCGGTCAAACACGACCTCGCCGCGGATGGGGGGCATGTCCTGGGCGGCCGGGTCATCCCGCACTTCGATGGGGGCATCTAACAAGCCGAAAATGCGTTCGCCGGCGGCCATGGTGGATTGAAAAGAATCGTAGCGGTTGCTCAGGTCGCGGATCGGTTCAAAGAAACGCTCGATATAGACCACAAAAGCGACCAACACGCCGGGGGTGATCGAATCGCCCAGCACGGCCGCGCCGCCCAACCAAACCACCAAAGCGACCGCCGCCGAACCGATGAAGTCAATGGCAGAGGGGTATAAAGCCGCAATGCGCGCCGCCCGCAGGTTGGTATCCAGGTTATTTTTGTTCACTTCCTGGCTGAAACGCTGGTAATTGACCGCCTGGCGCGAAAAGGCCTGCACCACGCGCACCCCGTTGATATTTTCGGCCAAGACGGAGTTGACCCAACTGATGGCGGCGCGCACTTTACGATAATTTTCACGCGCATATTTTTTAAAGACCAGGGTAATGACGACCATGATCGGCAAAGTGACGAAGGTGATTAAAGAAAGCCGGAGATTCATGCCGAGCATGACCACAATGATGCCGATCAGGGTGAAAAAATCGCGCGCCACGGCCAGCACAGTCCAGGTGACGAATTCTTGCAGCACCCCCACGTCATTCATGACGCGCGTGATCACCCGCCCAACCGAATAATGGTTGTAAAAGGACAAAGAGAGATTCTGAAGATGGACAAAGAGCGCCTGGCGCAAATCGAAAATGAAGGACTGCCCGACGCGCACCATCAAATTGACGCGCACAAACACTGTCACCCACTGGACGAGCAGCGCCGCAATGTAAAAGACAACCGCCTGACGCAGCACATCCAGAGCGCCGCCGCTCAAACCGGAATCCAGAGCCACCTTGACCAGGTAAGGCTGGAGGACCGAGGCCAATGAAGAAAGCACCATCAGCAGCAACGAAATCAGCAGCAGGCCAGTGTAGGGACGCGCAAAGCCAATCAAGCGGCGGGTCACATCTGGATCATAACCCTTCATGAGAATGTCGTCGGAGGGAGGAGGAGGAGGGGTCATAGCAAATTGAAAGCCTATCCGTTTTCTACAGCCACATCAGACCACGTGGATAATGATTTTTCAGAACGCCCTTCACCCGCTTGCCCCAGCCAAGCGGAAAGACGGCAGGGGTCAATGCCGGCGCGGCGGGCGGCAGCGCGGCAGACAGCGGGGCGGCGAGCGCCGCCAAAGTCCAGCCATCTTCCCCGGCGGATTGGAAGGTCTCGCAGCGCAGGTACTGCAGCAGGTGAGGCGATTCGAATGGCAGGGCCAACACCTGGCGCGCCTCGCTGGCTTTCAACGCCAGCGCCAGGGCGTGCGAGGGTTCGATGCGATCTTTCTTGACCTCACCCAACCACCAGCCGGGGTGCAGCGCCCGCAGCCCATGCAGATCGGGCAAGGCGTCTGGCAGCGCATACAAACGCGAGCCCCACAAAACCGGCGCGACCGGCAAGGGAGCGGTCAAATTTTGGGCGCACCAGGCGTTCCACGCGGTTTGCACCGGGCGCGGCAGACTCCCGGCGAAATGCGCCGGGGGATGCGCCTCCGCCGGCCGGCCAGGAGCGTGGGCGCTGCGGCGCAAGAGGGCGATAAAATGACCCTCGCCGGGCGAGTGATGCGGCCACAAGCGCAGCATGGCCGGCGAGCCGGCAAACGCCTGGGGCAAATGCCGGCCCTCGGTCTGCGCCAACTCAAAGTCGCGATGTTCAGCCAGGAAGTTGGCGACCACGGTCTCGTCTTCTTCGGGGGCAAATGTGCAGGTGGAATAACACAGCCAGCCGCCGGGGCGCACCAGGCGGGCGGCATAATGCAAAATGGCCGCCTGGCGCAAAGCGCAGCCGGCGATCATTTCTTCGCTCCAATCTTCGCGGGCGGCGCGGTCTTTGCGGAACATGCCCTCGCCCGAACACGGCGCATCCACCAGGACGCGGTCGAAAAACGGCCCGAAAAACTCCGCCAGGCGTTCGGGGGTCTCATTGGTAATGGCGGCGTTGCGCACACCCCAACGCTCTAAATTACTGATCAGATGGCCAATGCGTTTGGTTTTGATCTCATTGGCCACCAACAGCCCCTCGCCCTGCATGCGGCTGGCCAGGTGAGTGGTCTTGCCGCCGGGCGCGGCGGCGAGGTCGAGGACGCGCTCACCGGGTTGGGGCGCTAAAATCTCAGCCGCGGCCTGGGCATGGGGGTCTTGCAGATAGTATAGGCCGGCGGCGTGATAGGGATGTTTCCCTGGGCGGGATTCATCGGCAATCAGAAAGCCGGCCGGCGACCAGGGGATCGGGGTCAGATCAAAAGGGGCGATGGCCTGAAATTCAGGCGGGGTCAGTTTTAAGGTGTTGACGCGCAAGCCATGCACGGGCGGCGCGGCGTAAATGGCGGCAAACTGGGCAAATTCGTCGCCCAGGGCGGCCGCCATACGCTCCAAAAAGCGCGGCGGGATCGAGATGGGCCAGGCTGCGCCGGCGGATTTCTCTTCACGACTCATGAGCGACCCCAGGCCTTATTCAACAACCGGTTCCTTTTTCATCCCACTGCCGGGGCGGCGCGGCTCCGCATCCTGCGCGTCATCCGCCTGGGCGCGCTGCAAAGCTTCCATTTCTTCATGGAAACGCTCTTGATCGCGCAACTGCAAATCGTAAATCTCGCGGTAGCGCCCCATTTGCTGCAACAGTTCGTGATGCGTCCCGCGTTCGACAATCCGGCCGCCTTCCAGCACCAGGATCAGATCGGCGCGGCGCACTGTTGAGAGGCGATGCGCAATCACAAAGGTCGTGCGCCCTTCCATCAGCCGATCCAACGCTTTCTGAATCAGGCGCTCGGTCTGCGTATCCACGCTGGAGGTCGAGTCGTCCAAGATCAAGATGCGCGGGTTGAGCAGCAAGGCGCGCGCAATGGCGACGCGCTGGCGCTGTCCGCCAGAAAGCGTGATCCCGCGCTCACCGACCACCGTATCGTAGCCTTGCGGCAGCTGGCGGATAAATTCATCCGCCTGGGCAGCCTGAGCGGCTTTGACGACCTCATCCAATGTGGCCTCGGGCCGGCCGTAGGCGATATTTTCGCGCACACTGACTGAGAACAACAGAGAGGTTTGCAGCACAATGCCGATCTGCCGCCGCAGCCACACCAGGTCTAAAGAGCGGACATCCATCCCATCCACCCGCACCACGCCTGAAGACACATCGTAGAAGCGCGGGATCAAATTCACAAAGGAGGTTTTGCCTGAACCGGTAGCGCCGATCAGAGCCACAATCTGGTTCGGCTGCACACACACGTTGAGATCGTTCAGGGCATGGGCTGATTCGCCCTGGTAATTAAAGCTGACATGCTCGAACTCCACCCGCCCGGCGATCTGGGCGTCCGGCGGCAGCGGAGCGGCCAAGGCGGGATCGGGGGAGCGAATCTCTGGCGCGGTGTCCAACACTTCAAAGGTGCGCCGGGCGCCGGCAATGGCTTCGCCGGCGGCGTTCACCAGCCAGGTAAGCTGGCCGACCGGGCCAGCGAGCATCAGAACATAGCCGTTAAAAGCGACCAATTCGCCGATGGTCATTTCGCCGCGCAGCACCATTTCGCCGCCAAACCACAAAATCAGCACAGTGCCGAGGCCGATCAAGACGGTGCTGGTGGGCATAATCTTCGACCACTCGGCATTGGCGCGCACGCGGGCGTTGAACACCTTGCGATTGAATTTGCCAAACTGCTCAATTTCATGCTGCTCGCGGGCAAAGGCGCGCACCACCTGCACCCCCGAAACATTCTCTTGCAAACGCGCCGAAAGATCGCCCTGGGCGCTATCCACGGCGTAGAAGAAGCCGCCAATGCGCCGCCCGAAATCAATGCTGAGCAGAATCAACGGGATGACCGGCAGCAAGGCGATGGCCGCCAGGCGGGGGTTGTCGCTGAACAACAAAATCGTGATGCCGATCACCATCATGGTAATGCGGATCAGTTCGATCAGCGAGCCGCCGGTGAAGCGTTCCACGGCGCGAGCGTCTTCGATGCAACGGCTGATCAACTGCCCGGTTTGCGAATGATCATGATAGGCAAACGACAAATGTTGGATATGGTTGTACAAACGGTTGCGGATGTCGTAGCCGACGTGATTGGCGATCCACTCGTTGAGGTAGCGGCTGAAATAAGCCAGGACGGCGCGCAGGAGGCCAATGACCAACAAGAGCAGCGCCATCTGAACGAGAAAGAAAACTTCGGCGCGGGCAATCCCGATATCAATTACCTGGCGAATGACGGCCGGCGTCACCATGCCCAGGCCAGTCAGCGTGAGCAGGATCAACAGGGAAAGGAGCATTTGCCCCACATAAGGACGGAGGTAGATGCGGAGGCGAAGAAGGGGTTTCATGGATAGGATAGGCCGAACAGATCACGCGCCAGACAAAACAGCGGCTTGCATCTGATGCACAACCTGGCGTTCGGGCAAACGAGAGGCATCCGGCAACAGAGGCGCGGTGTAGAAGAGCAGGGCGACAAGGGAGAAGGGAGGCAAAGGCTGGGCGGCGCGCGCCGGGCGCAAGTGCATGGTCAGCTCAAGGCCGGGAGTCATGGTCTCGATGATCAAGGTTTGCGCCAACTCGTCGCCGTGCGCATCCTGGAGGGTCAATTCAAGGCTGGGTTTTTGTTGAAAAGGGGTCAATTCCAGGGCAATGTGCACCCGCCGCTGATCCGCCGCCAGAACAGCTTCGAGATGTTGGATGCGCACTTCGGATGGAGGGAGGGGGATGACGGAGGGGTCTTGAAAGAAAATATCCATAGGGGACATTATACCCCGGAGGCGATTTAAATTTCGCTTCTCAGGGGGAAAAGCCGCGCTGCGCCAGGCGAGGGCTGCTCGCAGAGGCAAGGGCTACTCGCAGAGGCGGCGGCACTCCAGATAGAAGCGCTTCTCGTGCGCTTCGCCCATCGAAAACGCTTTGCGCGCCAGAGCGCCATCAAGGATGACCGTTTTGAAAAGATCGCTCTTATCAATGACGGGCAGGTAAAAACCGGCGTTGTGAGGTTGGCTGCCCAACTGACAGACCACCGTCCGCCCATGCACATAATCTATTTTTTCGGCCTTGCCCTGCTGCATGAAATCGTCCAGGTAGTTTTGCAGCGTCCCAACTGCAATATTGGCTGAGGGATGGGCAATTTCGAGCAAGCCGCCGCCGGAGGCAGTGATCAGCCCTATGGTATGGAAAGATGACTGCGCCTCGTCGACGCGCCGCGCCATCTCAGCGCAGTCAGCCAGCGGGGTATAGATCAGGTTATCCCCAAAAACCGCCTTTAAATCGGCCAGAATATCTACTTGCAACCTGAAAACCACGCGGTGGATGGGTTCAAAAGTCAGGCCGGGATCGTGGATGTTTTCAATTTCGACCAGGGCGTAGCGCATTGGATGATCCATCCCCAGGCGGGCCTTGTTGCGTTCCCAGAGCGTTTTGGCGGTGGCAAAAGAATGATTGCCATCCCCCATAGCAAACAACATCACGGGGACATCGGGAGCAAGGTCGTAGCGCGCAGCAAAGACCTGTGGATCGGCCAGGCGCTCCAAAGCCTGGATCAGCTTTTGCTCCAGGCCGAGATCGTTGACCCAATGGCCGCGCAAATGGCCGCTGCCCAGCATCAATTCAAAATCGTAGAGAAGAGGCAGAGAATCCCGCTGCTGCGCCAGGGGCTCGATGACCGTCCCCTGCGGGTCGTCAATCAGCACCAGGATGTGGGGCAGTTCCAAGACTGCGCCATCGCGAATGCGCAAACGCGGGTGAATGCGTTCGATAATGGTGCCTTCAGTGGCGCGGATGAGCGTGGCGGCCCCCTTGCGATAATCGTAGCGCTCCAGGTCCAACGCCAAAACCAGACCGCGGCGGGTTTTGGCGCCCAGGCTGCGTTCGAGATAGACCATGCCATCATAAGCCTGGAGGGTATTGTCGTGAAGATAGCGCCACATTTTCGCCTGGATCGCCAATGTGCGCCCATCCAGGTCTGGCCCATCCAGATACACTTCGGGGAGGATCAAGTGCAGGGTAGATGGCTCCTCCAACACCAGATCCTCCACCTGACACCAATAATCGGGCTGGGAGGTGAACTGATCGCAGGCGATCACTGCCCACCTGGTCAGGTTAACTCCTTGGCGCGGCAATAGAATTTGAGGCGACTGCACCCCAAGCGAAGGATACAATCTCATGCGCTATTCTGCCAGGTAGATCAATCCTACTGTACCAGGCCCGGTGTGGGTTCCAATGACAGGGCTGACTTCAGCGATCATGGTCTCAGCGGGGTGAAACTTGGCCTTCACCTGGTCAATCACCGCCTGAGCATCTACCAGGGCGTTGGCGTGGACGGTCGCGGCGTAGGCCAGTTTACGCCCATTCAAGCGTTCAGCCATCACTTCAACCATGCGGCTCAAAACTTTGCTGCGCGTGCGCACACGTTCAACCGCTTCGATCTTGCCGCTGGTCTGCTCGCCCAAAGCCAGGATCGGCTTGAGGTTGAGGGCGGTGCCCAAGAAGCGCGCCCCACCGCCGATGCGCCCGCCGCGGTGCAAAAATTCCAACGTATCCACTGTAATCAGAATGCCGCTTTTGGCGCGGGCGCCTTCCAAAATGGTCTTACAGTCGGCCAGGCTGGCGCCTTTTTCGATGGCGCGGGCAGCGACCAATACCTGCACTCCCGTGCCCAGGGTAGTGGCAAGTGAGTCAAACAATTCGATGCTGGCATTTGGAAAAGAGGCTTTGGCCTGGATGGCCGAATCCAACGTGCCGGAAAGTTTAGATGAAATGGTAATCGCCAGGATGGAATCTCCGCGGGCGATCAAATCGGCAAAGATTTTCTGAAATGCAGAAACCGGCACCTGCGAACTGGTAGGCATGGTTTTTGACCTGGCCAGGCGGGTGTAAAACTCAGCAGGGTGAATATCCACTCCGTCCAAATATGAGACGCCATCCCAATTGACAAACAACGGGGCAACCTGAATATCGTACTGTTTGAGCACCGCCGGGGGCAGGTATGCAGTACTATCGGTGACAATCGTAATTTTAGGCATGAGGGAACTCCTGGAAGCAATATAGAATCATAGATATATGTTAACCCCACAAGGGGGAAATCCGTTGCGCAAATTCATGAGCGATCGGGGTAACCGGTAATCTCGCGGATCTCTTCGTAAAGCGGCTTGAGGCGTTTGTATAACTGTTGGTAGACGCGTTGATAGAGACCATCGTAAATGGCGCTGGCGCGCGGGTCAGGCTCAAAAACGCGGCTGATGCGAGTCATGGCGCGAATGGCAGTGCCGAAATCGGGATGCAACTTAAGGCCCACCGCCAGGTCAATCGCCGCGCCCAGGCCAGAGGCTTCCAACAAGTGCGGGCGGGCCGCCGGCAGGCCAAAGACATCGGCGGTAATTTGCATGGCGGCATCGGATTGCGAACCACCGCCGGCGACGCGCAGTTCGGTAATCGGCGCGCCGCTGCGCTTCTCGGTGCGCTCTTTGCCATCGCGCAGCGCATAGGCCAACCCCTCGAGAATGGCGCGATACAAATGGGCGCGGGTGTGAATATCGCCAAAACCGATGACGGCGCCTTTGGCTTCAGGGCCGGGCTGCTTAAGACCCGGCGCCCAATAGGGCTGCAAAACCAGGCCCATTGAGCCAGGCGGAACGCGGTTGATCAGGTCATCAAACAAGGCTTCGGGGGGCAAGCCGCGCGCTTGCGCCACTTGCTGCTCAAAATGGGCAAATTCGTCGCGAAACCAGCTCACCATCCAAAAGCCGCGAAAAATCTGGATTTCCAGGCTGTGGGCGCCGGGAATGGCCGCGGCATACGGGGGGATGAGGGGGATAACCTCGATATAACGCTGGTGAATGGTGTTAATTGTGGCGGCAGAACCATAACTCAAACAACCGATATGCGACTCGTAACAGCCGGCGCCAATAGCTTCACAGGCTTTATCCGCCGCGGCAGCAATGACGGGCAAGCCGACCGGGATGCCCGTGGCCTCAGCCGCCTGGGATGTAATTTCGCCCAGGGGCGCGGCCGGCGGATATAGATCAGGAAGCATCGCGGGGCGCATCGGCACCGCCTGCCACCTCCAATCAAATTTGTTCGCCCAACACAAATTTTTATAATCGAAGGGAATGTAAGCAGCCTGGCAGGCGTACGAATCGACAAAACGCCCGGTCAAGCGGTGGGTCAGAAAGCCGGAAAGGAGCAGGTATTTATGGGTGGCCTGCCACACCTCGGGCTGATA
Organism: uncultured Anaerolineales bacterium; assembly: GCA_903872065.1. Lineage (GTDB taxonomy): Bacteria > Chloroflexota > Anaerolineae > Anaerolineales > UBA4823 > CAIQJJ01. The sequence continues at coordinate 6,869 of CAIQJJ010000812.1, read as the reverse complement.
TTTCATCAACCAGTTAGCTTCCGCTTCGGCTTGCAAGTAAGCGACCGTCTCGCTCATGCCAGAAAGGCGAAACGCCAGGCCCCACAGGCCGCCAACCGGCTTGACGCCTGGGGTGCGGCGTTGATCCATCCAGGTGATGGCGGGGCGCAGCGGTTTGCCATGCGCATCCACATTGATGACGGTGGAACGTTTGGTTGTAACGGCGACGCCGGCGATGCGCTGACGCAGAGCGGCGCCGCCAGGGGCGGCCCACAATTCCTGGCAAGCGCCGCAGACCAACTGCCAGTAAAGTTCGGGGTCTTGCTCAACCCAACCCGGCTGTGGAAAAGAATACGTCGCGATCGGCTTGCGGATGCCGGACAGCAAGTTACCCTGCAAATCAAAGATGAGGGCGCGCACTGACTGCGAACCATTATCAATAGTAAGTAATAAGTCCTGGGTCATAGATGAATTCCAACAAAGCAGCAGGAGTTTTTAAACAAGGCGGCGGCTTTCCAGAGTCTCACGAAGTGAGGCGCTTCTCTGAAACGCCGCCTGAACCAACCAAGGTGGGGCCGGTGGGAATCGAACCCACAAGAGGTGTCACCCTCGGAGGATTTTAAGTCCCCTGCGTCTGCCAGTTCCGCCACAGCCCCAAAGCATTATTCATTTGTCTGTGAAGCCCCCATATTATACACGAATCTGTCTTCTCAGAAAAGTCCCTGATTGCTTTCAGCTCGTCAGGAGCGCATGTTTAGTTCGTAGTGTTGTTTTTGGCGTTCGGTGGCAAGGACAGTGTTGCGCAGCAGGATGGCGACAGTCACAGGCCCCACCCCGCCTGGCACGGGAGTGATCCAGCCGGCAACGTCATAGACGCTCTCAAAATCTACGTCCCCGACGATCTTTTTGGTCGTCGTCCCATCCGGATTGGCGACCTCGATCTGATTGATGCCAATATCAATGATGGCGGCGCCGGGTTTGATCATGCCGCCGGTGATCAAGCCTGGCCTGCCCACCGCGACGATCAAAGCATCCGCCTGGCGGGTATGGTAGGCCAGGTTGCGCGTGGCGTGGTGGCAAATCGTCACGGTGGCCAGTTCTTCCATAAGCAGGAGCGCCACTGGTTTGCCAACGATCTCCGAATGCCCCACAACCACCACTTCCAAACCGGGCAAGGCCAAGCCGGTGGCGCGCAGCAGAGCCACCGAAGCCAGCGAAGTGCACGGCCCCAGGAGCGAATCGCCATAGACAATCTTGCCGATGTTAGCGGCGTTCATGCCTTCCACATCCTTGGTGCGGTGAATGGCATTTTGCAGTTCCTTCAAATCCAGGTGGCGCGGCAGGGGACGCTGCAAAATAATGCCGGTCACGCGCGGGTCAACATTGAGCGATTGGATGGCGGCCAGCATCTCTAACTGAGTAATATCGGCCGGGTAGTGGCGGTTTTCAAAATCAATCTCCACCTGCTCGCAGGCGCGCCGCTGGTTGTTGATATACAGGGCCACCGCCGGGTTGCCGCCAATATCTATTGAAACCAGGTGAGGCTGCCAGCCGCAGTCTTTGAGGAGACAGACCCGGGCGCGGACATCGTCTTTAATCACCTGCGCATGCGCTTTTCCATCAATCAGTTTATACGACATCGCTCACATCCTTATTGAACCATGACAAGATGCCTCCATTTTACCGCAGAGGAGGCGAAATCCATAAAATGTTTTCGAAATTTCATCTTGACACAGAACGGATGTTCGTGTATCATATTTCTTAGAACAAAAAGACGAATTATTAAGGCATAGATTCTACGCCGAAAAGGAGTTCTGCCATGATGAGCCGACACCGTTCAACCACATTAACTGAACGGCAGCGAAAAATTTTAGAGGTGCTGGATCACTCTCAGAGAGACAAAGGCTATCCACCAACGATCCGCGAAATCTGCGATGAGGCGGCCATTTCCTCCACGTCTGTCGCCAATTATTACCTTAACCAACTGCAAGAAATGGGTTACATCGAACGCGACGGCAATGTTTCGCGGGGGATCCGCCTGGTCAAGCCGCCGGAGGAACCTGCGCCAGAACCAGTGATGAAACAGGCTGCCAAAGCCGTGCGCGAAACGCTCAGCGATTTCCTGCGCCTGCCCGTGATGGGGCGCATCGTCGCCAGCGCCCCGGCCCCCGTACCGGCCTCCGACTTCAATTACTACGACGCGGAGAGCTTTGTGGATGTGGCGCTTTCGATGCTGCCCCCCCGAGAAAAAGGTGAAGGGTTGTACGCGCTGGAAGTGCAAGGCAATTCAATGATTGATGCGATGATCAACGAGGGCGATATCGTGATTATGAAGCCGGTTCAGCAGGCGCGCAACGGCGAACTGGTTGCGATCTGGCTCAACGACCGCGATGAGACCACGTTGAAATATTTCTTCCTGGAAAATGGCCGCGTGCGCTTGCAGCCCGCGAACCCCACCATGGATCCCATTTACATCGAGGACCCGCGCACGGTGGAGGTGCAGGGCAAAGTGGTGATGGTGGTGCGCAAGGTGGAAGCGCAGGTCGGTTAAGCGTCGCTCTGGTGGAGGTTCAGCGGGAGCTGCTGAAGGGCGTCCCATCAATCTTCACACCAGGAGAGCAAATGCGCCCGCCGGCTGCAGCGGCCTGGGTGTGTGGAATAAATCCGCCAGTAAAATCTGGGTCGCGCGTCAAGGACTGCCCCTGACCGGCCTCCTCACCGTAAGCATACGCCAGAAAGGGCAGGCTGTGGGGTGTTTTTAGCGCGACGGTATCGCCGGAATTGCCCAGGGTTAAATATCCGGTGGAAGCGGTCTGCACCAGGCTGCCGCCGAAATCTCCTTGCGGCGCGCCTCCGCCAAAGACCAGGGCCGCCTGGTAGGGGGCAAGAATGCTGCCTGGCGGAAAGATGTGCCGGACAATGATTGAGTCATGGAGCGTCCAACCACTGAGGTCCACCGGCGCAGCCGTCAAATTGACAATCTCGACAAATTCGTCTTGAGAGGTATCCCACACGCCGTCCCCATTGGCATCGCCGCCAGGGTCGGCGTTGATTTCGTTAATCGCCAGGTTGGGGACGAGGGTTGAGGTAGGCGTCAAGGTTGGAGAGGGGGTATGGGTGCGCGTCGTTTTAACCGTTCGGGTAGCAGTGGGGGTCAGTGTGGCAAGCGCCGATGGCGAGGGAGTTAACGAGAATATCGGCGAGGGGGTTGATGACAACGTCGGCGAGGGTTGCAAAAAAGGCGTGGAAGCAGCGGTGAGCGTGTTAGAAGGTGTTGCCGAGGGGTTGGCGGCAGAGGGCGTCGGGGTAGGCGAGGCGGCGGCCGGCAGGGCGGTCAAATTCACCTTCCCCGGCGCAGGCTGGCCTTGCAGCACCCAATCGAGGGCGGCGTCGGTGTCTTGCCAGGCCGGGCGGCGCTCAAACGAGGCCCCATCCGGCGGCGATGACAGAGCCGGCTGCATCAAGGGCCAAAGCGAAGCGCCCCAGGCCAATCCATCCGCTGGTTGATCGTCCCCATCCAGGAGCAAAAGCTCATCGCCGCCATTGGTCAACTCGATCCCGCGCTCAGCCCAGGCGTAATACTTGAACAAATCCGGCACGCGAGCATCAGTATCCAGCAGTTCATAATCAGGCAAAAACCCATACCAGGCGGCAAAGACGGATGACTGGTTGGCGACGACGATCACCTGGCCGGGCTGCAGCCAGGCGCCGGCAGGGAACTGCATCATCCCTTCGCTGCCAGCCGGGGTCTCTTCATCGCCCAGTTTGTAGACGGAAAGGTCTACCGCGGCGCCGCCGGCGTTGTATAGTTCAATCCATTCGGCATCCGGTTCGATCGCGGCCGGGTTGACCAGCGCTTCAGAGATCAAGACCCGCCCCACCGAGGGAGTTGGCGAGAAAATGGGCAGGGATTTGAGGATCAGGGGGAGGTATAAGCGCCGGGGATCCGCGGCCAGGACGGGCAGGCACACGCATAGGATGCCAAGCGCCGCGGCGAGGCAGGCAAAACACGGCTGGCGAGTGGGACGCTTCCAGCGAGGCATTCTTTCTACACTGTCTGCTCGGTGCGCGAGAGGATCTCGGCCTGGACCGCCGGGCTAAGCTGGGTGAAATAGGCGCTGTAGCCAGCCACGCGCACAATTAAATCGCGGTAGGCCTCCGGGTGATCCATGGCGGCGCGCAGGGTGCCGGCATCCACCACGTTGACCTGCAGTTCCTGCCCACCCAGGCGCATAAAGGCGGATGACAAGTTCATCATTTGATCCACTCCATCCGCGGTATGGACGCTGCTGGCGGAAAATTTGATGTTGCAGGTGTTGCCAGCGGGCCAATGTTCGATGTTGTTTAAGCGCGCCACCGATTGCAAGAGGGCAGTTGGGCCTTTGCGATCGGCGCCCTGGCAGGCGCCGACTCCATCCACCAGCGGCGCGCCCTTATGGCGGCCATCGGGCGTCGCGCCCGTCCACTGACCGGCATGGACATGAGTGTTGACCGGCCAAACGCCGCAAGTGTAACGCCCATTGCGCGAGTCGACGTGTTTGGCGCAGAAATCTGCATGGACGGCGTTGATGCGATTGATCCATTCATCCACTTCAGGCAGATCATTGCCAAAGCGCGGGGTGCGCTGCGACAACAACTGCCGCAAAGCCTCTTGCCCGACAAAATCGTCCAGCAAAGCCTGGCGCAGTTCGCCCCAGGTCAGGCGGCGCTCCTCACACACCCAGCGCCGGATGGCCATCATGCCATCGCAGACATTCGCAGGGCCAAAGATGCCAATGCCGGGCAGGTTATAGCGCGTGCCGCCAAAGACCAGGTCGCGCCGCCGCGCCAGGCAGTCATCCAGCAGCGAAGACATCAGCGGGCAGTGTCCATACTGCTTCTGCGCCTCGCCGGCGATGTGCGAGGCGAGGATGTTCAGACCAGCCAGGTACTCGACCTGGGTGCAGTAGGCGCGCCAGAGATGCTCAAAATCCTGGAAGGTCGCCGGATCGGCGGTCGGCCAGCCGATCAGTTCGCCGGTAATCAGTGAGCGCCCCTGGTTCAGCGCCAATTCCAGGGCCTTGGCCAGGTTGATATGGCCGCCGGCGGTGACGCCCTGCTCTTTGCCTGGCACGCTGGCCTCGACGCAGCCCACCAGGCCATAGCCAACCGCGTCTTCGGCCGTGACCCCCTGGGCGCGCAAGGCAGGGATGATGACCGAGTCGTTGAACAAGGCCGGCAGTCCCAGGCCTTCGGACAAAGCGGCGTGAACCTGCCGCCAAAATTCGGGGTCAATCTGTTCGTGCCAGCGCACCGAGAGCGCCGGCTGGTTGAAGTGCAGCGCCACGGTCGCCTGCAGGCAGAGGCGTGAAAGCTCATTGGATTGATCGCTGCCATAGCGATCCTGGCCGCCCAGGGTCAGGTTTTGAAAAACGGTCTCTTTAACGCCGCTGTCCACATTCTCCATAAATTTGACCCACAGGTTGAGCAGCAGTTCCCAGGCCTGCTCCTGGGTCAACGCTCCAGAGGCGATATCGCGCTGGTAGAACGGAAACATGTACTGATCGAAACGGCCGGCGGAGATAGACCAGCCGAACTGTTCAATGTGCAAGGCGATGTGTACAAGCCAGAAGCTTTGCAGCGCCTCGGTGAAGTTGCGGGCCGGCTCGCCAGGGACATGGCGGCAGGTCCAGGCGATTTGCAGCAGTTCCGCCCGCCGTTGAGGATCGGTCTCGTCCGCCGCCTGGGATTCGGCCAGGTCTGCATAGCGCGCCGCCCAGGCAATTAACCCCTCCGCAGCAATCACCACTCCCTGTAAGAACGCGCGCCCTTCGGGATCGGTCTCAGGCGTATCGAGCAATAAATCTTGGGCCTCGGCAATGATGGCGCGAAAGCCGCGGCGGAGCGCCTTTTCGTAATCTACGATGACATGGCCAAAGCCGCTGTCAGTGCTGGTGACGTAGCCGGCGGCCAGTTCACGCTCTGCCAGGCGCAGCCGTTCGGGATGGGCGCGGCGCACAATATCGCCCAATGTCCTGCCATGCCAGTAATCCCATACTTCGGGCGGGGTGTTCGCCTGGGATAGGCCGTGCAGGTGAAATTCAGGGTAAACGGCGCGCCCGGCCAAGAGTTCGGCGCGTTGGCCAACGATCAGTTCGCCGGGGCGGATGAAGATCGGTACCTGGGTCAAGACATCGTACAAGGCCTGGGCGCGGCGCAAGGCGGAGGGCTGGCCTTCACTCTTCTGATAGGAACGGGTGACGATCTCGGCGCGGGCAAAGCAGAACCGCGTGGAGGCGGCAAATAATTCGTCTTTGAGCTGCTGGATGCGAGGTGGAACAGGGAGGGATGTGAGGGCAGGCATAGGAATCCCTTAAGAATGGAGTTTACACTGGTTGGAGGATCACGTATCAATTTATTTTAGCACAGGTAAGGAATGATCGCTGGATATTTCGTGAGCGTATCGCAATTTGTAAAAAAGTCATCCAAAGATTTCGCAGATTGGAAGCAAAGCCAGTTAAAACCACTCATCGTGAAAGCCTTATACAAACCGTTACGCTCCTCGCCGGCAGTTCCAAATCTGGAGGCGAGGGCAGTGGAAAAGCTGTCAATAGGATGTAGAACAGATTGAACGGATGCTCCGGTATGCCAATTTCTCGTCGCGGGGGCCAAATCCGCTTAATCCGTTCCCAAAGTCCGTTGGCAGTTGTTCGCGCCGATTTCTAGAGGCGCTTCGACAGGCTCACGCTTCGACAAGCTCAGCGCGCCTATGCGGAAGGCATCAGGCATCCAGGCATCCTGAGCTTGTCGAAGGATTGTCGAAGGATGGCGCTTCGGTAACACTTCGACAAGCTCACGCTTCGACAAGCTCACGCTTCGACAAGCTCACGCTTCGACAAGCTCACGCTTCG